>JAEZDL010000150.1 GCA_023418095.1 Bacteroidota bacterium
GACCACGACCGTGGTGACCACCGAAGGCACCAGTAACGACGCCAACTTCAGCATGGGCGTGAACGGCATGGGCATCGATATGAACATCAAGGTGAACGATGGCCTTGCAGGCACCGGTACCACCACAACGACCACCACGACTACGCACACCACCACAACTGTCGTGAACGGATCGAGCACGACCGGCACCACCACGACCGCTCCCGCGCCAACGCCCGTGAAGGAACCCGAAGTATATCGCATGCCCGGCTACAGCGGCCCGATCGGTTGCGCATGGCCCATGAACGGTGGTGAATTCGCCGATGCGAAGAAGAGCATAGAAGAGAAAAGCTTCGAAGAGACCAAGGCGATTATGGCCAAGCAGATCGGCCGCGATCGTTGCTTCACGGCCGCCCAGGTGAAGGAGGTGATGGAGGTCTTCAGCTTCGAGGATACCAAACTCGATTTCGCCAAGTTCGCCTATGATCGCACGTACGACATCGGGAACTACTACAAGGTGAACGATGCGTTCAGCTTCGAGAGTTCGATCGATGAATTGAACAAGTACGTGGGTTCACGCTAAGGAACATCAACGCTGAAGGTCATGCGCAGCATTGCCTACATAATTCCGGTGCTGGTGATCGGCCTGTTCATGGCCGGTTGCAGCGGATCGAAGTCGTACGCGAAGAAAGCCGGAAAGCTCGATGGCTCTGGCCTGTATGCCGAGGCCGCGGAAATGTACCTGCAGGCGGTGCAACGCAACCATAAGAACGTTGATGCCAAGATCGGCCTGAAGAAGACCGGGCAGCAGGTGCTCAACGACAAATTGAGCGAATTCTTCAAGTTCGCGAACATGGGGAGCAAGGCCGATGCCGTGAACACCTATCTCGCAGCGAAGGCCTACCAGGAACGGGTGCAGCATCTGGGTGTGATCCTTGAGATCCCCGATCATTATCGCACCGACTTCGAGAAGATCAAGGGCGATCATCTCGTGGACCTATACAATGAAGGGCAGGCCTACATGGAGAAGCAGGATTTCCAGAACGCTGAATCCGTCTTCAGCCGCATCTCGAAGTTGGAACCGAACTATAAGGATGCGGGAACGCTTCAGTCGATCGCCTATCTCGAACCGCTTTATCGCACCGGCAAGGCCGATCTGGAGGCCGGAAATTACCGCAAGGCACATGCCTCGCTCATGAAGGTGATCGAGAAGGATGCCGGTTATAAGGATGCTTCAGCGTTGAAACAGGAATGCATCACCAAAGGCCAGTATTCGATCGCCGTTCTTCCCTTCACAGCTACGGCGAAACCCGAGATGGCCGCCAAGGTGCAGGCCTATGCGATCACTGCGCTCACCGAGATCAACGATCCCTTCCTGCGCATCGTGGATCGGGAGAACATCGATCGCATCCTGGAGGAACAACGGCTCGGACTGAGCGGCGTGGTTGATGAGCAGACCGCGGTGCGCGTGGGCAACCTGATCGGCGCGCAGGCCGTATTGATGGGCACATTGATCGATCACAGGGAAGAGGTGGGGCCGCTTCGCCAAAGCACCAAGGAAGCGTTCGAATCGTACAAGGTGCAGCAGGTGAATCCGGAGACCGGTGATAAGTTCTTCATCACGAAGTACAAACCGGTGAAGTACGTGGAATACCTGCGAGAGAACAAAGTGTACCTTTCCTTCTCGTACCGCCTTGTTTCGCTCGAGACCGGTGAAGTGCTCGTGAGCAAGGTGGTGGATAGGCAGATCGATGATCGTGTGTATTACGCGAATTACGAAGGCGACAAGGACAAGCTGATCCCTGCCCGCAACGGCGTAGTCGATACCAACGAAAGCCGCCGCAGGGATCTGATCAGCCTCTTCTCCGCACCACGCACGCTGAAACCGATGTCCACCCTGACGAACGAATTGATGAAGACCGCCAGCGGCACCATGGCCAGCGCGATCCAGCAGGAGTTGAACAGCAAACTTCCGTGAACAGGATCATCATAGTCGCGTTCTGCGCCGGTCTGTTCGCTTGCAAGGGCGCGCAGCCGGTTGCAACGCCCACGGAAACGGCGGTGAACACGGAAGCCGATCGGCCCGAATGGATCAGATCACGGCCGATCAGCAGCAGTTATTACATCGGGATCGGCCGCGCCAGCAAGGAGCTTCCGGAACCACACGAGACAGCGAAGAAGAACGCGCTGAACGAACTCGCCAGCGAGATCAGCGTAACGATCGAAGGCAACAGTTTGCTGCATTCCTTCGAGCGGAAAGGCCAGTTCGACGAGACCTTCACCAGCACGATCAAAACGAGCACCAATGAACTGATCGAAGGCTTCGAACTGGTCGATTCATGGGAGAACGCGAACGAATATTGGGCCTACTACCGGCTCTCGCGATCGGAGCACGCGAGGCTGAAGGCCGAACGGAAAGCGAAAGCGATCGCCACGGCCACGGATCTGCACTCACGATCACGCACAAGTCTCTCGAATGGCGATCTGCGCACAGCGTTCGATCAGGCTTTGCGCGGCCTGCTCGCCATGAAATCATATTGGGGCGAGAATGATCTGGTGGAGATCGAGGGAAGACAGGTCGCGCTCGCGAGCGAATTGTACGGTCAGCTGCAGAAGCTCACGAGCGGCGTCACCTTCAGCATTCTTCCGGAACGTTGCGAATTGAGCTACGCCGATGGATTCAAGCGTGAAATGCTGATCACAGCCGTGCACAGTGCGAATGGATCGAAGACCGATCTCGTTCAATTGCCCGTTTCGATCTCTTATCCAGGCATTTCAGGGAAGGTGATCGAATTGAAGAATACCGATGCCGATGGTCATATCCGCACCACGATCCAACGCGTGGAAATGTCCGGCGGATCGGCGGAACTTCTCGTGAAGCTCGATCAGGATGCGTTGATCAGCAAGGAGCTCGATCAAGCGTTGGTGAAGCCGTTGGTCGCAAGTCTTACGATCCCCGAGAAACGTGCACCGATCGATCTGCAGATGCCACGGATCTTCATGCGATCGAATGAGACCAACCTTGGTGCGGCTGTGAACGACGCAGGTGTGGCCATGGCGATCCGTGAAGAGCTCACCAGAAAAGGTTTTCGCTTCGTGGATCGCCAGACCGATGCGGACATGTTGCTCGATCTGAATGCTACGACCCGCAAGGGCGGCGAGTCGAACGGTTTCTTCACCACGTTCCTCGATGTGAGCTTCAGCTTTCGCGATCGAAGGACGCAGGATGTGGTGCATGAAGGGGGAAGGCAGGGTGTGAAAGGCGTGCAGCTCGATCACCAACGCGCCGGGATCGAAGCATACAAGAAAGCGGTCCAGGAGATAAGAAAGGATCTTGTGCCATCCATGATGTCGTCAATTCTCTAGTAAGACGGGCACTTCAGGAACTTGGCACACAATTGGAAAACAGCACGAAAAGCAAGTAACGAACAACCACCAAATCGATAGAACATGACCCTCAGCAGACCGATCACCATCATGCTCACCGCGCTTACACTTGCCGGGGGAATGAGCGCTTGCAAAAGCAAGAAGAAGACCGCCGAAGCCGTAACCCCACCAAGCGGCGAGACCGAAGTGAAAGTGCTCTGCTCCGGTCCGGAATATTTCACGGATGACAAGGTGTTCCGAGCCAATGCGCTCGGTGAGAGCATGGATCAGCAGACCGCAAAGAAGAAGGCGCTGAGCAACGCCCGCCAGGACCTTGCCAGCTCGATCAACACCCAGGTGAAGGCCGTGATCGATAATTACGTGAACAGCCGCGAGATGAACAACAAGGAAGAGGTTGGCGAGCGCTATGAGAGCCTTGCCCGAGAAGTGGTCGATCAAAAGCTCACCGGCACCAAAACGATCTGCGAGAAATTGATGAAGGTGGATGCCACCGGGAATTACAAGGCGTACGTGGCGATCGAGCTAAGCGCGCAGGATCTGCTTTCTGCCTACAACGAGCGCTTGAGCGGCGATGAACGCCTGCGGATCGATTACGATTACGAGAAGTTCAAGGAGACCTTCGAGCAGGAAATGCAGAAGATGAACAACTGATCATTTCGCATCATGATGAAGACCTTCGCCTGCAACGGCGGAGGTCTTTTCTTTTTTGCGCGAGCTTTGTGGCATGGATCGCACTTCGCTCGCCTGGGCCTCGTTCATTCTGTTGCTGGCCGTTGCATTCGGCGCCTTTGGCGCTCATGGATTGAAAGCGCGGATCGATGTAAATGCGCTTTCGCAATGGAACACAGCCGTGCAATATCAGTTCTACCATGGCTTGGCGATCTTCGGCCTGGCATTGCTTGCGGATCGGATCACCCCCAAGAGATCTCGCCTTGCGCGGTCGGTCTTTCTTCTCGGGATCGCACTTTTCTGCGGATCTCTCTACCTATTGAGCACCAGATCCATCACCGGCCTGCATGGGATCACTCCGATCCTGGGTCCGATCACGCCGCTTGGGGGGCTTTTCTTCATCGGCGGCTGGCTTCTGTTGTTCATAACGGCCCTTAGGACTGACCGAAGTCATTAGCCCTTTACGCCGGAAAGCCCTAATTTTGGCTCCAATTTCCAACCTAACAGGACATGAACGAGTTCGGTAATAAACCGAAGAACGCTGACCTTTCGAAGATCGGTCTTGCACGTGTGGGTGATGCATATTGGAATCTGGAACCGGCCGAACTGGTTGAGCATGCGATCGTGAACGGCCAGGGCGTATTCGCCGACAGCGGCGCGCTCGCGATCGATACCGGTGAATTCACCGGACGAAGCCCGAAGGACAAGTTCTGCGTGAAGGACGCGAAGACAGCCGATACCGTGTGGTGGGGTGATGTGAACATCGCGTTCGATCCAGCGAAGTTCGATGCCCTGTACGACAAGATGTGCGCCTACCTGATGAACCGCGATGTGTACATCAAGGATGCCTACGCCTGCGCCGATCCGGAATTCCAGCTCAACCTGCGCGTGGTGGCCGAATATCCTTCGAGCGCACTTTTCGCCAGCAACATGTTCCTGCGGCCCACCGCTGAGCAATTGGAAGGTTTTGATCCGGAATGGCATGTCATCTGTGCGCCGGGCTTCAACGCAGACCCAGAGAAGGATGGCACCCGCCAGCACAACTTCGCGATCCTGAACTTCACCCGCAAGATGATCATCATCGGTGGCACAGGCTATACCGGCGAGATCAAGAAGGGGATCTTCACCGTTTTGAATTACGTGCTTCCGCAGGAACGCAATGTGCTCAGCATGCACTGCAGCGCGAACATCGGCAAGGAAGGCGATACCGCTGTTTTCTTCGGATTGAGCGGCACCGGCAAGACCACCCTGAGCGCCGATCCCGATCGCCGCCTGATCGGTGATGATGAGCACGGCTGGAGCGATAAAGGCGTATTCAACTTCGAAGGCGGCTGCTATGCGAAGTGCATCGATCTGAGCGCTGAGAAGGAACCGCAGATCTGGAATGCGATCAAGTTCGGATCGCTGTTGGAGAACATCGTGTTCGAGGAAGGCACCACCAAGGTGGATTTCAGCGACGGCACGAAGACGGAGAACACCCGCGTAAGCTACCCGATCCACTACATCGATAACATCGCTGAGCCAAGCGTTGGATCGCATCCGAAGAACATCTTCTTCCTTACGTGTGATGCGTATGGCGTTCTTCCCCCGATCAGCAGATTGACGGCGGGGCAAGCGATGTACTGGTTCATCAGCGGATACACCGCGAAAGTGGCAGGCACGGAAGCGGGCATCACCGAACCGAAAACGGTTTTCAGTGCCTGTTTTGGCGCTCCGTTCCTTCCGCTTCATCCCACGAAATATGCCAGCATGCTCGGTGAGAAGATGCAGAAGCACGATGTGCGCATCTGGCTGGTGAACACCGGCTGGAGCGGTGGCGCATACGGCACGGGCGAGCGCATGAAGTTGCGTTATACCCGCGCCATGATCACCGCAGCGTTGAAAGGTGAACTCGATAAAGTGGAGTACAAGCAGCATCCGGTCTTCGGGGTGAATTTCCCGGTGAGCTGTCCTGATGTGCCAAGCGAGATCCTCGATCCGCGCAGCACCTGGCAGGACAAGGCCGCGTACGATGAACAAGCCGATAAACTGGCGAAAGCGTTCAACGACAACTTCAACAAATACAAGGAAGGAGCGAGCGCTGAGATCCTGGAAGCCGCGCCACGCACCGCTGTTAAAGCTTAAGCCGATCCAAAAGGAAAGCCTCTTCATCGATCCTGATGAAGAGGCTTTTTCATTCATGCGATCATCCCGATCCAAAATAGAGCGAACGATCCGTTCAAGTGTGAAAGGAGCGATCAGGCTTCTGGTTCCATTGATGTTCCTTTCTTCCTGCACGCAGCCAGTGGATCGGCGGATCTCGCTCGAGGATTGGGAACCGATCGAGAACGAATACGCGCGATCGTACCAGATCTTGAGGAAAGATGAACAACGGATCCTGATCAGCTTCGGTCCTGCGGGCCGCAACGATACTGCGGGGATCTACCTGATCGGCGGTTCTCCGGTGAACGATCTTCAGCCGATCCCGCAGCTCACGAACGTGATCGTGGCATCGACCACGCAACTGCCGTTCTTCACTTCACTTGGAAAGGAGGATCTCATCACGGGAGTGGTCCATCTTGCGGAAGTTTTCGATCGAAAGATCAAGCAGAAGGCTTCCGCCGGAACGATCAAAGAGGTTGGTACTGCCGATGGAATGGATCAGGAATTGATCATGTCGCTTCGTCCGCAGGCGATCTTCGATCATCCGTTCGGCAGGAACCTGCGCGGTACATCATCGCAGATTCCGGTGATCCACATCACCGAATACCTCGAGCAACATCCCTTGGGTCGTGCGGAATGGCTGAAATTCTTCGGCACGTTGTTGAACGCAGAGGAGCAAGCAGCTGCACTCTTCGATCGGATCGAAGAGCGTTACCGAGCGGTAACGATCACCGCTGCGCGAAACGATCGGCGACCTGCGGTATTCTTTGCGAGCAGCTGGCAGGGCCAATGGTTCGCTCCGCCAGCGAACAGTTACATGGCCACATTGATCACGGACGCAGCAGCGATCTATGCGCTCGCCGATCAGGAAGCTGAAGGCAACATCACCATGGATCTTGAGACCGTGCTTCACAAAGTGCGGCGATCCGATCATTTCGGTATGATCCTTTCTTCAGCGGACAGCGTTACGGCCAGGGTGCTTGCCGCAGGAGAGGACCGGCTGGCGCGGATCGAAGCAGTGAATGGCGGCGGCTTTTATGGGAACAGTGCGACCACCGATCTGTTCGGCGCGGCCATTCTGGAACCGGACGTCGTACTCACCGATCTGCTGAACATCTTTCATCCGGATACCAGCACAGCGGAATTCCGCTATTTCAAACCGTTGCTCCAGCCGATCAGGAATGCGACCGATCCGTTGCGCGCACCAGATACCGCTGATCGATCACCTGCAGGTGATGCAGCACATGCCCGGCGATCGTCCAGCCGATCGCACGCACGCTGATCCGGTTGCCGTTCGCCACGCCGGTGCGTTGCAGCATCTGGTCGCTCATTCCGCTGAACAGTTCGATCGTTGATCGGCGCACCACATCGTGTTCGCGCAGGATCTCATGAAGCTCACGTTGATCCGTTGCCGCGTTCTCGATGTACATGTCCTCATCGAAACCGGGAAGCTCCATCACCTCGTTTCGGGAGAAGCAAAGCGCGCGATAACCAAAGATCCGTTCGGTATCTATAAGATGTTGGAAGATCTCCTTGATGCTCCATTTGCCCGGCGCATAACGATGTTCCGCAAAACCCGCCGGGATCCGCGCGACCACATCCCACAACATCTCTGCGGAATTCTCCAGCGCCTCGATCAGATGATCGCCTTTCGCTTGCGCGGTGTATCGCTGGAAGTACGCGATCATCTCATCAGCAGCCGGCCGTTCGATCTTTCTCATTTCCTTTTTTCTGGAACAAGTACGAAGATGTCCTCGTTCTCGCGTTTCATGAGATAACGTTCACGGGCGAATTTCTCGAGCAGGCGTTTGTTGCTGGAAAGTTCATGCAACTGTTCCCTCGTTCGCGCGATCTCCGCCTGATACCATTCATGTTGATCGCGCATGCGCGAAAGTTCACGCCGGTTCTTGAAGGTCGTCCAGGCATCGTTCCGATCGAAAATGGTGATCCATGCGATCAGCGCCAGCGCTGCGACCGAATAACGGTTCCGCAGGATCGGCGGTATGCTTTGCACAAGTTTCACCGGCAACGAAAGTAGGATCGTTACTGTCAGATCGGTGGATCGGATGGTACCCTTCTTCAACGACCGATTGTTGAAGAGCTTCGCCTAAGGGCAAAAAAAGTGGGACAAGCGACCCGCATCGCACCGCTACGACCGCCTGCCCTTGCTTCCTTCCGGACCTGGGGGATTCAGCGGGAGCTGGTCGTACAGGACTTGTCCCGGCGCAAATGTAAGCGATCCATAATGGTGGCCGATCTAATTCATGTCAACCGATCTGCTGCCATAATTCCCACAGTAGCTATCCTTGCATCATGGATCTTTCGATCGTGGTGCCTTTGTTGAACGAGCAGGAGTCACTTCCCGTGCTCGTGCAGCGGCTGCACCAGGTGATCGGCGAAATGGGCGTGAGCTACGAGATCATTCTGGTGGATGATGGCAGCCGCGATGGATCGTGGGAGAAGATCAAGGAACTCGCCTCTCAGAGCGATCGCGTGAAAGGGATCCGCTTCGGGCGCAATTACGGAAAAAGCCCCGCGTTGAACGAAGGTTTCCGCACCGCGAAAGGGAAGGTGGTGATCACCATGGATGCCGATCTGCAGGACGATCCGGACGAGGTGCCTTCATTGTACAAAATGATCGTGGGCGATGGTTTCGATCTGGTGAGCGGCTGGAAGAAGAAGCGCCATGACCCGATCAGCAAGACAGTACCGACGAAATTGTACAATTGGGCCACGCGCAAACTGAGCGGTGTGAAATTGCACGATTTCAACTGCGGATTGAAGGCATACAGATCCGAGGTGGTGAAGTCGATCGAAGTCTATGGCGAAATGCACCGGTACATTCCGGTAATGGCGAAGAAGGAGGGTTTCCATAGGATCGGCGAGAAGGTGGTAAAGCACCATCCGCGGAAATTCGGGAAGACCAAATTCGGGATGGATCGGTTCATGAACGGTTTTCTCGATCTGCTCACGATCAGTTTCGTTTCGCGTTTCGGTGGGAAACCGATGCACTTCTTCGGATCGCTCGGAACATTGATGTTCATTCTTGGCCTTCTTGCCACCGCATGGCTGATCGGCAGCAAGATCTGGCACATCTTCATTCTCGAAAAACCCGCACCGCTGGTTGCGAGCCAGGCGCTTTTCTATGTCGCGCTCACCGCGATGATCATCGGTGTGCAGCTTTTCACCATGGGATTCGTGGCGGAATTGGTCGGGCGGAATTCACCGCTGCGCAACAATTACCGCGTTACCGATCGGATCGATCGGTAGGCACGTTCGCAATTCCTTCCGGCTCGTTCCGGATCCAGAACAATTCCTCCGCAAGCCGCTTATCGTGTCCGTAGATATCGTTGCGCAGTTGGAGTGAACCGCCGTTATCCACCCACGCTGTGAAATAGGTGATGATCACAGGTATTTTCTTCTTCAAGCCAACTTCCACTTCTTCGGTGGAATCCATTGCAGCTTCGATCCGTTCTTCGGTCCATTCTTCATCATCCTTCAACAGATAAAGTGCAAGATCCTTCGGCCTGCTCACACGAATGCAACCGTGGCTGAACGCGCGTTCCTCCCGGCTGAACAAACCTTTCGCAGGCGTATCGTGCAGGTAGATGCTGTATGAATTCGGGAACATGAACTTCACCCGGCCGAGTGCATTGTCCGGCCCCGGCAACTGCCGGATGATCGGTTTCTCTTCAGTGCCGCCAACTACTTCCATGTTCTTCTCTTCGAGATAATCCTCATTCTTTTCGATCTCGGGAAGGATCTCGTCCTTCACGATGCTTTCAGGAAGCGTCCAGGTCGGGCTGAAGACCAGATAGGTGATCGTATCGCTGAAGATCACGGTGCGATCGGCCGAAGTGCCGACCACCACTTCCATTTCCATGGCGACCTTATCATCTTCGATCAGCTTCAGTTTGTAATCGGGAATGTTGATCGCCAGGAATGGCTGGCCGAATTCCTCCGGCATCCATCGCAAGCGTTCCATGTTCACAAGCACAGTGATCATCCGATCGAAAGGTGTGATGTTCAAGGCATCAAGACATCCGCTTCCGATCACCGCATCGTCCTTCATTCCGTGCCGTAATTGGAATCGTGAGACCGCTGCGGCCATCTCCGGATCATAGGTTGTGGATGGATCGTGGATCGTATCGCCCTCCGATCCAAGATCACCGAGCAAGTGCAAACGTTCACGGATCGCTGGGATCGATGGATGTTGTTGTCCGGGTTTCAAACTCTTCTTGCCTTGCAACGTGATCTCGGGCCACGGGTGGTCCGTGAGTGAAGCATAACGCTTCAATTGTTCTTCCAGCAATGCATATTGCGGATGTACCGGGACCAATTCCTCGAGATCCATTTTTCCGGACACGATCGAATCCACCCAACGATGCAGATCCCTTTTGTTCTCGGGGATGTACCAGTTGAGATCCTTTAATCGCTTCTCCGATCGGCGCTCGAATTTCTTCCCTGCGAGCTGCTGGAATTTCGCGGTCATGAGTACATCCAATCCTGCGATCACTTTCTTCTTCTTCGGATCACGAACGATCCGCACAAGATCATCGCCCAACGAAGCGATCGTTCTGTGGATCGTATCATTTGAATTGATCAAGGAGAGAAAAGGTCCGGCAAAACCTGAAAGCGAATCGTTCACGAACCAGGCGAACTGGTGATCACGCCGTTCGTAGAATTCCCTGATCCGCTGCGGATCCTGCACATGTGCGGAAAGATCAGCGAGCGATCTTTCCAACGAGGCACTGTCCAGCTTCAGCGAAGTATATGGCTCATCAGAAGCGAAGAGCGAAGCGAGCTGCAGGTATTCGGGCTCCGGTTCGGGAGCATCGATGTCATTCCGATCGGTGCGATCACAAGAGATGAAAAGAAGCGATAAGAATGCGTTGATAAGAAGGATACGAGGCATGCCACGGATCGGCAACAACTGGGCCGATCGGACCTAACCATGCACGTACAACAGCCCGCCACCAGCGAGCAGATCGATCATCAAAGGCATGTCGGCGCGGCTTACCGCAGGGCAACCCCAACTCCTGCCCAGGCGGCCGTTCACCTTGATGAAATCCTCGCTCACATAATCCGCTCCGTGCATGATCACTTCGCGCGCGAGCGCATTGTCGTTGCTTCCTTCATCGAGGCCGTACAGCAGCAATGCCGGGCCATGTTTCGGACTGGTGATCTGCGTGCCTACGCGATACAAGCCGAGGCTCGTCTGATGAGAATCCTTCTTATTGCTGAAGCGCTCCGCCATCAATCCGCCGCTCTTCTGGCCATGGGCTACATACGTGCGAAGCAGCAACTTTCGCGCTTTCAGATCGATGATGTACAGGCGTTTTGCGGTACTGGGCTGGCTCATGTCGGCGATCGCGAGAATGGTGGCATCGGGGGTTTCCACGAGCGCACGATCGTACCCGGCCAGGAATACGGACTCTTCGATCTGGCCCGCCAGGCCAAGCTCTTCGAACAGTGCCGTTGCGGAGATCATCGTTCCTTCACCGGTACCGTGCAGCAATGGTGCAGCACTTCCGCCCACAGTAGCGGGAGTGAGGTGGAAAGGAAGCAGGAGAAATACGAAAAGAAGCGATCTGGTCATGCGGTTCGGTGAGGGCTGGATCGGGCTTGGTCGTGTGTTCCCGGCTACATGAAGTTACGGGATCGGCGTGATACGGGCAACCTCGGAACCCGGATGGGCAGGCACTTCTCGACGGATGGTGAGCGCGTGGCGATGGATCCGGTATGAGGGGGGATGATCAGAATGAAAAAAGCCCGCTCAGGCGGGCTCATTTCAGGTTGTGGGGTACGCTTACTTCTTCGCGGTGGCCTTGCGGGCAGCCGGCTTGGAAGCGGAAGCTTTTTTCGGCGCAGCTTTCTTGGCAGCCTTCTTGGCGGCTTTTTTAGCTGGAGCCTTTTTCGCAGCTGGTTTCGAAGCTGCGGCCTTCTTCGCCTTTGGAGCAGCTTTCTTCGAAGCGGCTTTCTTGGCAGGCTTGGCAGCCTTCTTTGCGGTTTTCTTAACGGCCATTGGTAAGAGATTTGCGCCAAACGTACTGTGGCCGATCACCCGCTGGAATGGATCGCAGCGGAAATGGATCAACGGCCCGATGTTGATAGCGAAAAAAGCAGATCCGATCCGGACCGGTTATGATCCAGGCAGTTCGGCGATCATTTGCTCCAGCACCTGCCGATCCATCGGTTTCACCATATGTGCATCGAAGCCGGCTTCCATGGATCGGCGCCGATCGTGATCCTGCCCCCAGCCGGAAAGTGCGACGATGCGCACATCCTTTCCCCAGGATTCGAGCCGCATCCGTTCGCATGTTTCGCAGCCATCCATCAAGGGCATGCCTATGTCCATAAGGATGAGTTCGGGTGCCAGTTCTTTTCCGACCTCCAGCGCATGCTGGCCATCATTGGCCACCTTCACGGTATGGCCTGTGGCTCGCAGGATCTGGGCCAGAGTTTCAGCAGCGTCCAGATTGTCGTCCACTACCAGGATGCGGCGTTTGCGTGCAGTACGCTCTGGCAGCGGTGCCGTTCTTCCCTGTGGATCCTGACGCCGTTCCTTCGAGAGCGGAAGCTTCACGACGAACTCACTTCCCTTTCCCGCACCATCGCTCTTGAGCTCGATGCTTCCATTATGCATCGATACGAGCCTTTTGGCGATGTTGAGGCCAATACCAAGCCCGCCACCGGATCGTGCCTTGGGTTCCGGATCCACCTGCGCGAACATGTCGAACACGCGGTCGATCGCTTCTTTATCTATACCGATGCCATCATCCTTCACGGTGATCACGGCCTGATCACCCGCCCGCTCCAGACGCAGTTCGATGTGACCACCTGGCGGCGTGTATTTGGCGGCATTGTTCAACAGGTTGGAGATCACCTGCATCAATCTGTTCGCATCGCCGTTCACGGTGAAGGTGCCAGGCGCCATATGCACCTTCAGGTGATGGCCGTGTTTGTCGATCAGCGGCCGGCTGGCTTCCATCGCCATGGCGAGCACCGAAGTGAGGTCGACCAGTTCCAGACGGAGATCGAATTTGCCGCGGCTGATGCGCGAGAGGTCCATCAGATCGTCCACCAGGCGCACCATGTGCTGCAATTGCCGCATCATCATCACCCGCGTGGACTCCATCAATTCGGGATCCTGCATCGATGGGTCCATCAGGTACAATCCGTTCATGATCGGCGAGAGCGGATTGCGCAGTTCGTGCGCGAGCGTGGCGAGGAAATGGTCCTTCTGCCTGCCCGATTCCTCCAGCGCAGCCTGGGCCCTTGCACGCTGCGTCACATCGCGGATCACCGCCAGGAGGCCGATCGGCCTGCCTTCCGCAGAGCGCAACCGGCTCACGCTCGATTCCACCTGTATCTCCGATCCATCACGTGTGGTATGTATGTTCTCGCCACGCCAGTGATCGGTCTCTGCAAGCGCCTTTTCGGCCTTCGCCTCATCATCGGGATGGATCCACCGGTATGAGTACATGGCGCCTACCGGAAGGCCCAGGACCTCGGATGATGTAACGCCGTATTGCTGCTCCGCAGCAGTGTTGATGTAGGTGATCCGGTGATCGTTGTCCAGGGCCACCACTGCTTCATTGATCTGTGCAAGCACCTGTCCCCTGAAACGGTTCGTTTCAGAGATGGCGCTGTCCAACGTGTAGATCTGTCCGCCGTCCACCAAAGCATCAACGCCACCCTCGCGGATCGCACGCAACGTATCCAGCGCTTCGGCAAGCCGGATCCGCAGATCCTCATTCTCGGCGGTGAGCATCGCGATTTGCGTACCGGTCTTGTCGTTGCTGTCGCGCATGAAGTTATTGGAGCAGGGGCTCGATACCAAGCCCATTCAATACCATGTTGGTATCGGACATGTCGCCGATCATCCGCTTGAGACCGCGAGGCCTGATCTGCAGCAAGGTAGGCAGTGATATGATGTTATCATCCTTCGCACGGCCCGGATCGATGGAAAGATCGATCACTTCCAGGGTATAACGGCCACTTAGATGCTGCTCGCAGATGTTGCGTATGTTCACCAGGGCACGTGCCGAGATCGCGGTGGGGCCGGAGATGTACAGGCGAAGCAGGCAATGCGACTCCTCCTGTACCGGCCCACCGATCTTTTCCATGCAGGGTGATCAGTGTTGCAGGGGTACAAGATTCAAGCCTACAAGCACTTTTTCCTCATTTGAAAGATCGCCGATGATCTTCCGGATCGGTTCAGGGAGCTTGCGTACAAGGGTAGGCACTGCTATGATCTCGTTGGCCGAGGCAGCGCCGGGATCGGTGGTGAGGTCCACGATCTCGATATGGTAACGACCTGCCAGATGTTCTTCACAGATGCGCCTTAAATTACGCAAAGCCGTGGCTGAGCGCGGTGTTTCACCAGCCACATAGAGCCGCAGTTGCCACTCCGCTCCGGCAGTGCCATTTTTTCCCGTTCCTGTAGCCGATCGCTCGTCGCTCATTGTAGTTGATACCGATTGTACTCGTCCGCCAATTTACCGAACACTACCCGATCCTTGCTTCGTCCGTAAGAACAAGCCCGTTGTTGGACATGTCGATCTTCACGATGCGATCGGAATGCTGCATGCCCCTTGATTTCTGAATGAGCAGCGTGCGGGTGTTCTCGCCCTTGCGCTCATGGTTCCGCAACAGGATCCAGGTGTCCATCAGGGAGCTTACGTTCATATGAAGATCGGCCACGGTCGTGGAGGAACCATCCACAAGGTTGGTGAGCACGGCGGTGATGTTGAGCTGCTTCAGCATGTCGATCACACGGATCAGGGTGGGTTTCACGCCACGGGACTCATTCTCCAGCGTAAGGCTGCTGATCGGGTCGATCACAACGAGTGCGGGCTTGAACTTCCTCACATGTTCGTGGATCTGCACCAGATGCTGCTCCAAACCTTGGAACGTGGGGCGCGATGCATGTATCTCCAGAAGACCCTTATCGATCCACGATCGAAGTTCGAGCCCGATGGAGTTCATGTTACGGATGAATTGAGCGGGTGATTCCTCATAAGTGAAGAAGATGCAACGTTCACCGCGCCCGCACGCGGCGTTAGCGAACATGGCGGCCATCGTTGTCTTGCCTGTGCCGGGCATGCCGCTGATCAGTATGCTGCTTCCGCGGTACACGCCTTTCCCATCGAGCATCTCATCCAGCTTCACCACACCGGTGGAGATCCGTTCGGTGGAAGCAGTGTGTTCCAGGCGAAGGGAGGTGATCGGCAGTATGGAGATACCGTTGGAATCGATCAGGAACGGGTATTCATTCGTGCCATGTGCCGATCCGCGGTATTTCACCACGCGCAACCGCCTGGTGGAGATCTGGTCGCTCACCCGGTGATCGAGAAGGATCACACAATCAGCCACATATTCCTCGAGCCCATAACGGGTGAGCGAACCATCGCCACGCTCTGCCGTGATCACAGTGGTAAGGCCGCGATCCTTCAACCAGCGGAAGAGCCGCCTGATCTCCGATCGGAGGATCGCTTCATTGGCGAGGCCGGAGAATAACACTTCGATGGTATCGAGCACCACACGCTTCGCCCCGATCCTGTCCACTGCATGGCCAAGGCGGATGAAAAGACCTTCCAGATCGTATTCGCCGGTCTCATCGATCTCGCTTCGTTCCACATGGACATGATCGAGCAAAAGTTTTCCATCATTCTGCAACTGCACCAGGTCGATCCCCATCGAACTCACGTTCTCGGCGAGTTCCCGAGGGTTCTCCTCGAACATGATGAATACTCCCGGCTCATTGTGTTCCGTGGCGCCTTTCACCAGGAATTCCGTTGCCATCAAGGTCTTTCCACAACCTGCGGAGCCGCAGATCAACGTAGGCCGCCCTGCGGGGAGGCCGCCATTGGTCAATTCATCAAGACCTTTTACACCGGAAGGAGCTTTTGCCAGATGCGGTTTCAACTGGATCATTATAAGAAGCAGGATCCGAAGATCTATCGAATGGATAAATGTGTTGCAAAAGGGCGCATACAAAAGTAATTCCAAGCATGCCACGATCGGTCTGCCGCACGCCGGGGACTAACTTTGCCGACGCTCCGGAATGCCTGCGAAGACCTTTGCCACACGGCGATATTGGAACAATACGTTGCTGGTGATCTGGGCATCACCGTTCCTTGTTCTGGCAGGTGTTCTGGTGCTGGCCATGCATGGAAATTTCGCCGCACTTTTCATCGCGGGCGGCATCATGGTCCTTGGGCTTGCGATCGCCCTGTGGCGCGATCTGGGGGATCGTTGCAACTATACGTTCAGGTCCGATCGGCTGATCCTTGAGAAGAAGGGCTCGAGAACGGAGATCCCGATCGATGAATTGCTTGATGCCAGTCTCGTGGATCGGCTCGCTGCCCGGGAGTATGTGCGGCAACGTGCCACGGCCCTGGCCGGCGGAAAACGTGAACGCCAGGCTGCGATCCATGGAATGATGCGTTATTGCACGGTTGATATCGGGATCATCACGTTCACGTTCGGGCTGGGCAGATCCATCACCGATCGCTTGCCTTCAGCACGGCACGACCTTGTTTTGCTTCGTACCAGGCGGGGCGATCTTGTTCTCTCGCCGCGGTACGCGCAGGATCTTGTTGAGACGGTGGGCCGCCTGATCGGTGCGCGGCCCGGGGCCTGATCAGTTGTACCGGATGTTCTGGCCGATCCGCAGGATGCTGCGCTGGCTCAAACCGTTCATGCGGCACAATCTGGTGACCGTGGTGCCATGCCGCCTGGCGATCGAGGAGAGCGTATCGCCCGAACGGACCTTATGGAACTTGCGGGCCGCGAGCGATGCTTTCGCCCGTGCGATCTCCGCGAACGTGCCTTTGTGGATGTCGAACGTCCTCGCCTTCAACGTACCGTTCTCAATGTCGAACACCAGCGACGGGTCGATAGGCTGATCCAGGAACCGCACTTCGAAATGTAGATGGCTGCCATAGCTGCGGCCGGTATTGCCGCCAAGCCCAAGGGTATCGCCGGCGTGGATCTGATCACCGGGTTCAACGAGGCGCTTGCTCAAATGTGCATACAGGGTCTCCAATCCATTGTAATGCCGCACCACCACCACGTGCCCGAAGGTGGAATTATAACGGGAGATCCGCACCATGCCATCGAATGCGGAGAGGACCGGGTCGCCGGTCTGGAGTTTTAGGTCGATGCCATAATGCATGCGGCCTTTGCGCGGCCCGAAAGGAGAGGTGAGATGCCCGGTCGTCGGCAATGCGTGATCGCATTCATCATGGCTCAGGTACAGCCGCAACGTATCATGCGCTAGATCAACGGTGGCGCCGCGATCGAAGATGGCATCGGTGCGAAAATGGCAATAGATGTCGTACCCGGGAATGAACATCAATGAATCGTTCACGTCCCAATTCGCTTCCGCGGCCATCGCTTCCTCCGATCCTTCCTCGATCAGTTCGTTGAAGAGATCATCACCCTCCGGACCGCCGTAGTGAACACTGTCGCTTTCCTGCGCCATTCCCTGAAGGACCGAGGCGCATAGTAGAAAGGCCAGGCTTGCTTTCAACATCATCATGGCGGGCAAATCTATCTTCATGCTCCGATCATCCGATCCATGGAAGCGCTTCGTGATCAACACTATGGCATGGAGAAATGCGTTCATCTTTTGCATGCTGCCTTTCATCGCCCGTAACACTTTATCGATCGCCCCCGTTAAACTGTGTTAAGCGATCCATCGGGCATTGCAGGCGTGGAGATTTGTACGGATCTTGATCGGCAGGGTTTCAGGGAGGATGGATCGGAACGAACGTAGTAACCATTGATGTTGCATCAACGCGCACAACACAGGCACCACGCACACATCACCGATACCGGCAACGGTCTTGCACACGCCGTGATCGTGTACCTCGTGGCCTTGCTGCTCACGCTTCCGCTCTTCATCATCCTTTATCCCTTCGTTCCCGAACTGGTGCTTCCGATCGGTGAAGGTCTGCGCATCGATCATGCGATCACGTTCGTGTTGATACTCGTGGCTTTCATCATACTGGTGCGCAAATTCCAGATCCTGGTGTACACGGTACTGATCCTGGGAATGCTGGCGATCACGGTGACCACGATCACCGGTTCGTACACCTTCGGCCGCATGTACAACGATTACGCGGAGTTCCTCGGATCGCTGCGTGAGACCACCGTTCATGTGCCGCTCGCTTCACAGAAGCTCAATCCGTTCCACGATTCGGACAAGCTACGCGAGATCATCATCAGGCCCGATCCGGAGGTGCGGAAGGCCGCGGTGAGAATGGCCACGAAGAATTTCTCAAAGGTGCCGATCCAGGCCGATGAGTTCACCATGGTGCAGGCGTTCTCCATCTTCAAGG
This sequence comes from Bacteroidota bacterium, assembly GCA_023418095.1. GTDB lineage: Bacteria > Bacteroidota > Bacteroidia > Flavobacteriales_F > PHOS-HE28 > PHOS-HE28. Next base: position 18,528 of record JAEZDL010000150.1, read on the forward strand.
AGATCAACCACAACTGGCATTATGTATCCGATGTGAAGGGCGGTGAGTATTTCGCACCCCCGCTGGAAAGTCTTGAATTGATGGCCGGTGATTGTGATGATCATGCCGTGTTGATGGCCTCTTGCATCAAGGCGATCGGTGGTGAAGTGCGGCTCGTGCGCACAGAAGGCCACATCTATCCGGAAATGAAGATCGGTAACGACGCGAAGTTGGAACGGGCGGCATACCTCATCCGCAAGGTCCTCTTCAGCCGCGAGGTCGGCGATGATCCATTGTACCACCACACCGATGCCGATGGCCAGCACTGGATCAATCTCGATTACACGCGGCATTACCCCGGTGGTGAATTGATGAACGAACGGATCCTGGGTATCCTCGAGGTCTGATCCTTCTCCCAAGGTCCGGTTATTGCTCTGGCCGATCGTAATGGCAGGCAAAAGAACATTGGTGCTCGGTGCCACCGATCGGCGGGACAAGTATGCGAACCTTGCGATCCGCCGCTTGCGTGAATTCGGCCATGAGGTGATCGCCGTGGGTGCGCGACCTGGAATGGTGGATGATGTTGCGATCACAACGTCCATTCCGCCGGGGATCGAAGTGGATACGGTGACGCTGTATCTCAACACGTTCAATCAACAGGCCTACGAAGAACAGATCATCGATCTGAGACCCGAACGGATCATCTTCAACCCGGGTACGGAGAATCTCGATCTGGAGGCGCAGGCTGAAGCGGCAGGGATCGAAGCGGTGATCGGCTGCACATTGGTGATGCTTTCAGCCGGGACCTACTGAGATCTTCGGGCAAGAAAAAAGCCCCGCTGATCGCGGGGCTTCTCTCTTTTACGTTCGGATCGGATCAACGACCCACGGTGAGTTTCTGTGTGCTGGTGCCTTCGTTGTTCGAGGCACGGATCACATAAAGCCCATCGGCGATGCCGAGATCGCTGCTGCTGATGGTGATGCCGTTGCCACCCTGTGGCAGGTAGACTTTCTGCAGGATGATCGCTCCGCGGCTGTCCATCAAGGTGATCTCGGTGGGGTGAACGTCCATGCCCGCCATCTGTACGAAGAAGCGATCATTGGTCGGGTTCGGGAATACGCTCATCTGTCCGTTGCCAGTAGCGTCCTCGATCCCCACGGGCCCGGCAATGTTGATATCGTCCAGGTAAAGGTTGTTGGAGAATTCGCTCGAAACAAAGCGGAAGCGGAAGCGAACGTTATCGGTGAGCGCCTGGTTCGGTATGTTGAACTCCTTGTACTGCCATGATCCCGGTGTGGTGGAATTGCCGTTCGTGATCAGGTCCTCATCGTCCAGAGTGCTCGCGCTGGCAGTGGTAAGCGGGCTCCAGGTGCGGCCGCAATCCGTGCTGCGGTGTACCTCGAGCCTTTCGGTGGCCTCATCCATGCTCGTGGTCTGTGTGGAGTAGGAATACCAGAACGAAAGGGTCACATCCTGCATGCCGGAAAGATCGAGCAATGGCGAGATCAGGTCATCGTAGTCACCGGAGTTGGCCACATCGATGAAATCCATTTCATCACGATCACCGGAATTGAGCATGATGCAGGAGTTGCCGGAATGGCCTGCACCCTGGTAATGCCTCCAGCTGGTGATGTTGCCTTCGTAGTTCTCATGCAGGAACGGCCAGGTGCCTACGTTCGCTTGTTCGAAGCCATAAGTTCCAAGGCCTACCATGGCCTCCTCCGGTGTGGCGATGTAGACCTCGAAATCCGAGGTCTTGGTATCACTTCCCATATCGTTGGAAACGGTAAGCGTTACGGCCTTCCATCCCGAGGAGTTGAAGGTTACCGTAGGGTTCTCGTCCGTTGATGTCGCAGGATCCCCATCCTGGAAGGTCCAGGACCAGGAATTGGCTTCACCACCACCGGAATTATCCTTGAACATGACCGTGGTGCCTGAACAGGTGAGGGGGGGGTAGGGGATCACCGGGTTGTTGAATCCGCCCGATCCGCCGCCGGGTACGGCATAGAAGTCCGCGATCGGCGCACAATTCATCTGGAAGCCTTCGGCGATACCCACTTGTTGCAAGGTGCTCTCCTGCCAGAGCGAACTGCGCTGGCCGGTGGATGATTCCAAAGCGGCGCGCATGCGCTCGGTCTGTCCTTCGGTGAAGAGCTTCTGGCAATAAGCGTATTCCATGAAGTTCTCCACGTTCTCGATCTGGCCGGTGGTACCATTCACCTGTACATCATCGATCGCGAAGTAACCCTCAGGAGTATCCGCGTTCCAGGCGTAGATGCGGAAACCAACACCGACTGTCGGATCGGGGAAGTTGCCGAGGTTGGCGATCACGTTGATGAAACCGGTGGCTGAATCGTTCACGAAATACACCACATTGCCACCACCGGGAATGTTCTGAAGGTTCGGGTTCGCAGCGATGTTGATCGATTGGTTCGTGTTGAAAGGATCCTTCCGAACGGCGAAGTTGCGCGGGCCATCTTCCGATCGGCGCACCTTGAACTGGATCTGCTGCGCGTTCATCGCCATGCCCGAACGTGGCGCCAGATAGAAATCATAATACTTGCCAGTATCGATCGTACCCGAATCGGTGCTCCAGCCGCTGAATGCGAATTCGCCAGCCACTTCGGAGTTGGCCGAAAGTCCGTTCGCCGTGAAAGCGCTAAGGTCGATCGCTACGCCCACGGTATCTGCGATGTTGGTCCCAGCGTTGTGCGCTGCGATCGGTTGTGGCAATGGTGTGGGATCGGTGGTACCACTTCCGGTGGTCACATCGTTGAAGTTCAATACCGCATTGATCGGTGTTTGGGAACACTGGTAATCGTAACGGTTCGTGCAATTGTTATGGCCGCGTGTGAGCGGGGTATCCTCCACGCCATCATCACCGCAGGGGCCTACCACTGGCTCGTTGGTGGATCCCCAGGTGTGATCGAGGTTGAAATAGTGGCCAACCTCATGGGTCAACGCACGCGAATAATTCGGATTCGAGGTGCCGATCTCTCCGGTATAATCGTGTCGGATCATGATCCCATCGCGGATCTGGCCAAAACCTTCCACCGAACCCGGCTTGTAGGCGTAACCCGCCGCACCGGATTCGATGATATCCGTCAACCACACGTTGAGGTACCTTCCACGCGGCCATGGATGGATCTTCGATTCATCGCGGCCACGCAGGGTCTCCACGCTGTAGATCCGATCGATACCGTTGGTGCAGTTGCCCAGCGGATCGATCGTAGGCAGTGCGAACGTGATGCGCACATCGCCAGCGATATCCTGGAAATGCTGAAGCGCCGTGTTCAGGTCCACGGACGGGTCGGCCTCATTGATGTTCAACTTGTTGTAATCGCGATTGAGCACATCGATCGCGCTGTGGATCTGTTCATCGCTCACGTTCTCCTCGCCACCGAGATGAAGCACATGGAACACCACCGGAATGGTGATCATCACATGATCGTCACGGAATTCCGCATTGTCACGGATCAATTGCTGTATCTCCGCTTCATATTCCGCTTCACGCTGAAGGAAGGTCGGGTCCGACTCCATGAGCCGGCGGCGCATTTCATCGTGCCCGCAGACGAACCCTTCCTGTGCGAAGGACGAAAGCGTGAGCGAGCAGGCGGCGATTCCGAGTAAAAGGTTCTTCATGGGTTTGCCTATGATCTGTTCATTTCGATCGAGGCGGCCAAGTTAAGCACCGGGGCACATTCAAAGTACCGCCGATCGCGCGAATAGCAGGATGGGCCAAAAAGCGGACATGTATATCCGGGCAACGGCGGAGAACGGACAGTTGTAGTATGGTATCCGGTGGATATTCGGAAATTTCCAACAGGAAATGGGATCGGATCGGTTCGGCGAAGTATAGAAAAAGCCGAAGATCTCCGTTCAGCCCAGCTCGGAAATGATGGCCGCGCATGCCGATCGCACCTGATCGGCCGTGATGGTGAGCGGTGGCGCTATCCTGAACGCTGTGGGGCATGAAAGGAACCAGAAACCCAGCACACCGCGGGCAAGACATCCCTGCACTACCTGCTGCACTTTTCCCGCATCGCCCAATTCCACGGCGAGCATGAGCCCTTTGCCGCGAACCTCAACGATCCGTTCGTGTTGGAGCAATTCCTTGAAGAGCGACCCCATCACCAGGGCATTCTTCGGAAGATCTTCTTCGTGAAGGACTTCCAGCGCAGCCATTCCGGCCACGCATGGGATCGGGTGGCCGCCGAACGTGGTGATATGTCCAAGGATCGGATCGTGGGTGAGCAGCCGCATCTTCTCTTTAAAAGAGATGAAGGCACCCATCGGCATACCACCGCCAAGCGCCTTCCCGAACACGAGAATATCAGGAACGACGCCGAATTCCTGAAAAGCAAAAAGTGATCCGGAGCGCCCGAACCCCGTCTGCACTTCATCGAAGATCAATTGCGCGCCTGTGCGATCGCAACGGTCGCGTAACGCCCGCAGCCATTCCTTCCGCGGAACGCGCACACCTGCATCGCCCTGGATCGGCTCCACCACCACCGCAGCGGACCGGTCGGTGATCAGATCAAGATCCTCATCATTGTTGAAGCGGATGAATTCGATCCCCGGAAGCAGCGGCCGGTTGCGGTATTTCTTCACTTCATTGCCGGTGATGCTTAGCGAGCCATGGGTGCTGCCGTGATAACTTCCATGGCATGCCACAAGCCGCGTGCGGCCGGTGATCCGTTTGGCGAGTTTCAGCGAAGCTTCGATCGCTTCAGTGCCGCTGTTCACGAAGTACACGTTGTTCAGCGAAGCCGGCAGCCGATCGGTGAGCGCTTTCGCGAATTCCACCTGTGGCTCCTGGATGAATTCGCCATACGGGATCACATGCAGGTACCGATCGCATTGATCCTTGATCGCCTTGATCACTTTCGGATGCCGGTGGCCAACATTGTTCACCGCAAGCCCGGCAACCAGATCCAGGTACTCCCTTCCCGATCGGTCCTGAAGGATGCAGCCTTCAGCGTGAACGATATCCAGCGCGAGCGGGAACGGGCTCGTTTGGGCAAGATGTTCGCGGAAATTCCGATCGAGCGTTGACATGGCGATCGCAAAGGTGCGAAGTGGTTCGCTTGATCGTTCGCATGAAGAGCGACGTAATTTCGCGCCTCGTGCAATTGAAGAACTTCCTTCCGCCCGCGATCCGCCGGTATCTTTTTCCGCTGCTGCGCGTTGAAATGCCAACGTGTTTACATCGATCGAAGTGAACAGGCCTTCGCACAGCAGAGTTGAAGGTTCTTCCGGCATTGTATCGGGCGCCGATCGGCATCTGGTGCAGTTGGAGCCTGATGCGCCCGTGGCCGATCCATGTCCGGCTTGTGGCTCGTGGAACGTGAAAGTGAACGGATCGCTCTTCCCCGGCATCCACATCATGGCCGATCGGCTTTGCAACGATTGCGGGTTGGATCATCTTTTCGATCATCGCGTTGGATTTGCGGTGGATCATCCGTTCGGTATCGATAAGAAGAAGAAGCGGATCATAAAAGAGAAGGAAGGTGTCGGCTGGATCCATGTTCCGCTGATCGAGAATTTCCGATCGCAATCGAAGAAGGAATTCCACGTCGAGCGCTTCGTGAAGAAGGAATGCAGGGATGTGGTGATCCTGAACACATTGGATTTCCTGTACGGCCATGTTCTGCTCAAGCTTTACAATGCGCTCCATTACATCGATCGTCACCCGGAACTTGGGTTGATCCTGATCATTCCCAAAAGCTTTGAATGGCTCGTGCCTGATGGTGTTGCCGAAGTTTGGTCCGTGGATCAACGCTTGGGTGAAGCGCACGCCTGGTCACCAGCGATCGATCGTTTCGTGCAACAGCAACTACCGCGATACGATCGCGTTTTTCTCGGGCGCGGTTATGCGCATCCGGAATTCGCGGGGATCGATATCGCGCGTTTCACCAAGGTGAGGCCTTTTCCGCTGGATCAATACCTCGATCATCCGCCGCACATCACGTTCGTTGCGCGCGAGGATCGGCTTTGGTTCAGCACGCCTTCAGCGAAATTCAATTACCGCGCGCTCAACAAGCTCGGGCTGAAGAAAAGTCTGGGCAGGCGTTACGTGAAAGCGCAGGATCGGCTGATCGCTTCAACGATCCGGGCGATCAAGAAAGAAATGCCCGAAGTTTCCTTCAGCGTGGTGGGTCTTGGCGAAGCAGGTGGTTTCGATCCTTCGGTGATCGATCTGCGCACACGCAGCATGAATAAGCAGACCGAACTGGATTGGTGCGAAGCTTACGCGCGCAGCCAGTTCGTGATCGGTGTGCACGGCAGCAACATGCTTCTTCCAACTGCACATGCGGCAGGTTGCATCGAGATACTTCCGTACGATCGCTACGGCAACATCGTGCAGGACATCTCTGTGCGTTACCACGATCGCATGCAACTTTTTCTCTACCGATTCGTGGATGAATTCGCCACGCCGCGCAGCATCGCGCGCCACGCGATCTCCATGTTCAAGGATTACAGCGTGTACCACACGGACAATAAAGTGAATATCTTCTAGATCATGAGCTCATTCGTTCCCCCAGGACCATTGCGCACGCCGGTGCTCTTCATCGCCTTCAACCGCTACGACAGTGCGATCCAGGTGTTCGAAGCGATCCGCAAGGCGAAACCGCCGCGTTTCTACTTCGCGTGCGATGGTCCGCGCAACGAGCAGGAACGCGCCAAGTGCGAAAAGGTGCGATCCATCGTCGATCTCGTGGATTGGGAATGCGAGGTCTTCACCAAGTTCAGCGAAAAGAACCTTGGTGTGATGATGGGTGAAAGCACCGCCATGGATTGGTTCTGGGAGAATGAAGAAGAAGGGATCGTTCTGGAGGATGACACGTATCCTTCACAAAGTTTCTTCTGGTATTGCCAGGAATTGCTGGAGAAGTACCGCAACGATGACCGGGTATGGTGCATCATGGGCAACAACCTCATGACCGAGTGGGAAGTGAAGGGAAAGGAATCCTACTACTTCTCGGCGCACGGTTACGGCGCGTATTGGGGTTGGGCCGGCTGGCGGCGCGTTTGGCAGAAGTACGATGTACAGATGAAGGATTGGCCCGAAGTGCGCGATTCAGGATTGCTGATGGGCCAGTTCCTCACCAAGGGTGAAATGAAGGAGGCGTACCTGCTCTTCGAAGCGCAATACGACGGACGGATCCGATCATGGGATTACCAGATGGATCTTGCGCGGCATCTCAATCGTGGCGTTACGTGCATGCCGAATACGAACATGATCCGCAACATCGGTTTTGGATCGGAGGGAACGCATACGGTGAACGAGAACGATCGCCGGAACAAGGAGGATCTGTACGAAATGAAATTTCCGCTGGTGCATCCGAAGTACATGCTGGTGGATCAGGAGCGGGATCTCGCCTATTTCGAGCGGTACATCGAACCCTCTTCGTTCCGCAAGTTCAAGAATTCGATCAAGAGCCTGCTTCCGCCCAAGATCGACGAAGCGGTTACTCCGTTCTTCTCGAAGATCCAGAAGCAACTCGGGCTGAACAGCTGATCTTATTCCACCACGAATTTTCCGGCGATGATCCTTCGGTCCAACGTCTGGATCTGGATCACATGAACCCCGCTTGCGAGATCGTTCGTTGCGATCTCGATCCGGTCGCCTTTTCCATCGATCGAACGGATCGGTTTTCCCGCCGCATCATGGATCGTGAGCGATCGGATCGTTCCGCCATTCTTCAGTGAAACCATCAACCTGTTCGCTTCACTCACCATGATCAATTCATTTTCCGCGGATCGTTCTTCGATCACTGTGGAAAGATCCGTCTGCTTCTGGTAATGCAAAGTTTCAACCTGTGTGCTGTCGCCGATCGACATCATCATTGAAACGATCGCACCTTTCACACTTGCCGAATACCAACTGTAAACGTGGTGCGTGGAAGTTTCCACGCCAAGCGCGCTTGAATCGGTGATCACCCTTACCGAATGCACGCGGAGCGCATCGTCCAGCTCGGCGCCTTCCGGAGTGATCAATGTGCCATATCCATCCACCGAAATGGAATGTGTTCCTTCCGCATGATGCGCGCCGCTGCCGGATTGATCGGTGTAGTAGCGCGTGAATTGATCGGTGTATTGATCGCCGAAGGTGAGCGGGAATTCCAATTCGCGCAGCGGATCGGGATGGTGGTATTCCCAGATCTCATTTCCACCCGTATCCGCCCAGTGCCCGATGAATGCGAGCGAATCCTCACTTGCGAAGTAGTAGTTGTAATCGTTGTTCTCCGGAAAGAACGGTTCGGTCCTCACCAGCATGCACAGGTTCGCAGCGGAATAATCAGCGCCGAGGCTCGATGGATGGAAAGGTGTGCCCACCGGATCGATGAACAGCAGCGTATCCACGATCACCGAAGGATGTGTGATGTCCACATTGGATAGGTCCCACGTGATGTTCTCACCGATCGTTCCGGGATCCACCGACCAGAGCGACGTGTCGTACTTCAGGTAGCGCAACGCCGAATCACCGATCTCGAAGAAATTCGATCGATCGATCACAGGTTGGGCGTTCGCCGTGGTGATCGACATTGCTGTAAGAAGGATGATGATGCGCATGGTGATGGATCTGGGCGAAAGCTACCCTGCCGAAAAGCCGGCCCCTCGATAAATGTGATGTAACGGTGCGCAGGGGAATGAGCGGTGGATCGGCCGATCTTCGTACCCTGCAAAAGATCGGGCTTTGAGGTTGCTGAAAAGGATCTTCCTGTTCGTGGTGTTACCGATCCTGGTGGTGGTGATCTTCGTGCTCATGTACCTGATGATCTCTCCGCGCGTGGGCGGGCGTCCGAAAGGTGACCGGCTCGCACGGATCGAAGCTTCGCCCAATTACCGCGACGGAAAGTTCCAGAATCTGGTGGAGACCAGGATGGACATGCCCTTCGGGGTGATGATGAAAGTGCTGTGGCAGGTGCTCACCGGCGGCGAAGGGCGTGAACCGGAGGATCCGATCCCCACCGTCCAGTTCGATCGGAAGGCGTGGGAGGCAGTGCCCGACAGTTCATACGCGATCGCGTGGTTCGGGCATTCCACGGTGCTTATCAAGCTGGAAGGCATCACGTTCCTGGTCGATCCCGTGTTCAGTGAACGCGCGTCGGCTTTTTCCTTCGCCGGACCGAAGCGTTTCCGTTACACCATACAGCCACGTTTGCAGGATCTGCCGCATATTGATGTCGTTCTTCTCTCGCACGATCATTACGATCATCTCGATCATGAGAGCGTGATCTACCTGAAGGATCGTGTGAACCGTTGGATGATGCCGCTCGGCGTTGGTGCGCACCTGGAGCGTTGGGGCGTAAAAGCCGATCGGATAGAGGAATTCGATCTATGGAATGCGGCACTGCATGGAAAGGTGGAGATCTCGCTGGTACCGACACGGCACTTTTCGGGTCGTGGTCTAACTGATCGTTTCAGCACATTGTGGGGCGGTTGGGTGCTTCAAGGCGGAAAGTGCACGCTGCTTTTCGGTGGCGATTCGGGCTATTCAACAACATTCGCTGAAGTAGGGGGCCGCTACGGCCCATTCGATCTGGTGATGCTCGAGTGTGGCGCGTACAATGAGAATTGGAGCAGCATCCACATGTACCCTGAAGAGGTGGCGCAGGCGGCGCGGGACCTTGGTACCCGGGCGCTGGTGCCGATCCATTGGGCCAAGTTCAACCTCGCATTGCACCATTGGAAGGATCCGATCGAACGGTTGAAGGCGGCTGGCAAAGGCAGTTTCATTCCGCTTCTCACACCACGCGTCGGCCGGATCATGATCGATGCCGATCCATCGGTCTCCGAACCGTGGTGGAACGATCTGGAATGAAAAAAGGCGCCGATCGGCGCCTTTCTCATTCCAGAATGCTGCGATCAGCGCGCGATCGTGAGCCGTTGCGTGCCGGTAACGTTCCCTTCACGATCCTTCAGCAGTGCGTTGTAATTGCCTTCCGGGATCTGGGCCACATTGATCCGATCGTTGGTGTTCACCATGCGGCGCAGCACTTCGCGGCCCTGCATATCGATCAGCACGAATTCATTCGTTCCCGAAGTTTCGATGGTCACTTCGTCCGAGACCGGATTGGGATAGATCCGCAACGGTGTTGCTTCCTCCTCATCGATGCTCGTGGTGTTCTCCACGATGATCATTCCCTTCATGCCCATCCCTGCATGCGGCTGGCACACGAAATAGATCGTATCGACCTCTGTCGGCATGTATTCATGTGTGCCTGCGCTGTAATCGAATCCGCCTGGAAGCGGAAGATTGCTGTTGGCCATCCAGGTCTCCTGGCTCACCTGGGTGGCGGTATGTGCGCCGCTGACGTTGAACGTGACGGACTCGCCCAGTTCGATCGTGAGCTCGGCTGGTGAAAATGTGCTGTTGTTCAGCGTAGTGATGCTGTTCTGTGCCTGGCTTGAAAGCGCAGCGCAGGAAAGAAGAAGTGCATAGAATGTTCTCATTTGATCGTGTTTCAGGTTGAAAGGACGCACAAAGATCATGGTAGGTTGGATGCGCCGAATTAAAATTTCGATCCATGATCCGGATCCAAGCAACTTTGCGATCGGATCCAAAGTCGAACGATCATGCTGCGCAACTGTTCCCTTCTTCTGTTCCTTCTTTTCACCCATCTGATCGCTGCGCAGCAGGTGGATTGGTTGAAGAGCTGGCCGGTGCAGTATGAATTGAATCCCGGTATGCCCGATCAGGCGATCGCGTCATCGGCCGATGATCTGGTGGGCATGCGGCTGGTGAATGCCTCGCATGTCTATGGTCAGAAAGTTTATGGCGAAGTTTCCATGGATCGGCTCGATCCGATCAGTGGGGAATTGATGCTTTCCTGCCTGCTGAACGATTCCGTAACCATCGATGCGATCCATGTGCATGCTGGCATTGGCTATTTCGCCGGAAGATTCCAGGGTAATGCACTTTCGATCTGCGATGGATCGACCCTTGCTGGTTCGCCCGATCAGCCCTTCACGGAGCATCCGTTCATTATCGCGTGGGACCTGAATACCGATGAGATCCTATGGAGCCGCGACATTTCGATCGAGCATGGTGCGAACTTCACCATCACTTCGCTCGCGACCGATCCGCAAGGCGATCTCTGGTATTCGATCGAGGATTTCTTCACCGGAAAAGTGATCCAAGTGGATCAAGATGGAAACGATGGAGAAGTGAGAACGATCGATGGTTGCAAGCGGATCGGCGCGATCTCGTTCGATCCGTGGGGCGGGCTTTATGTGAGCGGCGCGGCGGACGACAATGGCAATTTCACTTTCGCAGGGATGAGCCCATCGATCCCGGCGGAATTCGATTACAACATGTTCGTGTTGCGCTACCGCGCCGATGGCTCCGCCGGGTTCGCAGAATTCGCGAACGACATCACCTTTCAAGCTCCCAAGGTGGTGGCGACGAACGATGGGAACGCCTATCTCGCCTGCAATATTTTCGATACTTTGAGCTGGGGCGGGATCCCGTTCAACGGACCGGATTGGGTGAACAGCGCATTCCTTGCGAAGCTTGATAGTACCGGCCAGTTCCTTTGGGGTGTGGAAAGCGATCCGGCCGGCGGTACGCTCACCGGTGACTTTGGTTTGGCGAAGGGAAATTCGATCGCAGTGGATGCGTTCAACAATGTTCACATGCTCGGCGATCTGCGCGGCTCGGTGGATTGGGGCAACGATGTGATCAGTGATGGAATGACGCTCGGTGCGCATTCGCTTACGATCGTTGCGTTCTCACCTGACGGCATTGCGCAATGGTCGGCAACGAGTTTTCCCGGATCGGTGATCTTCAGCCAGGGGATCACAGCGGGCACCGGTGCGATCCATTTTGCTTCACACATCACCGGCGAGGTCATTTTCGGATCGGAAACGGAGAACACCGGTGGATCACAAGCGTCGATGGTGGGAAGGATCGATGGGATCGCCACTTCGTTCCAGGATCGAACAGTGAATGAGATCGCGCTCTGGCCGGTTCCCGCCAGTGATCTGTGTTTCCTTCTGAACAACGGATCTTCAAAAAAGGTTGATCTGATCGATGGCACAGGTGCGGTCGTGCGTGAACTCACGATCGTGAACGGCATCAATGCGATCGATCTTCAAACTCTCCGATCAGGCATTTATCTTCTTCGTGATGCAGCGGGAAATACGGCGCGGATCGTGAAGGAATAGGCGATCAGATGCGGCGGATGAAGAGCCCTGAAAGATCCGGCACTGCGAACCGCGGATGTGCGATCTCCTTCACGGGCACATGTGTTCGCTCTTCACGGAATTCGATCGTGTCCTCGTTGCGTTCGTTGCCATCCTCCTCGATCTGGATCTTCAGGCGGCCATCGTTGTAATTCCATTGTTTCCGGCTGCGCCGATCGCGCCGTTTCGGAGCTTCATCGTTCTCCAACCCGAATTGCGTCATCGTCCACGTGTAGCCGATCATATCATGATCCCAGGTATCGCCGGTGTTGTCCACATCATCGAGCATTCCTTTCACGCTGCGATCGAAATGCACAGCTGCTCCAACAGGAACTTCCAGAACAAAGCGCACATATTGCCCACGAAAAAGGTCGTGCCGATCGAACGTGAACCAGCGATCAAGTTCAACGATCGAATCATTCTGATGCCAGCTTGTGGTGATCGCTGAGGCTCGATCGGCGGCGAGATCATTCGTGGCACCGCGGGCGCGGCGTTGCATCACCAGATGAAAGAGCGTGTCCTTGCTCTGGCGCACATCGAGCTGCGCCCAGCCAAGCCGCACGGAATCATCCCTAACCTGCACCAGATCATCCAGATCGTGATCGTCACGGTCGGTATGCCAGCCGCCAGCCGCACTTTTCAAGGTGATCACTTTGCCTGCCGGTGTTCCGATCGGGGAAATTGAAATGATCTGTTCCGATCGGTTGAGGTCCGTTGCGAGACGAACGCCGATCACGGAGAGCAGAATGATCGAAATGATCCACAGTGAAGTGAGCGTCCAACCGAACCATTTTGGTGAGGAAGTGTTGAATAGGATCGAAAGCCCGCCGTGGATCAACCCGATGATCGGAACGAGCACGAATACTGCGATCGCAAGCCATGCGATTGAGATCCAACCACCTTCACCGAAGATGAGCACCGCGACATCGTTGAAGCTTGAAATACCCGTTGATCCTTCGAACACGCCGAATACGGCGAACTGCCCGATCAGCATGAACATGAACATCACCGCCAGCAGCGCACCGCCGATCAACAGGATCACACCGATCACTTTTCCGATCGCCTTGAAGATGATCTTGAACAGTTCACCGACGAAGTGGAAAAATTCATCCGCCCCGCGGCGCGCCTTCGGCGCATATTTCCGCCCGAGCTCCTGCGCTTCGTTCGAGAATTGTTGTGCGCCCTCACGCACACGCTCGGTGCCTTCATCGAACACCTTCTTCAGATTCTCAACGTTCACCGGTTCGCCCCGCATCTCCAGCTTTTCCGCCGCGGTTAGTGCTGGCGGCACCACGATCCAAAGGATGATGTAGATCAACCAGCCCACGCCAAGGAAGAGAAGGATGATGTAGATCACGCGCAGGATCAGCGGATCGATGGAGAAGTATGCACCGATCCCGCCGAGCACGCCGCCCACCCAGCGATCCTCCGTATCGCGGAACAACCGTTTGCGACGTGTGCTGCCGGTATTCATCCAGCTACCACCCGAGCCCGGCGGTACGTTCGTCTCTTCAGCCGCATCGGCGCCGAGGTAATCCTCCGGCTGACCCATGATCGCGATCACATGGTCCACATCGCCGATCGATACCACCTGCCGCATGCCGGCCAGGCGTTCCTGCAATAGCTCCGCTATCCGTGATTCGATGTCGGCCATGATCTCTTCCGATCCACCGCTGCCGGTGAACTGGATGCGGATGCTGTCCAGGTAGCGGTGCAGTTTCTCGTAGGCATCCTCTTCGATGTGGAATACCGTGCCGCTGATGTTGGCTGTAAGCGTCTTTTTCATCGTTGTGCGTTCCTGCGGGTGGTCTTCTTAACGGCTTGTGAAAGTTCTTCCCAGGTCTGGTCGAGTTCGGTAAGGAATTTTTCGCCCACGGTGGTGAGGCGATAGTATTTGCGCGGCGGGCCGGAGCGCGATTCCTCCCAGCGGTAGGTGAGGAGCCCGGCATCCTTCAGGCGGGTGAGCAGCGGGTACAGCGTGCCTTCCACCACGATCAGTTTCGCTTCCTTCAACCGCGCGATTATGTCGCTCGGGTACAGTTCCCCCTGCGCGAGCACGCCCAGGATACAGTACTCGAGCACGCCCTTCCGCATCTGTGCCTTTGTATTCTCCACTTTCATGCTTCGGCCGCCGTAGCCCGGCGAGGCGTTCGTTCAGCTACCATGGATCGCCAATGTTCTTTGACGGCCCAAAGATATATGTGAAGGTTGGTACTATGCAACACAAGGTAGTTTCAATTTTGATGGACGGTAATTTTTCGTTGATGGATGGCGGTTCGGTGTGAAAGATCTTTTCACCGATCTTGCGGCCCGATCGGGAGCGACAGAACACCGATCGGTGAGGGTGAGGGATAGCGATCACAAGAGAAGAGGAAAGACGTCCGGCGGATTCATCGCCGATCTGCGCGATGTGTTCGAGCGGTATTCGAAGCGCACCTCGGTGCCGCACAAACGATCCATCTTCCTGTTGATCCTGGTCGGTGCGCTGCTGCGTGGCTGGATGTTGCTGGAACCGATCACCTACGAAGAGGCGCGCGCGTTCGATCTGTACATGAGCCGTCCGGTCGGCGAGCTCATCACCCAGAAGACCGATCCGCTCGCACACATCTTTTATGCGCTGCTCGCCAAGGTGAGCGTGGCGATCTTCGGGATCGGCAAGGTGGCGATCAGGCTTCCTGCGTTCATCGCCAGCATCCTTTCCATGGCGCTGTTCTACCTGTTCACCCGCGCCATGTTCAACCGCTACATCGCCATGCTGGTGCTGGCGCTGGTGGCCTCATCGGGTCCGCTGATCGAGTATGGGGCGCTGGCGCAGGGCCATTCCGTGGGATGGATGTTCATGGTGCTTGCACTGGTGCTGGGCCGGCATTTCGTGAAGGAGAACAACGCGGTGAGCGCCATCCTGATCGGGGTTTCGCTTGCGCTGGGCATGTGGACGCTCACGGCGATGATCTATCCTTCGCTCACGATCTTCATCTACCTGCTGCTTTATATTCTGCTGCGTTACCAGGGGTCGATCCGCAGCAGGCTCATGCTCCTGATCACCTCGTTCATCATCTTCGTCGCTCTTGTCACGGTCCTCTACTTCCCGATCCTTTCGCAGCAAGGACTTGCCTTCCTGCTGGACCAGGCGCCGAACATGGACAACACGTGGCGCAAATTCGGGCGGCAGCACCAGGATGCGGCCTTTGATCTGTGGGTGGCCATTGCTGATACGACCGGGAATGCGATCGCTCTTCTTGGGATCATCGCAGTGCTGGTCTCGGCTTTCATTTCCTTGAAATACCGGGTGATCATGTTCGCCGTAGCGATTGGTGCGATCCCGCTCGTGCTGTTGCAAAAGTTCGTTCCGCCGCCGCCGGTGTGGTTCTACACCCTTTTCCTGCTTCACCTTGGATCTGGCATCGCGATCTTCTATCTGCTGAAACTGATCCAGGAGAAGTTCTTCACTTCACTGGGAAAGCGCACACGCACCGCGTACACGAGCCTGATCATTCTCTTCGGTCTCGGCTTGATCGGCATGAACGAGATCCGCACGCGGATCACACGGTTCCCGGAAGCCGCTTCGATCGCGGCGTATTTGCACAATGCGGTTTCCGCGGAAGACAAAGTGTACGTGGATCCGCCCTGGGATGCGCCGGTGAAATTCCATTCGCGCGGTCTGGGGATCGAACGCGATCGGTTCCATGGAAGGCCTGCGATCGGCGGATGGGTTTTCGTGATCATTTCGCCCGAGGAAGGGCAGAAGCCTGAGCAGGTGCTGAAGAGCACGCGCGTTGCGGCCGGTTCGATCGGGAAATTGCAGATGGTGAAGGATTGGCCAAGAATCCAGATCTTTGCAGCCCGTTATCGCGAAGGGCAGTCCGCCAACGGGCGCTGAAATGCCTTTCGGCCGATCGAACGGATCGCCGATCAACAGCAGCAACATGGCAGAAGAAGGACGTCAGATAATTTTCAATATGGTGAAGGTGGGGAAGACCCTGCCTTCGGGAAAGAAGATCCTAAACGATATCTACCTCGGGTTCTATTACGGGGCCAAGATCGGGATCCTGGGTTTGAACGGATCGGGGAAATCCACCCTGATGCGGATCATCGCCGGCAAGGACAAGAACTACGATGGCGATGTACACCTGAGCCCCGGTTATACGATCGGCCACCTGGAGCAGGAACCGGAGCTCGATGAGAGCAGGACCGTGATCGAGATCGTGCGCGAAGGCGTGCAACCGATCATGGACCTGCTGAAGGAATACGAGGACGTGAACAACAAGTTCGCTGATCCGGATGTGCTTGAAGATCCGGACAAGATGGACAAGTTGATCGCACGCCAGGGCGCGTTGCAGGACAAGATCGAAGCGGTGGGCGCATGGGAGATCGACCAGAAGCTGGAGGTTGCGATGGATGCCTTGCGTACGCCCGATGGCGATACGCCGATCAAGGTGCTCTCCGGTGGTGAACGCCGTCGTGTGGCGTTGTGCCGCTTGCTGTTGCAAAGCCCCGATATCCTGCTTCTCGACGAACCGACCAACCACTTGGATGCGGAAAGCGTAGCTTGGTTGGAACAACATCTTGCTGGCTACAAAGGCACAGTGATCGCGATCACACACGATCGCTATTTCCTGGACAATGTCGCCGGGTGGATCCTGGAATTGGATCGCGGTGAAGGCATTCCGTACAAAGGCAATTACACCAGCTGGCTGGAGCAGAAGACCGCCCGTCTCGCGCAGGAAGAAAAGAGCGAAAGCAAGCGCCAGCGTGTATTGAAACAGGAATTGGAGTGGGTGCGTAGCAATCCGAGCGCACGCAGAACAAAGAGCAAGGCGCGTCTGCAGAACTACGAGAAGATGCAGAGCGAAAGTGTGAAGGAAAAGGAGGCGAAGCTCGAGATCTACATTCCGAACGGTCCGCGCCTCG
>JAEZDL010000162.1 GCA_023418095.1 Bacteroidota bacterium
TTGATCTGTCCAAACCGATCGACCTCAGCCTGCCGCTGCACGATGGTGCCGATCAGGTGCGCGCGTGGGGTGTTGGTCCCGTGAAGATGGAACCCGAGCAGGTGAATGGAAAACCGTTCGTGGTGAAGGAAGGCGCACCCGTCAACTTCCGCAACATCAGCTTCAATCCGCATGGCCACGGTACGCACACCGAAACAGTGGGCCATCTTTCACCGGAGATCCATCCCGTAGGTGAAACGTTCAAGCGATACTTCTTCGTTGCGCAGATCGTAAGTCTTTTACCCGAAACACGCCGCGCGCCGGACAACAGGACCGATACGGTGATCACGCTCGAGCAATTGCGCAGTGCCGTGAACGAACGGCCGCCCGAAGCGTTGATCCTTCGCATCCTTCCGCACAGCCCGAAACCCGGGCGCGACTGGACCGGCAGCAACGCCACCTATCTGCAAAGTACCGCGTGCGCCTGGTTGCGCAGCA
Organism: Bacteroidota bacterium; assembly: GCA_023418095.1. Lineage (GTDB taxonomy): Bacteria > Bacteroidota > Bacteroidia > Flavobacteriales_F > PHOS-HE28 > PHOS-HE28. The sequence goes on from JAEZDL010000162.1 coordinate 478, forward strand.
TCGGCATCAAACACCTGCTGCTCGATCAGCCCAGCGTCGATCGCGAAGAAGATGGCGGTGTACTCGCGGCGCACCACGCGTTCTGGGATTATCCCAACACCATCGATCTGGAGCGCACGATCACCGAAATGCTCAACATTCCGCAGGAAGTACGCGACGGTGATTACCTCTTGGAAATGCAGCTGCCACACCTGATGAACGATGCAGCACCAAGCCGGCCGGTGGTGTATCTGATGAAGGATGTTTGATACGATCAGATGATCAGACAATGAGATGATCAGATGATGGAATGCCTTGGATCGCTTGCAAACACGGCTGGTTCGATCATCATCTGATCATCTGATCTTCGCATTTTCTGATCATCTGATCTGCCAAATGACCTTAGCTCAATTCCGAGAACATTGCCGCTGCAAACCGGGCTTTTCAGAAGATCTGCCGTTCGATGGGAATACGCTCGCATTCCGTGTGGGCGGGAAGATCTTCGCGTTGATGGATACCGAGCTTTTCGAGAGCGTGAACCTGAAGTGCGATCCGGAACGTGCGATCGAACTGCGTGAACTATATGATGGCATTACCGGCGGTTACCACATGAACAAGAAGCATTGGAACACGGTGCGCTGCGATGGCAGCGTGCCGAACAAATTGCTCCTGGAACTTGCCGATCACAGTTATGACCTGGTACGCGCGAGTCTGCCGAAGAAGGTGCGGGAAGCCTTGTGATCGCAGCTTCGATCTGAGCATCTGCACTTTATCATGTGGGTTTGTTCAGGACGCTTGGAGACCGATCGGGAGAGGTGGCTTCATATCTTGACGAGCACATGGGTTTGAAACTGACGAATTTCCTGGCCTCGCTGCGATCGTCGCTGTGGTTCATTCCATTGCTCATGATGCTGATCGCGATCTGCGCTGCCTTCGGCATGCTTGCGCTTGATGAGCACGTGAACACCAACGACATGAAACTGAGCCTGCTTTTCTATACGGGTGGCTCTGCGAATGCGAGAGGGGTACTTTCCACCATTGCCGGTTCCATGATCACGGTTGCCGGTGTGGTCTTCTCGGTAACCGTGGTGGCGCTGTCATTGTCTTCGACCCAGTTCGGTCCTAGGCTCCTTCGCACGTTCATGAAGGATAGGGGCACACAGCTCTCGCTGGGCAGCTTCGTGGCCACCTATATCTATTGCCTCGTGGTGTTGCGCAATGTCATTTCCACCAACGATCAGGATTTCATCCCGAACCTGTCCATCGCATTGGCGATCGTGCTTACGCTGGCCAACCTGATGGTGCTGATCTATTTCATCCACAACGTCTCCATTTCGATCCAGGCCGATCATGTCATAGAGCGCGTGAACACGGAACTGGTCCACGGGATGGAAAAGCTTTTTCCCGAGGAGATCGGAACGGGTACCGGGACCATATCCCATCAAAGGCCGAAGGAAATGCATCATGAGCACAGTACGCCGTTGAGGCACCCCGGGGCCGGCTATGTGCAGGCGCTGGATACAGAAGCACTCTGGAAGATTGCGTGCGAGAACGACCTTTTGCTTGAGATACACAGGATACCCGGCGATCACCTTGTTTTCGATGAATCGGTGATGACCGTTCATTCTTCCGGAACGGTCGCGAAGCATGTGATTGACGAGTTGCTGGATGCATACATCCTGGGTTATCAACGTACGGCCGAGCAGGATCTCGGTGCGACCATCGAGCAATTGGTGGAGATCGCGTTGCGTGCCATTTCCCCGAGCCTGAACGATCCCTTCACCGCGATGAGCTGCATCGATCGCTTGTGTTCGGCATTCTGCCGCCTCGCCGGCCGGCAATTCCCATCTCCCTACCGCATGGACGATAATGGAAATGTGCGGATGATCACGCAGGGAACAACGACCTTCAACAGCCTGTTCGAGGTCGCGTTCTCACCGATCGCAGTGAAAGCTGCCGAAGAATATCACGTGCTCCAACACCTGATCAAGGCCATGAACAAACTTCTCACGTTCGCAAGGAATGATGACCAACGAGCAGTGATAACGGAACAACGTACGGAACTGGAGCGTATGGTGAAGTCTTTGGCATATGCAAAGCATCGCCCGATCTCCCGAACGGCGGATCCTTCAGCAAAAGGATAAGACCCATGGTTCCTTGCAGGCACCTTTGGATAAGTTCGATCCTGCCGGGTCTGCCAAAGAATATGCGCGAGGATCTGTGAACGAAATGTGCGTGAGGGATAGCAGTGGAAAGCCCGCAGGCGGCTCTGCGCCGAGGACTTGGAACGAATAGCCCGACGGCGCTGCCTTTGAGCGCCGGCACGCCCAAGTCCGTTTTCGCCACTTTCACCATTCCAACCTCTTTCCCCCGCTTCACCTGTAAACTTGCACCCAAATGCACGAGCCGTTGCAAAGCGTTGGCAAATTCCTGCTGAACTATTTCTTCCGCGGGCTGCTGCTGCTCGTGCCGATCACGATCATCGGCTGGGCGCTGTGGCAGGGACTTGTGTTCCTGGACGGGCTGATCCCGACGGACATTCCCGGGCTCGGCCTGTTGATCCTGCTCGCCGTGGTGACGTTCGCCGGCTGGCTCGGCAGCACGCTGATGTTCCACCCGATCGTGGAGATCGGCGAGGAGCTGCTGCAGCGGATCCCGTTCCTGAAGACGATGTACGGCGCGGTGAAGGATCTGGTGGAAGCGCTCGTGGGCAACAAGCGGAAATTCACACGTCCGGTGCTGGTGCGCCTGGGTGAAGGAATGGATGTGCACCGCCTCGGTTTCATTACGCAGGATGATCTGAGCCACCTGGGGATCGGTCCCGATCGGGTGGCCGTGTACATGCCGCATGCGTTCAACTGGAGCGGCAACCTGATGATCGTGCCGGTGAAGAACATTACGCCGTTGCACGCGCGCGCCGCCGATGTGATGAAGTTCGTGGTGAGTGGCGGCGTGAGCCAGGTGGACGAGGAGTACGTGGAGCATGAGGAGCCGCGTCCGTAGATCGCCATGCAAAGCCGCAAGAATGCCGTGCTGCTGCTGCACTTCACGGTGTTCATCTGGGGTTTCACGGGCATTCTGGGCAAGCTGATCGAGCAGGGCACTTTCCAGCTCGTGTACACGCGCACGGTGATCGCCATGGCAGGCCTCGCGCTGGCCGCGTGGTGGATGAAAAAAGATCTTTCGCCACGCACGCCGAACCTGAAACATTACCTGCTCACGAGCCTGATCATCACCGCGCATTGGATCACGTTCTACGGCGCGATCAAGATCAGCACGGCTACGATCGCGGCGGCTTGTTTGAGCACGAGCACAGTGTTCACCGCATTGCTGGAACCGTTCTGGTTCAAGCGCAAGACGCGCATTTACGAAGTTGTGCTGGGCGTGATCGTGGTCGCTGCGTTGATCATGATCTTCGGGCTGGAGACCGAGCACCGGCTGGGGATCGCAGTGGCCACGGCCAGCGCACTTTTCAGCGCGTGGTTCAACGTGATCAACGGCGTACTGGTGAAGCGCGACAATGCTTTACGGATCAGCTTTTATGAGATGGGCGGCGTGGTCGCGTTGATCGGGATCTACCTGCTCGCGATCGGTGAACTGCCCCCGCCGCTCTGGCAATTGCCAACGGACGACATCATCTATCAACTGTTGCTCGGCCTTGTCTGCACATCGTTCGCGTTCGTCGCCGGCATCGTGGTGATGCGACAACTTTCACCCTTCACCGTAATGCTCACCGTGAACCTGGAACCGATCTACACGATCGTGATCGCGCTGATGATCTGGGGCGCGGAGGAACAACTGAGGATCGGATCGTACCTCGGCATCGCGCTGATCCTTGCCTGCCTCTTCGTGAACGGCTGGTTGCATCGAAGGAAAACCGCGGCTCAAGTGGTGGAGCCCGATCCGCTGGCGCATGGGTAGGTCGTGATCAGATGATCAGAGGATCAGAGGATCAGATGATCAGAGGATCGATCGAAGCAGCGGAAGTCGATGTTACTTCGTCTTGATGTTGATGCGAAGCCTATTTGCCATTGGCTTGATCCTGATCGGATCAGTGTTGCGGGCGCAGCCACCGATGCCGTTTCCGCAAGGTTCAGCGGAATGGACGATCTATTATTGGGCTTTCAGCGGTCCTCCTGGTGATCCCTCTGAAGGTCTGACTACGACCTATTCAATAATTGGCGACTCCACGATCGGCGGCGTTGCTTATCGATCGCTTGCCAGCTCTGGAGGATCGTTCAATGATCTTCTTGTTCGTGATGACAATGGCAAGTGGTTCTTCATTCCGGAAGGAGAACAGACGGAATATCTACTGTATGATTTTACAGCGGTCGCTGGCGATACCATTACGATTAATAATCCATTCCACCCTGAATTCTCACAAGGTCCGATGCCAGTACAACTGATCGTTCAATCCATCAGTATGGATATCGTTATTGGACGACGGATGTGGGATATGAGATATGCTGAAGATCCATTCTATCCATATGGCCTTTGGATCGAAGGGATCGGGAGTACAAACGGATTGACGGGGATCCATAGTTACCTCGATGTAGCCTACTATTTAAAATGTTTTCAGGAGAATGGTGATATGATCTATCCATATCCAGCTGCTGTTGCGTGTGAAACAGCTCTTTCGGTGGATGAACCTTCTAAACAGAATGAAATTGCAGTCCATCCATCGCCAGCATCGAACCAAGTGAGGATCAGTTCCGATATTCCGATCGATCAGGTGATCGTAACGGACTTGTCCGGCCGCCGATCACACGTGCCTTGGAAAGAAAATGTGCTCGATGTGAGCTCGCTTCCAGCCGGGATCTACGTGATCAAGATCATCGATCGGGATCAACGCATGCACTCGGCGAAGCTGGTGGTGGAGCGCTGAGGTGCTGATCTCGAACCGATCAGATGATCAGATAATCAGATGATCAGATAATGGGCTGAAGCAGCGTATGTAGATGTTACTTCGTCTTGATGTTGATGCGAAACTTCCTTTTCATTTGCCTGGTTTTGTTCGGTTCGGCATTGCGAGCGCAGCCTCCGATGCCTTTCCCACAAGATGCCGAGTGGAGTGTCAATTTGGTGTCGATGGGTGAATTTTCCGCGTTCGGATCATATGGCGTCATTGGCGACACCTTGATAGGCGGAAAGTCCTATCGTAGGATCGCATTCTGCAACATGGCCCTATTCGATCCTTCCATTGCCAATTATCATTCGGCGATGCGGGACAGTACTGGCAAATGGTATGTGATCCCCGCAGATGGGTCCGATGAATACCTACTATACGACTTTACAGGTGCGATCGGTGATACAGTGACCGTGCAAAATCCCTTCCTCCAGAATGGCTTCGATGACCCGCTCCAATTGGTGGTTGTTTCGATCGATACAAATGAATTCGAAGGCCCTGAAAGGCGTACATGGCAGTTGGAGTCCTTTGTTGGCTGGGATGAATATTGGTATGAAGGGATCGGCAGCTACAATGGCTTGTTCCATCATCTGGCGTTCATCTCTGATGCGGGACACGCACTGGTGTGCTTTCACGAGAATGATTCGCTGGTTTATCAATTTCAAGGATTTTCAAATTGTGAATGGACAACTGATATCGCCAAAAATTTCGAACCTCAGTACGAACTCCATCCATCGCCAGCATCGCACCAAGTGAAGATCGATCTCGATGTACCGATCGATCAAGTGATCGTAACGGACATGTCCGGCCTCCGATCGCACTTGTCTTGGAAGGAAAATGTGGTCGATGTGAGCTCGCTGCCAACTGGGATCTACGTGATCAAGATCATCGATCGGGATCAACGCATGCACTCGGCGAAGCTGGTGGTGGAACGCTGAGACCTGACCGTGCTTTTGTTAGGCAACTGTCATAGGACAGAAGTCATACAACAACATACACTGATCCCCGCATTCCCGCGTTCTGTTGCATGAAATGCAAAAGCTCTTCTCCCTCCTGCTGATCGTTGCGATCGGTGTTGTCGTGTTCCTTGGCACGCGCTGGTGGTATCAGCCGGAAGATCCGCCGAAAGAGGAAGTTTCCGCGACCGTGTTGCTGGAGCGCGTTCGTCCCGTGCTGAAACTGATCACCGTGGAAGGTGAATTCAGCGAGCTTTACGATCACAAGGACAGTTGGACGTATCACCGCGCGGTGGCCGGTTTCTCACCTTTCCAGAAACGCGCGCTCTTGAAAGTGAAGGCGAAGGTGAGTGTCGGTTACGATCTCAATGGATTCCAACTTTCCACGGATGAAGCGACTCGCACCATCCGGCTGCACGCTTCGCCCGACCCACAGATCCTGAGCGTGGAGCATGACGTGGATTATTACGACATCCAGGAAGGTTTGTTCAACGAGTTCTCCGGCCGCGAGCTCACTGCGATCAGCGCGAAAGCGAAGAAGAAGATCCTGGAGAAAGTGCCACAGAGCGGACTTTTCAATGAAGCGGAGCGCCAGCGCGATCAGCTCGTTGCGGTGATCGATGGCATCGCATCCAGCGCCGGGTGGAAGTTCGAATTCGATCGTGAACCACAGCTTCGATCGGAACTTCGCATGTGAAAGATCGGCCGCAATTGCGCAACGCGCGCAACGATCGGCCGATCCGCTTCAAAAGAGAACAGGTTAGCACGATCGCCGCGCCGATCGTGGCATTCGTGAATGTTCGCGATCGGATGGATCTCCCGGCATGATCTTCCGTAAGGTCGCTCCAGATCGGTGCCAACTGGGCCGGTCGGAACAATATGGCTGAAATAAAGATCCAAAAGAAAAGTCCGGCCTGGCCCTGGGTGCTGCTCACGATCCTGCTGGTCGCTGCGTTCGTCTATTACCTCGTCGCCACCAACAAGGTGGAAGTGGATGAAAGCGGCGTACAGATCAACAACGATCGCACAGAACAAGTGGATCGCGACACTTCACTCACCCGATAGATCCCATTGCCATGGCAGAAAAGACCCTCAATTACCTGAGCGAACTCTCCGATTACAAGGTTGCTTCCGACGATCCCGATATCCGCGGCTGGAAGATCAAGGACCGCGACGGCCGCACCGTCGGCAAGGTCGATGACTTCATCGTTCACAAAGGCTCCGAGCGCGTGGTGTACGTGGATGTTGAGGTGGACAAGGAGTTGATCGACATCGATCGCGATCCGTTCCAGAAGGAACCGTCGTCCACCGGTGTGAGCGAATACATCGATCGCTCGGGCGAGAACCACGTGATCGTCCCGATCGGTATGGTCGATATCGATACCGAGCACAAGCTGGTCCGCACCGACGCCATCGATCACACCACCTTCCGCAACACGCGCCGTTTCCGCAAAGGCGCCAACATCGATCGCGATTACGAGGTCTCGGTCTACAACTCCTACGTACCCGCCGATCGCCGCCTTCCCGAAGGCCGCCCGGATGCTGACTTCTACGATCGTGAAGAGTTCCGGCGCAGGCGGAGGTAGAGGCTAATTGGGCGTGCCCCCGCTTTCCGATCGGTAATGGCGGGCAAAAGCCCCGCCGGAGCCTTGGCGGAAGGCGGGGTCGCGCTATCCATTTCAAGTCCGCACTCGCCAGAAACTTTTTACAGCTTCGCTCCCCTCTCCTTGGGAGAGGGGTTAGGGGTGAGGGCTCGCTTGCGGGCTTTCCATTCCTATCGCTCACGCAGATCTCCGGTAACTTTGCGTTATCCTGCAACGCATGTCACTCACCGGTACCATCTCACCGTTAACCTATTGCCCCAGCCTTACGCGCTACGAGCGCTGGCGCACACGCGAAGTGAAGATCGGCGGCATCGGCATCGGTGGATCGAATCCGATCCGAGTGCAGAGCATGACAACCACGGATACGATGGACACTGCTGCAACGGTGGCCCAAAGCATCCGCATGATCGAAGCGGGTTGTGAACTGGTGCGGATAACAGCGCCAAGTAGGAAGGAAGCGGAGAACCTCGCGGTGATCAAGCGGGAACTGAAGGCCGCCGGCTTCGAAACACCGCTGGTCGCCGACATCCACTTCACGCCGAACGCCGCTGAGATCGCCGCGCGGATCGTGGAGAAGGTCCGCGTGAATCCAGGCAACTACGCCGACAAGAAGAAGTTCGATGTGCGCGAGTACACCGATGATCAGTATCAGGCCGAGCTTGATCGGATCCGCGACCGGTTCATTCCGCTCGTGCGGATCTGCAAGGAACACGGCACCGCAATGCGCATCGGCACCAACCACGGCAGCCTCAGCGATCGCATCCTGAACCGCTACGGCGATACACCACTCGGCATGGTGGAAAGTGCGTTCGAATTCCTGCGCATCTGCCGCGACGAGAATTACCACGAGATCGTGCTGAGCATGAAGGCCAGCAATCCGCAGGTGATGGTGCAGGCCTACCGGCTGCTCGTGCACCGCATGATGGAAGAAGGCTGGGACTATCCGCTCCACCTCGGCGTTA
>JAEZDL010000201.1 GCA_023418095.1 Bacteroidota bacterium
ACACGTAGATCATGGAGAAGAAGAAGCTTCCGAGGATCTTGGTGTAGAGGCCCCACAGATAATACTTGTACTCCGGATGGATCTTGATGTTGAGATTCTTCTCCCTGGAATAGATCACTCCTACAAAGACCATGTACAGGATCAATACGGGATATTCCCATATCCCGATGTCGATCGAATGCATGGCGTTGTACATGCGGTAAATTTAGACGGAACGATCGATGAGGGTCCTCTCCAATGGTCCCATACCATGGCCCATGTGAAGGGTAGGCCGATTCACGATACTTTCGTCAACATGAATGGACGTGCCCGCCCCTGCCCGATATGCGGCAGCCTCGGGGCAATGCCCCTGAAGAAATTTGGCAGGCACCACCTCGTGAAGTGCAGGGAATGCACTTTGGTATACAGTGGCAAAGAACCCACCGTTGAGGAATTGAGCTCATTGTACTCCAATTATCCGGAGCATACCCACCTCAATCCGATAACCAGGCAGAGGTACAAAGAACTCCTTGATCGCTTCTCGCGGCTCAGGTCTCCCGGCATTTTACTGGATGCCGGGTGCGGAAGTGGTTTCTTCCTTGATGTAGCACACCAGAACGGATGGAGGGTTCGCGGATCTGAATATGATCCGAATGCCATAAGGAAATGCCGTGAACGTGGATTTCAGATCTGGGAGGGTGCGTTGACCCCGAACAGTTTTGGCGATACTCGTTTCGATATCATCACAAGCTTCGAGGTGTTGGAACACCTTATCGATCCGATCGGGGAGCTGAGGATATTCCGCGCGTTGCTTCGTAATGATGGCCTGCTGTACATGACCACACCTAATTTCGGTTCCATCAGCAAGCTCATGGCTGGGACCAATTGGACGGTGATAAATTACCCTGAGCATCTGAACTACTTCACTCCGAGAACCTTGAAAAGATCTTTGGAGATGACCGGTTTCCGCGTGCTGGAAATGCGTACCACAGGCATAAGCCCAAGCAGGATCCTTTCCAGCACCAATGCTCGGTCATCGATCCGGGAGGCGAACACGGATCCAGATAATACCGATCAAAAACTTCGCAGCAGGATCGAGCAGAACAAGTACCTCAAGTTCGGAAAGAAGATGCTCAACGACATACTGACCCTCACATCCACAGGCGATTCGATAAAAGTGCTGGCAAAATGCATATGAACGGCTGACCTGTTCCACCCAGATAGATCAAACAGAACCTTGAAGCTCAAATTCGATCGGCAGAAGCCAAGACATCCATTTCTTTCTCTCTTCTATCGTTTATCCCGTCTTCCATTCATCCCAGAAAAGAAGATGCTCTCCATGCTCTTGGATATCAATTGGATGAGCTGGCGATTAGCAATGGAGAAAAGCGAAAAGATGTTCAGTTTCGGCGAAGCGTCCATGCGCAGACGCAACATAGAGTTCCTCCTTTCCCGTCTCCAACCAGATCAGACAGTGATTGATATAGGATGCAATCAAGGACACATTAGCGCTTTGATGGCCCAAAAGGTGAAACGAGTTATGGGCGTGGATCATGACGATACGGCATTGCAACTGGCCCGATCGCAATACACCAGACAGAACCTCGACTTCCGTAATGATGATGCCTTCAATGCCCTTGCCCAAACAGAGAAATTCGATGTTGCGGTGCTATCGCATATTCTGGAGCATCTCGATCATCCGGATGAGTTCCTGAAAAAACTTGCTCCCCATGTCACATACATCTACATTGAAGTGCCCGATCTGGACGCCAATTATTTGAACCATTACCGGATCCTTCTCAATGCGAACTATCAATACACCGACAACGATCACATCTGGGAATTCGACCGCGTATCGCTGGAGGAACTGCTCACCCGTTGCGGTCTCGAGATCGAGGCTGCTGAACACCGGTACGGTTTGCTGAAATACTGGTGCCGCTCCACCCTCAATGATGATACCCGCTCCCCTTCATGATCGAATATGCACGGTAGAGCTGCTCGGCCAGGATCACGCGCACCATCTGGTGCGTGAAGGTCATGGCCGATAAGGACAGGAGCAGGTCGGCTCTTTGCTTCACCATGTCGGGTATGCCGTAGGCGCCACCGATCATGAAGGTGCAGGTGCGGGTCCCTTGATCGCGCCATTGCCGGAGCCGGTCGGCGAAGCCAGTACTGGTGAATTGTGCGCCGCCCTCATCCAACACCACCAACTTCTCGCCCGGCCGGATCGCAGCGAGCAGTCGCTCCCCTTCCACCTTTCGCTGGTGCATGGGATCACCAGTCCCTGCTTCAGGCAATACCACCATTTCGATCTTTTCGGCCCGTTCCAGCCGATCGATGTAATGCTGCAATCCTTCACCTACGAATCCACGGTCGGTGCGCCCTATCATTATCATCCTCAGCTTCATACCGATCGGGTGTTCATAACCTGCCCGGAGATCCCTTGTTCCAGTGGCCCGGTATTTGCCAAATTTCGCAACAAATGGAACACACCTTGTCGCGCTTCGCGCTGCTTTTCGCCTTCGTGCTCACTTTCATCGGTGCACAGGCGCAGGAAGTGGTGAGAGATCAAGTGATGCTGGCCATGAAGACCGGGAATTCCCGCGATCTGGCGACCCACTTCATCCCGAACATCGATCTCACCGTGAAGGACAATGCCGATGTATACAGCAAGGCCCAGGCCGAGCAGATCCTGCGCAAGTTCTTCAATGATCACCCGCCGGTTGACATGGTGATCGAGCATAGCGGAGTGAGCAAGTTCGGCGACAAATACTTCATCGGCATCCTGCGCACCCGCAACGGATATTTCCGCGTTACTTTCTTCTTGAAGAAGATGGAGAACGAGGTGATGCAGGTGAAGCAGTTGCGGATCGAATCCAGCAAGAACGATCTGTAAGTGCTTCCGCCAGGCACAGCCGAACTTATCCATCGCGCATTGCGCGAGGATATCGGCGACGGTGATCACACCACGCTGGCCACCATTCCGCCAAGCGCGCACGGCGCAGCCCGTTTGTTGGTGAAGGATGATGGTATACTTGCCGGCGTGGACCTGGCCGTCGCGATAATGGAACAATTCGATCCTGCGCTTTCGCCGCGGATCTTCATAAACGACGGTGCTTCGATACAAAAAGGCGATGTCGCTTTCACTGTTTCAGGTCCGGAGCGATCGATCCTCACCATTGAAAGACTGGTGCTCAATTTCATACAACGCATGAGCGGGATCGCTACCCTTACGCGCAGTTTCGTGACCGCGGTCGAAGGCACCGGATGCAGGATCCTCGATACACGCAAGACCACACCCGGCCTGCGCGCGATCGAGAAATGGGCGGTGCGCACCGGTGGCGGCCACAATCACCGCCATGGTCTGTTCGACATGATCATGATCAAGGACAATCACGTGGACATGGCCGGTGGAATTGCGCAGGCGATCATTGCAGCGCGCGAATACCTATCCCGTAATTCGCTGGACCTGCCGATCGAAGTGGAGACCCGCGATCTCGGCGAAGTGCACCAGGTGCTGGAATGTGGCGGCATCCAGCGGATCATGCTCGATAATTTCACCCCCGAAAAGATCACCGAGGCCGTGCAACTGATCGGCGGCAAATTCGAAACGGAAGCCTCGGGCGGTATCAACCTTACGAACGTGCGCGCTTATGCAGAGACCGGGGTGGACTACATTTCCGTGGGCGTGCTCACCCATGGCGCACCATCGCTGGACATTAGCTTGAAAGCGTTGTAGCCCATGCTGGAGCGGCTGAAACGAAAGCTGTTCTTCTCGCGGGCGTTCCGCAATTTCATCAAGTGGACCAGGCAGGTACAGCCACCGGGTTTTGAAGGTTTCAGCCTTTACGAGATCTCCCGGTTCTTCTTTGAAGCGATCCAGAAAGGCGATCTGATCACACGGGCATCGGCGATCTCGTTCCGCGTGTTCATGGCATTCTTTCCAGCGCTGATCGTTCTGCTCACGCTGATCCCATTCGTCCCCATCGCCGATTTCCAGGAAAGACTGCTTGATGCGATCTACGACATGCTGCCGCTCGATGTATACCGCTTCATTGAAAGCACGCTGCATGATCTGGTGATCCGCAAGCACACCACCCTGCTTTCCATCAGCTTCATTCTCGGCGTTTTCTTCGCAAGCAACAGTGTGAACGCCATCCTGCTTGGTTTCGCAGGAAGCCGCAACCTCGATCGGTGGCACAGCGCGTTCCGCCAGCGCATGATCAGCATATGGGTGCTTCTCGCTCTTTCGATCCTGCTCATGATGGTGATCCCGCTGGTCACTTTCAGCGGTTTTGTGATCCAAGCGCTTCAACAGATCGGCTTCTTCGGCAACTTCATACAAGTGGCCCTTGTGTTCTTCATAAAGTGGGCGGTCTCACTGCTCCTGGTGATCCTTTGCGTGGCACTTCTCTTCAATGCCGGCGAAATGCGCGGAAGGCGGTTCCGCATCTTCACACCGGGATCGATCCTTTCGGTGTTCCTGATCATTCTTGCTTCGGAAGCGCTCGCGTTCGTGTTCACCCATATCGCCGACTACAATGCCCTTTATGGTTCGATCGGGGCCATCCTGGCCGTGCAACTCTGGATCTACATCAATATGATCGTGCTGCTGATCGGGTTCGAGCTGAACACGAGCATCAGCCGCGCCCACAGGCTGCGTACCGAAAAACTCGAGCAGGTGAACAAGCCGGCAACTTCGGCGAAGCACCGTTAGGATCTGCGATCCGAATAACTTCGGACCGTTATGCGCGGTTTATTCCTGATCCTCATCCTGCTTTCCGTTGTCGCAACGCATGCGCAACCGTTCGATCCAACAAAGCCGCCGAACACCTACCGCAATGCGGATAATCCCTATTACTGGAAGAACCGCCCGCCTTACGAAGGCTACTGGCAGCAGGATGTGCATTATGTGATAAAGGCGCGGATCGATGATGAGAAGGACCTGATCGATGGCGATCTGTCGCTCACGTACGTGAACAATTCGCCCGATACGCTCCGCCATGTCTTCTTCCACCTTTACCAGGAAGCCTATGTTCCCGGATCGTACCGGCGCGGCGATCGGCCGGAGCGCACGAAAAAGGACGAGCCCTATGCCGGAACGATCGTGAAAAGCATGCGGATCGATGATCGCGATCTGCTCACTGAACAGGACAATACGATCCTGAAGGCCGATCTGAACTCACCGCTTCCACCGGGGGAAAAGATCACGTTCAAGATGGGATTCACCACGCATTGGTCCATGGGGATGCAGCGGCGGATGAAGCTTTTCAATGCGTGGGGCTATAAACATTACGATGGTGTGCATTGGTATCCGCGGATCTCTGTCTACGATCGGAAATTCGGTTGGGACACGCAGCAGCACCTCGGCCACGAGTTCTATGGTGATTTCGGAACTTTCGATGTTGATCTGGATTTTCCGCACCACTACATAGTGGATGCGACCGGCGTTCTTCAAAATGAAGATGAAGTGCTTCCCGCCGATCTGAAGGCGAAGCTGGACATCCGCAATTTCAAGGATAAACCTTGGAACGAGAAGCCTTCCGAAGTGATCGCTCCTTCACCTGGAATGCGGAAGGTCTGGAAATATCACGCGGAGAACGTTCATGACTTTGCCTTCACCGCCGATCCCACCTACCGCATCGGTGAAGCGGAATGGAACGGGATAAAATGCATCGCGCTGGCGCAGGAACCGCATGCGAGCGGCTGGCAGAACGCTGCGGAATACACCGCCAAGATCATCGAGACGTTCAGCACGGACTTCGGCATGTACGCGTACCCGAAGATGATCGTGGCCGATGCGCGCGATGGAATGGAGTATCCTATGCTCACGCTGGATGGTGGCCGGGATCCGGGTTATCGCGGATTGCTGGTTCACGAAGTGGGCCACAACTGGTTCTTCGGAATGCTCGGTAACAACGAGACCTATCGCGCTTTTCTCGATGAAGGCTTCACCCAATTCCTTACAGCATGGGGCCTGGAGCGGATCGATGGCGACACACTTGTTCGATCGGAACCAACAAGCTTCTACGAAAGGCGTTATAGCGAACCGGAACTTGCGCGCGAGAGCGAAGTGTATTACGGCTACCAGCGTGATGCGGTGCGTGATCAGCTTCCGCAGATCAATACGCACAGCGATGAATTCGGCCATGCACGCAATCGCGGAATGGGCTACGGCCACGTGTACTACAAGACCGCGGTGATGTTGTACAACCTGCAGTACGTGCTTGGCGACAGTCTCTTCCTGGCCGCCATGCGCAATTATGTGGATCAATGGTCGATCTGCCATCCTTATCCGGAGGACATGCGGCAGAGCTTCATCACGTTCACCGGCGTCGATCTCAACTGGTTCTTCGATCAATGGATCGAAACGGATAAACGGATCGACTACTCGATAAAGGGATTGGAGCGAAGGAACAGGAATGACGGGCAGATCATTCATTTGAGAAGGAAAGGCGGCATGCAGATGCCGATCGATCTGCGTGTGACCGCGAACGATGGAACGATCCATGATCTGCACATTCCGAACACCTGGTTTGTGAAACAGACCGATGCGAAAGTGCTGCCGCGTTGGATCGGTTCCGATGATGTGCGGCGCGACTATTTCGCCAGGGTCGATATCCCCACCGGGATCCGCAGCATTTCGATCGATACCACCAACAGGCTCGCAGACGCTTATAAATTGAACGATCATCTGGATCCGCCGGTGCATGTCGCCTTCGACCATCACCTGGCGCAACGGCCCGATCGGCACACGTATGAGATCTTCGGCCGGCCTGATCTCTGGTGGAACGGTTACGATGGCGTAAAGCTCGGGTTGCACGTGAACAGCAGTTACATGCGCTACAAGCACCGTGTGCATTTCACCGCCTGGCTCAACAGCGGCATGGGCCAACACCTGCCCGATGGCAAGATCGATACACGCTATGATCCGCTCTCATTCAACTTCAGGTATGAGAACGGGATCGAAAAGATCCTGAAAGGCGCGACAGTGAATTTGCATGCGCGCGTGCTGGATGGTCTGGAACGTTATGGCGGAGGCTGGCAATGGCGCTTCCCGAACGAACGCACGGAACTGAACACCGACCTGCACTACTTCATCCGGAAGGACAGCACGGATCTCACCTATCTTCTCTATCCGGATCTGTGGGAGCTCGATCGCTTGAACGGCCGGATCGATGTGGGATTGAGACATGCTTATTTCCATAAGAACGGCCGAGGTGCTCTGCGTTTGGAACTCCGGAACTCCGCCGTTGGATCGGGATCACAATATGCACAGGCAAGGTTCACGGCGATCAACGAGATCGACATCTGGAGATTCCCCCTTCGCACGCGGATCTTCGGCCAATACGGAACAGGCAACACGCCACGCGAAAGCGCACTTTATCTCGCTGGCGGCAACCCGGAGGAGATGATGGACAACAAATTCACACGCAGCGTTGGTTACGTGCCGTATGACTGGCTTTCGATCGGAAGTTCGATCGAAAAGTTCCACTTCGGCGGCGGCTTGAACCTGCGCGGATACGCGGGTTATCTGGCACCTGAAGTAAGTGCCGATGGTTCCATCATCTACACATATACCGGAAGTACGGGAGCATCGGTGAGCGCGGAATTGGAACTTGATGGTCCGATCGGGATCCGTCCTGGAAAGCTCGCCCGATATTTCAAGTTGAACGTTTACCTCTTCGGCGACGTGGGATCGATGAGCTACACGCGGATCGTGAACGAGAACGAACGGATCGAATTCGCCGAACCGCGCGCGGATGCCGGTGTTGGTGTGGCACTTACGATCAAGAAATTCGGGCCGTTGGTGGACATCGAACCGCTCACCTTGCGCTTCGATATGCCGTTGTTCCTATCGGCCTTGCCAGCTGGCGAGACCGATCACTTCGCTTTCCGGTATGTTGTGGGGATCGGGCGGAGTTTTTGAGGGATCGATGGATCAATCTGTGATCATCAATTGGCTGATCGCGATCGGAGTTCGTTGATCAGTAATGATCATGGTATAAGCACCGCTGCTCAATCCATGTAAGCTGATCTCATTGTTGAAACTCATTCTGTTGACCTGACGACCCAACGCATCCATCAGAAGTATTTCCAACCCGTTCGTATCATCCACAGGATACTTTAAATGAATGATCGAACCGGATGGAACTGGATTCGGATGAACAATGAAGGGATCGAGTGGGCCAAGATCAATTTCATCCAAGCCGATCGCATCCACTTTTACAAGTTCCCACCAATCCGTATGGTATGTATTCTGGGGATAAACATGACCCAAGCCTCCGAAGGGCCGGCCAAAAAGCGTACAGGATGCTCCGCTCCAACCGCTTGCACCGGGATAATCCGGAATAGCAGACCATGTATTTGTCGATGGCGTATACCAGTACGCATCATCCATGGTTATACCATTTTCAGCCCCACCGGTGATCACTGCGTCATTTGAATACGGCATCACCATCATCCAGGATCTGCCTGGTCCCGGCATGGATTGGACAGCCGACCATGTTGATGTGCTGGGATCGAAACGCCATAACTCATTGGGAAAATCGAGAGAAGAGATCCTGCCACCATGAACATAACCGTACCCGCCGATCGCAAATCCAGTGGAGCCATATCGGGCCAGGTCAGGGATCCCTGATATTTCCGTCCATTGGTCCGTTGATGGATCATACTTGTACATGTCCGATAGATATGGTCCGGTCGCAGAACCCGCGTTACCTCCACCAACGTAACCAAACCCACCAATGGCAAACCCATGCGGACTATATCGGGCATTTCCCGGAAGGGGTGCCCGAACCTGCCATTGATCGCTATCTGGATCATACTCCCATAAGGAATTGGAGAAGAATGTTCCAGCCATGTGGCCACAGAGGACATACCCTTTGCCATTGATGCTGAAACTGGTCCCGTGGCTTCGCCCTTGAGGCATTGAAGCCACTTGCGACCATGAGTCATTAATGGGATCGTACCGCCACATATCACTGAAATAACTGCCACCTGCGTTCCCACCGGAGACGTAACCTGATCCGTTGATCGCAAAAGTGACCGCCCCCCATTTGCCTTGTGCAGGAAGTGAAGCCCGTTGTACCCACTGGAATGTAACTTGCGACCAGGCGCTTTGGATCAACAGGATGGTAAAGAAATATAGGATGTTACGCATTTGAGTATCGATCGGACATCGAATCTATCGTTTTCCAGAAAGGAATAGCCCCAGAACGAAAAATACCTCTTGGTTCTCCATGCCCGTTCATGATAACAAAAGCTACAAAAGCGAGCGCCGCGACCTTCTTTCCCAGCTGAATGCGCCATTGAAGGTGCTTGATGTCGGCTGCAATAACGGTGCGCTCGCCCGGGCGATAAAAAGAAAATTCCATGTCGCAAGGATCTGGGGATTGGAGATAAATGAAGAGGCTTTCAGATCCGCCCTGCCAGATCTGGAAGGCGGAGACGTTATCGACCTCGATGATCTGCCCACTTTACGCACCGCATTGGCCGGCTTGCGATTCGATCACATCATCTGCGGCGATGTTCTGGAACATACGGTCAACTACAGGGACATCACCGGAATATTGTACGAACATCTGGAACCACGCGGCAGGATCATCATCTCAGTTCCGAATTATGGTCATTGGCACACGTTGTGGGTCTTCCTTACCCGAAAGTGGCAACGCAATGAGAGAGGCATTTTTGACAAGACCCACCGCACCGTGATCATGCGCGGAAATCTGAAGGAATTCATGGAACAGTGCCCAAAAGGGGAATTCAAGTTACTGAAGAGGAACTTCCGATTCTTTGAGACCAACAAAGCATGGAAGCTCAACATGGTCGTGACCTATTCACTTTTCCCTTTACTGATCATACCGTATTTGAAGGATCTCGTCACTTTGGGGTACGTCTTCTCGATCACGAAGCCGGAATAACGGATGCGCATCTCGATCGTACTGGCGGCTTTCAATGGCGAGAAATTCATAGCACAACAACTTGAGAGCATCATACACAATTCGCGCCCACCGGATGAGATCATCCTGATCGATGATCACTCTTCGGACGCGACCATCACCATTGCCCAGAAGATCATATCCAGTTCACCCGCCATCAAGCTTCATGTCCATCGGAATCCGATCAATCTGGGTGCGACCAGAAGTTTCATGATCGGGGCAGGGATCTGTTCCGGTGACATCATCTTCTTCAGTGATCAGGACGATGTCTGGAGGAAGGAGAAGGTCGAAAAAATGTTGACCCCATTCGAGGTCGATCGGTCCATCTGCATGGTCTATTCTGACGGTGCGATCACAGATGCCCGACTGAGACCCACCGGCAGGACCATCTTCTCCACAAGGCGCAGAAGGGATCTTCATCTCGGGAACGATCGGGCGAAGGATAGCCTTGCACGTGATCCCGACATCAAGGGTTGTACCATGGCGGTGCGATCGGAATTGATCCGGAAGGTGATCGCCGGCCAAGGCCCAGACCCGTTCGATCATTGGGGGCATGACCATTGGATCGCGCTCTTCGCATTTGGACTATGTAAGGTCGGCGTGGTGAATGAATGCCTGATCGATCATCGATTGCATGGCAACAATACTTCCGCAGGCATGAGGTTCGATCCGCGAAGGTTCGAACATCTGAAGAAGTGGATCGGTACAGCGAGGACGAATGCACCGGATCACGATGTCAGGAAGTACCAACTCGCCATCGATCATGCAAAGATCTTCGGCCCTGGCTTCGATCCAGGTTTGTTGAGCGCTTTGGGCAGGATGTTCGCGATCGCCGAACAGCGGAGCGCGATCAGAAATGCGGGGATCTGGTCAAGACCGTTCAAAGCCGTAAGGCTTTATCGCCAGGGGATCTATGACCAACACTTCAATGGGATCTGGTCCATGCTCAGGGATATAGCGATCTGAACCTTCCCTTCAACCCACGCACCAAAGGCTCCAATTCACGCAATAGCCCCAGTACGTATGCCATGGAAGCGAAAGCGAGCAGGATCGCCATGCTGCGCAGTGCGATATCGATCAATGGCTCCCCGAAGAACGGGATCCAGGGAAATATCAGGGCGATCGATCCGATCAGGAGAATGACCTTCACTGTTTCCCACGTGTACGGCCAAAGGCGATAACGTTCGTATAGATAACCCGTGCGGAACACGTTCACGAAGATCAGTGAGATCAAGGTGGCATAGGCCGCACCGATGATCCCGAACTGCCGGATCAGGAAAAAGTTCGCGATCGCGTTCACCGCGATCATGCTGAAACTCGAATAAGCGTCCAACCGGTACGATCGCGACATGGAGATGATGCCCACACCGAGGCCGGCCGTGCTGTTCAGCACATATGCGAGACCGATCACCCACGCCACTTCGGCGCCGGCGGAATACTCCAGCGGAAGCAGCTGGAAAAGATCATCGAGGCTCATCCACATCATCAGGAAAAGCACACCGCTCACGAGCGTCTGCATCAACGACGATCGTTTATAGAGTTCATCGAGCAGGCGAAGATCGCGGCGTTTCCAGGCATCGGCCACCATGGGCGTGGCGGCCATGTACAGCGCACGGCCGGGCGCGGCGATCACCGATCCGAAGTAGAACGCGACGGCGTAGTGCGCCACGTTCCTGAGCCCATCGCCGAGCAACGCGCCGATCATAAGTTGATCCATGTTGCCGAGCACGATCCCGGCCAGGCCGGCGGAAAGTGTGTATGACCCATAGGTGATCATGCTGCGACGCATGCGCGAAGGCAACCGCCAGTGCGCAAGACCGGGTGTGAAATTGCCGCTCTTCCACAGATCGACCACCAGGGCGATGGTGCACACCAGGAAGATGCCGATGTAGAACGACATGAAGATGCCGAACGGCATGGGTTGCCAGGCCTGCACTAGGATCAACACCGTTTGCAGCAGGCGCAGTACGAATTCGCGAAGAAAGATCGGTTGCACTGTGCGCCGCAACGAGCGGCTGTACGATCGCAGGAGGAGGAAATAGATCTCGCCCAGCACGAGCGGGAGGATCAGCAACCCATGAGTTCCGTATAGTCCGTTGCGATCGCTGAACATGCGCGCGAATTGTTCATGGAAGACCCCAAGAACAAGGATCGATGCAAGGCTCACCACAAGCCCGAAGAGCAGCAGCATGGAAAGGATGCCGCGATGTTGGCGCACCGGATCACGGAAATACGGAAAGAAGCGGATCACCGTGTTCTCAGCGCCAAGTTGTGCGATCTGCGCGGCGATGGTGGCGATGGAAACGAGCAACCGCGTAAGGCCGAATTCATCGGCGGCGAGCACGCGCGGATAGAGCACCACCACATTGATGAAGCCCAGCGCGATACCCATGTAGGTGAGCACCGTGTTGATGATCGCCTGGCGAGCCATCACACCCATCGCCGGAAGTTCTTTGTGCGGTTCGTGTGCTGCACGCGGCGAATGTAGCTGGCCTATGCCGATCGGTGTCCGGGCGGCTGAAGTTCGTTCAGCAGTGAAGCAAGCGTGCGCGTGAGCTCTATCCGTGAGAATTCCGCAGGCAGGGGATCCAGGACCGGTTCGATCCGGAACAGTTCGTTCACTGCCATCTCGATCTTTTCCTCGTGATCCCGGGGGACCATGACATTCGCATTTCCGATCACCCGCTGTATATCCGATCCTTCCGGAGCGATGGCCAGGATCGGCCGTTGCACGGCGAGGTATTCGAATACTTTCGCGGGAAGGAAACCCATCACGTTCGGTGTGTTGTTCACCGGAAGAAGCAGCATGCGTGCACGCTGCATCTCTTCGATCGCCTGATCGTGCGGCAGGTGCGGGACACGTTGAAGCCACGGTGCAAGCCCGGCCTTTTCGATGTTCGCCAGGACCGAATGATCAACGCCACCGATCAACCGTAACTTGAAACGTTCGGCGAACATGCGATCGTGCCTTGTGCGTTGGGCCAGCGCCTTCCACAGGAACGGAACATCGCGCGTGGGTGTGATCGATCCCACGTGCACCAACGACCATTCCCGATCCACCGCGATCGGTTCCCTCGGAAGATCGGCCGGATCGAAACCGTTCGTGATCGTGTCCACCTTTCTTCCCCCGATCCTTTCCAGATCGCGCGCCCACGTCCAGCTCACGGTGGTCACCCGATCGGCTTCGTGCAGCACCTGCTTCTCCAGTTCGTGATGTTTCCGATCGGACCTTGCGGTCAGTTTCAACTGCCCGTAATAATCGATGTTCGTCCAGGGATCACGGAAGTCTGCGATCCATGGGATGCCGGTGACCCGCTTGAGCCGTTGACCGATCAGGTGCATGCTGTGTGGCGATCCGGTGGTCACGATCGCATCCACGGGATGGTCCTCCAAATACTTCCGCAAACGTTCCACCGAAGGTCTTACCCACCATACGCGCGCATCGGGAATGAACAGATTGCTGCGCAACCACAATGCCACGTCCTCACGCCAGCTCTTCGCCGCGGTCTCGCGCAGGAAGGCCGTTTGCAATCTTTCCTCCTTACTCCTTCCAGTGAATTTCTTGTAGATGGAATACGGTTCAGTGATCGGCGCTTCGATCACTTCGGCCTGTGGCGGGATCTCCTTCAACAGCGATGGATCCACGGCCTGCATCTCGGGGTTCGCAGGTGTGTAGATCACAGGTCGCCAGCCGAACTGCGGGAGGTATTTGCTGAACTTCAGCCAGCGATACACCCCTACTCCAGCGTTCGGCGGCCAGTAGTAGGCGATGATCAGAACGCGTTTCATTCCGCTTCCGCAGGAAGGGCCCTCTCCCCTTTCATCGCCGCGCGCAATTCCAACCCCAGCATGCCGATCACCAGAAGGATCAGCAGAAGGCTGGAAGCGAGCATGATCGGTCTTGAAGTGCTGAACGCGCGGCTTTCAACTTTGAAGATCACTTCATGATCGCCAGCGGGAACGCGAAGCGCGCGCAACACATAATCGGCGCGAGCATGTTCCACCGGCTGGCCATCCACATAAGCCTGCCAATCCGGTCCGTACCAGATCTCGCTCAGCACGATCACACCTCCATTCGCCGATCGCACGTTGTACGTGAGTTCGTTGGTCTCGTAATGCGCAAGTTCCACGGAAGCCGATGGATCCCCGACGATCGAATCTTCGCCGATCTGCTGCCGGAAACGCTCATCGATCACGACCGTATTCTGTGGATCGATCTCTCCGAGGAGCTGGATCTCTTCATCGGAATTCGCAGCCCAGCGGATCTCGTTCACGAACCAACCTGGGCCGTAACCATTGAGATTCTGGATCGGTGGCCGTTCAGGGTTGTAGATCAGATAGCGCGTGTTCAGCATGTTCAACACGCCTTCACGCGCCAGCAGACTATCGATCTGCGGTAGCGATGTGCCGCTCTGCAACAGGCCACCGATCCGCTGGATCGATGCACCGAGGTGGAAATCGATCAGTTCCTGGTAGCGCTTCAATTTCGCGCCGTGATAGCCACCAACGCTTCTGTGGAAGAAACTCGTGCGCGCATCATCGAAAGGTGAAGCAAGATTCAACACGCGATAATGGTCCGCGCGGCGCATCGCGGCGAATTTCAAGAGTTGGTCTTCTTCAGGCTGGATGCGTGAATTCGAGCTGTTCTCCTTGGAAGCGGCGCGCATATTCTCGAGCAACTTCTCGAATTTCGTTCGCGCATTCGGATCTTCTTCCTGCGAAGCCAGTATGGCCAGATCGGCGGCGTTCGGTTCATGCGGGATCCCGCCTTTATCCTCCCATTGTGCGTATCGCCCGCGAACCGTTTCGTTGTTCATGTAGCGCTTGTCCACCAGCCACAGATCGAGCAGGATCAACACGCCAAGTCCGGCGATCAACACGCGCGAACCTATCGTTCGTCTTCCGAAAAGAACGATCAGCACGGCGGCCACGATCACGAAACCCAGGCTGCGCCACGCATCGGCGGAAAAGATCCCTTCACGCACGTTCTTCAATGAATCCACCGCTAATACGATCTGGTCCTCCATTTCCGGCGAACTTTCCGCCTGGGAAGTGAAGGCAACCCGTTCATTTTCGCTGATCAGGTCGAAGAGCGTTCCGGGACTGATCGAAACGAACAAGAGGAAACCAGCGACGATCCCGATGGTGATCAGCGAACGGCGTTCCATCAATTTATCCCAGCCTTTGCTTTGCGTCAGCCGATCGAGGTAGAGCACGCCCAGGATCGGCGCGGCCAGTGAAACGATCACAAGAATGATGGTGACCGCGCGGAATTTGTTGTAGCCCGGAATATTATCCAGGAAGAAATCCGTGAGCGGCATGTAATTCTTCCCCCACGCGAGGATCAGCGTAAGTATGAATCCGCTGAAAAGCGCGTATGGCAACGGTTCCTTCCAAAAAAAGATCCCGGAGAGAAGATACCCGATCACCAATAGGAATGCGATCGCGGGCGATTGAATATTCACCAGAAGGAACAACAGCGGCAGCGCTGCGATCACCCACCAACGTGCCCGATCCTGGATCTGGGCCAGCATCAACAACATCAGCAGCACCACGATCGCACCGATGTACACCGGACCTGAAACGAAGCGCTGATCGCCCCAATACCTGTTCTGTTGCGCAACGAATTGACGGAGCCGCGGATCTGACTTCGATAATGCCTCTTCGTTCGCACCGATCTGTCCGGTGGCACCGCCTTTCGCATCGGGGATCAACAGCGTGAACGATTCCTCGATCCCGAGGCTCCACATGGTCACATAATCCTTGTCCAGTCCCGTGGTCTTCACTTCATCGGCGGGTGATCCATCGGCCCGGATGGTGAGTTCACTTGGCCCGCGTGTGCTGTAACGGCCATATTCCCACGTGCTCCACAGCAATCCGAGGTTGCACAACAGCGCCAGTACGATCGCGATCACACCAAGTCCCGATCGTTTCAGGAAATCGATCCATGTTCCGGTGCGAAGGCTTGCGACGAATTCCGCCAGAACGAAGAAGATGATCACCAGGCCGAGGTAATAGGTCACCTGCACGTGGTTCACGGCGATCTCCAAGCCGAGGAAAAGCGCCAGCAGCGCAGCGCCCAACAACATCTTCCTGCTTCGGTACAGAAGGTAGACCCCGCCCAACACCAGTGGCATGTAACCGATCGCACTCGCCTTGCTCGTATGTCCGGCGGGCAGGATCACGAAGAAGTAAGATGAAAAAGCGAATGCGATCGCACCCACCACGGCGAGCCATGTATCGAGTTTCAGGATCTTCAGGAACACGAACATCCCGAATAGATAAAGGAAAAGGAAACTCGCCGGCCGTGGGAGGAAGCCTTGGAAAAGCTGGTGAACATGAAGTAGAAGGTTCGATGCCCATTTCACCGAGATCTGGTAGGCCGGCATTCCGCTGAACATGCTGCCGGTCCACAACGCTTCCTCATCGTGCAGTGCGCGATGCTCATCGACCTCGTTGGCCATTCCCTGCCATTGCTTGATATCGTGCTGGATCAGCTGCTTTCCTTCCAGCATCGGGCTGAAGTACATCACGCTAAGCGCATAGAAAAGGGCGATCGCGGCCAGGAAAGGCACGATGTTCTTCCAGGAGATCGGGCTCATGTGGTCTGCTGCTATTTCAGTTCCTCGAAATCAGCGTCGGTGACATTTCCACGGGGCGGGCCGCCACCTTCGTTCCGCTCCTCCTTCAGCCTCTCGATGCGCACATCGCCCTTTGGCCGGGCGTTCCCATCGGACCAGCGCGTACCCGATCGCACGTTCCTCCTTCCGCCCGCACGCGTCACCAGCCGCAACACCCACCAGATGATCAGGAGTATGAGTATGGTGCGTAGCGTGTTGCTCAAATCGATCCCCGTTCATTCGGGACGGCCAAAGATAGCAGGCCCTGCGGAGCCGCCCCCGTCACTCCCTTTCGATCGGCGTACCTTTGCGGCCCGTTCCCGGTCCTTTCATCCTTCCGGCGCTGGTATATATGTCATCCTTTGAAGATCTCGGCCTTCGCGAAGAACTGCTTCGCGCACTCAACGACCTCAAGTTCACCGCGCCCACTCCCGTTCAGGAAAAGGCGATCCCCGTTCTTCTCACCAATGAGGATGATGTAGTAGTGCTGGCGCAGACCGGCACGGGAAAGACCGCTGCGTTCGGCCTGCCTTTGCTGGAGGATATCGATCCCGATGTGCGTGGCGTGCAGGCGCTGGTGCTCGCACCCACCCGGGAATTATGTGTGCAGATCACCAATGACTTCGGGAATTTCTCGAAATACTTGAAAGGCGTGAAGCCGGTGGCCGTTTACGGTGGTGCCAACATCCGCGACCAGATCCGGGAGATCCAGCGCGGCGCGAACATAGTGGTGGCGACACCGGGGCGTCTGCTCGATCTTCTGGGGCGCGAAGCGGTGGATCTTTCAGCGGTGGAAGTTGTCGTATTGGATGAGGCCGATGAAATGCTGAACATGGGTTTCCAGGAAGATCTCACCGAGATCCTGAAGACCACTCCGGCGGAAAAACGGACGTGGCTCTTCAGCGCCACCATGGGCAGCGAAGTGCGTCACATCGCCAAGCGTTACATGCGTGCCCACCAGGAGATCCAGGTGGGCGATCGGAATACCACGGCGGCCGCGATCCAGCACCAGTACTGTGTTGTGCATTCACGCGATAGGTACGCCGCATTGAAGCGTTTCGTGGATGCGGACCCCGATCTGTTCGCGATCGTATTCTGCCGCACCAAGCACGAGACACAGGAACTCGCGACCCAGCTCGTGAAGGAAGGTTACGTGGCCGATGCGATCCATGGCGATCTGAGCCAGGCGCAGCGCGATCATGTGATGGGCCGTTACCGCGCCCGTTCATTGAACCTGCTGATCGCGACCGATGTGGCGGCTCGTGGCATCGATGTGAGCAACGTGACGCACGTGATCCACTACGATCTGCCGGGCGAAGCGGAAAGCTACACGCACCGCAGCGGCCGCACTGCCCGTGCAGGAAAGACGGGTATTTCACTCAGCATCATCGGCGTTCGTGAAGTGAACAAGATCCGCCAGCTGGAGCGCATGCTGAAAACGCATTTCACCTACGTGCGTGTGCCTGGCGGCGGCGATATCGGCAAGGCGCAGGTGGTGGCCTATCTGCAGAAGCTCACCAGTGTGGAGATCGATCATGATGCATTGGCCGATCTACTTCCGATCGCACATCAAGAGCTGAGCAAATTCAGCAAGGAGGAATTGATCGAACGCTTCATGAGCGTGGCGTTCAACCGGATCATCACGCAATTCCGCGATCTG
The DNA here is from genome assembly GCA_023418095.1 of Bacteroidota bacterium. Lineage (GTDB taxonomy): Bacteria > Bacteroidota > Bacteroidia > Flavobacteriales_F > PHOS-HE28 > PHOS-HE28. The sequence continues at coordinate 18,201 of JAEZDL010000201.1, forward strand.
CCGGACCTCAACATCGACATGAGCCGCAAGGACCATACGGCCCGGGTGGAACGGCCTTCGTCGCGCGAACGTTTCTCCACCGGACGCCAGATGTTCATCAACCTGGGATCGGCGGATGGTTTCGATAAAGGAAAACTGCTCGGCTATGTGTGCGGGATCTCCGGGATCAGTGGCGAATCGATCGGAAGAATGATGATCAAGGATGTCTATTCGTTCATCGACATCGAACCTGATCAATTCCAGCGCGTCTTCAATTCATTCCAGAACGCGAATTACAAAGGCCGGAAAGTGCGGGTGGATGAAGCGCAGGGTGAAAGCGGCGGCCGCAGCGGAGGAAGATCTTCCGATCGCGGTGGTGATCGCGGCGGTTCGCGCGGATCCTACAAAGGCGGAAGAAGCTTCGATCGTGCGCCGCGCGAAGAACGACGCAGCAGCGGTGGTGATCGCGGTGGTTACACCAAGAAGGCGGGTTTCTATGAGCCGAAACCAAAGCCGCGCAAGGGCAAAGGCTGATCAGATCCCGAATTCCACCTGGAACATCGCGGACCACGAACTGTTCGGATGTTCAAGATCGGCATCGATCCAGCGATAACCGGCAGCGAATTGCAGCTTGATCCGGTGGCCATTGAGGTATTTGGTACTTCCCAACAGCACTTCGTCCGTGCGGCGCATCAGTGGATCGACATCGGCATTCGGTCGTACCGAATGGTAGCGTGACGCGATCTCGTAGCCGCTCCGGAAAAGTTTGCTCAATTGGAAGTTCAATCCCGTTCCACTCGGCACGTATGTCACATCCACATCATTGGCGCTGATCGGAACGCTCGCCCGCCGATCGAAATATTCACCCAACAAGGCCCAGCCATTGTGCTTGAACATCATGTCCGCGATCGCCGTGTTGATGTCGCTGGGCGAGATCAGTTCACCACCCAGCTGACCACCGGTGCGCTGCGCGTTCACATTGGTGCTGTACGATCCACCGATCGAAAGTTTCGGCCTTGGCTCGAATTCCAGATCGCCTTCGGAATAATCTCCTTTATCAGTGAAGGCGCCAAAGGGCAGCCATTCGATCCTTCCTGTATAAGCAAGGCCATCATCACTCGCCAATGCATTCCTTCCTTCCCCGCTGCTGAGCGCACCCTTCAACTGGATCTCCTGGCCGGCCACCGGAACGGTCCAATAAGCGAAAGCTCCGAAATCCCGATCCAGGGTGAAGGCACTGTTCGCGATGGATCGATCGGGGAATTGCAGGTTCCCGGAGCTGATCACACGTTCACGATTGCCCGGCAATTTGCTCTGGCCGAAGCCTACGTACAGATCCTCGTTGAAATGATAGTAGATGATCGCATCACGGATCGGTTGCGCCGTTGGCAGTTCCTCCAATTCCAGATCGGCGCGCGAAAAGGCCAGCTGTATATAGTACCGGAATCTCCGATCGAGCACGAACCCGTCGAAGCGCAACCGCAAACGCCGCACGCGCGCATCCACCGATCGGATCGAAAGATCATCGCGCGAGACCGTGGTGATGCCGAACCGGTTCTGCATCCTGAAACGCAGGTTCAGCAGGAAAAGGCTGTCCTTGCTGATGCTGATCCCATCCTTTACCTCGATCAGCGCACGTTCATCGATCTCCTGTTGGGCAAGCACCGCCGGGGCGAGCATTATGAGAAGGACCATCGTAATGGTCCGTTGGATCCGCATGGCGCAAAGAAAAACCTTCATCACCAAGGTTCTCTTAGCGGATCATTACCGGAATGTTAATCATGGCATGGCCGGCGACCTGGCGCAACATTCATTTCACGGATCGTTGATATCCGATCAGGTCCACGTTCGGGATCCGCTCAAGCGCCAGCGCACGCATCATGGTGATCAGCTGGCCGCGATGCTGGGTGTTGTGGTTGAGGCAATGCATGAGGATCTGCCACACAGGCTGTACATGTTCATTGCCACGCAGATCGCGGTAGATCACCATCCTCGACAGATCCTCCCCGCTCAATGCCGACACGTGGTCATGAAAGGCCTCGCATCGCCGCAACAGATCGGCCAGATCCATTTCCGGTCCGGCGGGCCATGTGTACGGCTGGCCGAGCAGGCGCTTCAGCCAGGTGTTCGCCGCATCGCGCATGTGCAGCACGGTAAGCCGCAGCGAAGGGAAACTGCTCGCCACATTGCGGTCCAGCACATCGGCCGGCTCCACGCCCAGCCGCTCCACCAGGCGTTTGTTCGCCCACAGATCGTAGTCTGCATATTGTTTCAACAACACGATCCCTTCCATGTTACGTGCATAAGAGTGTTGATAAGCGCCCGCGGCCGATCCTTGGGAATGCCCATTGGCTTTGCAAACTTCGCGATGAAGACGCAGACATGATCGCAACCCTGTTCGGAAAGAAGAAGATCACCGAGGACAAGCTCTCCAACGTGTTCGTGAACGCGGTCCTGGAATTCACCGAGAAAGGCTTTCCAGCCATGGCCGCCGAACTGAACGAATCGCCTGAATTCGTGGTCTCGCCCAACCTGAAGGAAAGCGACAATGCCGATTTCGCGCTGATCCTTTTCGTGGGCAACCTCATGGAAATGGAGCGCGTGCTGGGGCCCGGCCTCGATCGCCGCATCCACGCGCTTTCCGTCTCCAAATTTGCACAGGCCGTTGGCCGTACCGGCACAGATCTGGAAGAGGAGATGCGCGCCCTGCGATCGAAGATGGAACGGCTCAACTTCCCCAGCAAGAACGTGGTATACGCCATGGGCAAGATCCTCTTCCACCGCTACGATCTGTATTGTTTCCAGGACGTTTATTTTCGCGAACAACGCTCGCCCAATCCGATCATCCTAAAGCGCATCAACGGGCTCATGAGCTACTTCATGTGGAATTGGGCCGAAGTGCAGGAACAGTACCGCATCGTGTGATCCATATTCTTTCAATGCAGTCGAATTTGGGCGCCTTAACGGGCTGTCCGCTGTAGCCAATTCGTTTCGGCGGCGGCCATTGTGGCTGCGGTGGCTTCCTGCGGTCGCCTCCTCGCTCACGTCGCCGCAACGCCTCACCTTCATTGGGCTGCCGCTACCATCCCTGGCGCAGCATTCCGAGATGTCGCGTTACGGATCACAGCGGAAAGCCCGGAGCGCAGCGAGGACTTGCAGCCCTTCGGCAAGCTCAGGATGAACTTCGGGCCGGACCTGAGGCTTTTGCGAGGGGAACGCCCAAATTTCGATCCTAAAAAGATCCGTCCGCTTCACTCCGATCGGCCGATCCTCTCTCCCACCCCGAGCTTCTCCACGGCCATCTGCACGATCTGCTCGCCGATCGCCAAAGCCGCCGTGGCAGCAGGTGATGGCGCGTTCAGTACATGGATGTGCGCACCTTTCGTCTCGATCCGGAAATCATCGACCATGGCGCCATCATGCCCGAGCAGCATCGCGCGCACACCCGCCCTGCCTGGACGGATATCGTCCATCGTGAGCGAAGGGATCAGCCTTTGCAGCGTGCGCAGGAAAAGACGTTTGCTGAATGCCCGCCTGTATTCATCGATCCCGTAACGTAAATTTCTCATGAACAACCGCCACGTGCCGCTGTATGAAAGCGCTTCGTATGAATCGCGCAGATCGAAATCGGTGCGGCCGTAACCTTCGCGTTTGAAGGTGAACACCGCGTTCGGTCCGCATTCGATGCTGCCATCGGTCATACGCGTGAAGTGCACGCCCAGGAAGGGGAATCGCGGATCGGGCACGGGATAGATCAGGTGCTTCACTTTGTGATGGCCCTTCTCCGTGAGCTCGTAATAATCGCCGCGGAAACCGACGATCTGTTCCTTCACCACGGCACCATCCCTTCTCGCCAGCCGATCGCTTTGCAGCCCCGCGCAGAAGATCGCGAAACGTGTGTTGTACGTGCCTTTCGATGTACGAACCATACTTCGATCGGCCTGCCGATCGATGCTGATGAATTCCTCGTTGAGATGCACCTTGCTTTGCGACTGCAGCGCGATCGCGAGTTCGGCCATCTTCTCCGTGGCGCGGCGGAAATCGATGATGCCCGTGCAGCCGATGTGGATCCCCGCGATCCCTTCACAGAACGGCTCGATCTGCTTGATCTCCTCCGCGTTCACCATGCGCATATCCTCGATCCCATTGATCTGCCCGGTGTTGAAGATCTTTTCCAGCCGCGGGATCTCCTCCCGATCGCGCGCCACGATCAGCTTTCCGCAGATGTCGTGCGCGATGCCGTGATCCTTCGCGAACTGCACCAGCTCGCGTCGGCCCTTCACGCAATTGATCGCTTTCTGGCTCCCGGGTTTGTAATAGATCCCGCTGTGCAGAACGCCGCTGTTGTTGCCCGTCTGGTGATCGGCGAGGGCTTTTTCCTTCTCGATCAACAGGATCCGCAGATCGGGAAAACGTTTTTGCAGCTTGTACATGGTGGCCGCACCCACGATCCCGCCACCCACGATGATCACATCCCAGATCTGTTCCTGCATTTCGGTGGCGAAGGTAGGATCGGCGCCGATCCCGATCAATGCGTTACCTGCAATTCGGAATGGGTTGCCAGCGGAGCTTTTTCATTCTTCGGCACACGCAGCAGAAGTACGAATGCGATCACGAAGAAACTCCCGATGATGATCACCGTGTTGCGCAGATCGCCGGTAAGTTGATAGACCAATCCGTACGCGAGTGTGCCGAGCACCGTTCCGAGGTAATAGCTCACATCATAGAACGAGAAATAGCTGGCGTGATCGATCGTCTCGGGAAGGAATTTTGAATAGGTGCTTCGCGAAAGCGCCTGGCTTCCACCCATCACCAGGCCAACGCCTGCGGCCAGCAGATAGAATTCCGTTGCCCATTGGATCATGTACGCAACGAAGCAAAGCCCGATCCAGATCGCGCAACCGATCATGAGTGCGCGTATGTTGCCGAAGCGCGCGCTGAGCCGCACGAACAGGAAAGCACCGATCGCAGCTACAAGCTGGATGATCAGGATGCTGGTGATCAGGCTGGCATCGCCGATCGGCACGATCGTTCCATTCGCATCGATGTCCTTCACCTCCATTTTCGCATAGCTCACCGCGAGGTACATCACCGTTTGGATCCCCATGTTCAGCATGAAGAACGCGAGCAGGTAACGTTTCAATCGATCGGATCTTTTCAGCTCGATCCACACTTTCCGCAATTCCTTATAGCCGTTCAGGAAGATGCTTTTTCCTTCACTCTTTCGGCTTACCGTTCGATCGGGAAGTACGCGGAAGGCGAATTGCGCGAAGCCGGCCCACCAGATCCCGACGGTGACGAATGTGATGCGTGCCGGCAATCCATCGCGATCGGGAATTCCGAAAAGATCCGGCTTCATCACCATGATCAGATTCAGGATCAACAGGATCACACTGCCGATATAGCCCATCGTGTAACCGCGCGCGCTGATCCGATCGTGATCCTTCCGCTCCGCGATCTCTGGTAAAAAGGCATCATAAAAAACAAGGCTTCCGCTGAAACCGGCACAGGCCATCATGACCAGTGCAAGCCCGATCCAGATGTGATCGATGCCGAAGAAGAAAAGTCCGGCGCAACTGGCCGCACCCAAGTAACAGAAGAATTTGAGAAAACCTTTCTTGTTGCCGCTGTGATCGGCGATGCCGCTGAGCAAGGGCGCGATCAATGCCACCAGAAGGAATCCCGCGGAAAGTGCGTACGAATAGAGCGATCCTGCCGGAATGCCGTACCGATCCTGGATCAGATCATGGCCGTTGTCGCTGGTGATCGCGACATAGAAGATCGGGAAGATGGCGGAAGTGATCGTGAGCGAATAAACGGAATTGGCCCAATCGTACATGGTCCAGCCACGTATGACCTTCGGATCGCCTTTTCGCATTCGCTCTGAGTTGCGTGCGAAGGTAGAAGAGAAGAGGCGCACCGGGCCGATCGCCGATGCGCCTCCAAGATCGATGCGATCCTATTTCACAAGTTCAACCTCCACACGGCGGTTCTTGCTCATGCCGACTTCAGTTCCTGATTGATCTACCGGTTTGTCGTTGCCGGAGTTGCCTACGGTGATCCGCGTCGCTTCGATCCCGTGCTCCACCAGTGCTTCCTTCACAGCCTTTGCGCGATCCTCGCCTAGTTTCTCCATCTCCGGCTTCATGCGTGCGCGCTCCTTCTCGGTGGCATCGATGTGGCCGATCAGTTTCACTTTCACCGCCGTTTCGGTCTTCATCAACTCGGCCATTTCACTGATCCACGGTTCCATGGAAGTGGCGATATCCTTCTTGAAGCGCTTGAAGTAGAACACCTGCTGATCGATCCGTTCGATCGGTTTCAAGCTCGGGTTCATCACGCCTTTGCGGCTGAAGATCAATTCACTTTCCGCCTTTTCGATCTGTTCGCAGGTGCACTCGCTGGCGAGCTTCACCGGTGTTACGCTCACATCATCGATGTAGTAATACGCGTGTGGTAACTGGCCCCGCTCCTCTCCTTTCGGCTTGGTACGGTTCTCCACCGTTGTCTTCTCGTTCGGCGCGAAATTCCCGATCAGCAGGTATTGTTCGCCGCCGGTCGCTTCGTACACACCGCATACGCCCTGCCAGCCGTGCATGTCGCTGTAGATCATGTTCCTAAGATGCGGCACCTGCGGCGAATAGGTGAGGCTGTTCGCATCATCCTTGTTCACCACCACTTTGCTGATGTAGGCGCCGATCTCGTTGGTGGAGTACTTGCTCAGATCGGCGAGGCTCACATAGTACTTCACGCAATACTTCTGGCCTTTCTTCAGCATGGTTTTGAACTTGGCCTGCAGATAGGTGCGCGGTTCCTTGTTCTGGAAGCTCCACCAACGCACGCCGGCATAGTTCTTTCCGGTGAGCGGTGCCTGGTCGCCAAGCTCGTTCTTCGGTGCTGTCACCGGTGCTGCGGGCACCAGTTCTGTGAAGAGATCGGCCTTTTCGATCGTGGCGGTCTTCCAACCATTGGCCATTTCGATCGCACCCAATCGCTTCAGCTTGCCGGTGTAATCCTCGAAGCTTCCGTTCTCGATCAGGTTATTGTCATCTGGCTCCGTGGTCTCCTGTGCATATGAAAGCGCAGGAACGATCAGACAGATCAGCGGCAGAATGATGGATCGGCGTAGGTTCAAATGCATGGCGGCAAGTTAGTAAGCGACCCGTAAAGGCGGTCGCTGCGGCGGCAGGACGAACTTCATGCCAAAAAGAAAAGGATGAGCAATTGCCCATCCTTTTCAGTGTGATCCGATCGGTGATCAGCGGCTGCCGAACATGTAGGCGGCGCGAATTCCAATGTACGAGTTGGTCGCGCTGGACGTAACGGAGAGACCGGTCGTTGGATCGGCCGTGGTCGTTTCAGCGAACATCAGCTGATACCGCAGTGCAAGATCGATGTTCTCACCAACGATGTAACCGACACCGGGTGCTGCGCTCAGGAACACATCGCTCGCAGTGCTTTCCGATTCGATGGTCTGGCCAAGCAAGGTGATCGATGAACTGGCGGTGGAGGACACGCTATGGATCCCCACCATCGCCATCACATAGAAGCCGGCCTGTGCTTCATCGAAGTAATACTTCAAGCCCACTTGTGCTGGGATCACGGCCTGCTGGGTGGAAACCTTCACGAAAATGAGATCCTGTTCCTTCTTGCCGAAAGTCAAGTAACCGGCATTGGCGAACACCCCGAGCTTGTCGCCCACGGGAAGTTCAAAGCCAAGTGTGGCACCGAAACCGAAACCGGCCTGATCGGCGTAATCGCCCATCGGCATGGCGAGTTCGAGACCTGCGGAGAAGCGGTTGCTCTGCGCCATCGCTGCCATGCAGCCTGCCAATGCAATTGCTGTGAAGAGTAGTTTGGTTCTCATGATCTGATATTGGTGTTCACGCAAAGCTATATCACGATCGAATAGAACCGACCTCACCGATCCCGATCGGTGCTTCGCCCGACCAAACCATGATCATTGCAGAAAAGAAGCTGGCCGACCGGCCAGCTTCCTCTTTTGTTATGCGGATCGCTTCAGCGCACCAGGATGATCGGCACCGTGATCGTTCCCTCTTCGCCCACGAATCGTGCGATGTATTTGCCATCGGCGACCGCGGCCGAAGGCTTCCAGGTGATCCTATGTTCGCCAGCGGACATTTCCCGATCGAAGAGCGCCTCCACTTCCCGGCCGGTCACATCATATACACTTGCTTTCATCCGCTGATCGGTATCGATCCGCAGTTCGATCGTTGAACTTTGCGTTGCGGGTTGCGGGAAAGGTGTTCCGGTGGAAAAATCGAGTTTCATTTCTTCCATGCCAACGACCGCACCTGAAATGGAAAGATCATCGAGGTGGAAGGTGGAACCGGCGCCGGCTGTTCCGGCAGCGAGACCCAGGATCGCTGAGACCACCACATTGGTGGATGGGTTGCCGCTTCCAATGGTGTAATCCACCGGAATGCTGAAGCTCGTGTAGGAAGCCGCTGCATTGGTGATCTGCTGGTAACCGAAACCGGTGGTCTGCCCGCCTGCATCTGTGACCGTGATGCTCAGGACCAGACTTGAAGTGCTCGCCGTGGGCGAGAATTTGTACCAACCGGTAAGGTGCGATGGCCCCTGGGTGACAGGCAGGCCGAGATTTTGCAGCACCGGCGGATAGAGTTCGTTCGCATTCAGCGGATTGATGATCGCTTCACCACGCACGGCGAAAGCTCCGCCATGCGCTTCGTTGGTCTGGGTGATGACCACGGCGCCGAGTGCTTCAATGTTGTTGGCGCTCCAGCCATCGGGCACCTGGCCGGTCCAGTTCTCGAAGCCCCCGTTCACCAACTGGGCTGAAGTTCCAAAACTCAATGTCAATGCGGCAATTGCAAGGATAAAGGTTCTTTTCATGTTCGGGTGTTTGTGCCCGAAAAGTAGATGGCCGCTCATGCCGATACATGCGCATGAAAAAGGATCATGAACAACCGATCCGTGAGAACCTTGAAGAGATCCTATCGCCCGAAATCACCGTTCTGCCAGGCCTGGATGAACTGGGCCCAGGCGATCGGGTTGAACAGGTTTATGCTTGGGGTTCCACCGGAATAATAGAGCTTCGTATGGTCAAGCGCCATCTGGTATTGGAAACTCTGGTATGCGTCTGGCGGCAGGTTCTCCATGCGCTGCAGCATCTCGGCGGGCGACATGTTCTTCAGCGCGAGCTGGTGATCATCATCGGGCAATCGCAGGTTGAGGAAAGCCTCGCGGAACTGTTCCTTGCTCGGCCATGGGTAAACGGCCAGTTCCTTCAATTGGACCGTGTCGCGGCTCAACACATGGATCATGGAATACTTGCTCTCGGTAAGACTGTCCGGTATCACGTACTGCGATCGCTGGAAACCCACGGCACTGAACAGGATGGTATCGCCCTCCTGGGCCACGAAACTGAAATAACCGTACACATCGCTCATGGTGCCGCGGTACGTGTTCTTCACCAGGATGTTGGTGAACGGGACCGGCAGCAGGCTGTCGGTGACCACCACGCCGCTGAACTGGACCAGGTTCGGCTGTTGGGTGCGATCCTGTGCTTGAGCAACGAAGGCCGCGCAGATCGCCGCGATCAAAAGGAATTTCCGCATCGGTACAAATTTACGGTTGTGGCATTACGCGCATTTCCGATCGATGTTGCGCACTACACGCCCGCGCACCTAGTTTTGGGTTGATCTTCACCACCATGCGCTTCACTTCCACCCTGCTCTTTTCCTTCACTATTTCAGCGCTTTCGGCGCAGATCACGATCGGCCCGGCGGATATGCCTTCGGAGGGGGATTCGCTCCATTTCCGCACCGCGCAGAGCATGGATATCGATGTCGCCACCACTGGCGCGGGTGTCACGTGGGACATGTCAGCCCTGGTGCCGGTGGATGCAGGTGTGAATGTGGCGGTCTCTGTTGGATCCACCCCGTTCCTGTACCAGTTCTTCTTCAACAACGGCATCCTCTATCCGGATCACCAGGCCAGCTTCGCCATCCAGGGAATGGATTTCGACTTTCAATTGCTTACGATCGAAGACGTCTACGATTACTTCAGGAACGATGCTTCAGCGTACCGGAACGTGGGCTTTGGAGCGATGGTGAACGGGATCCCGACCAGCGTGCGGCGGCAGCCGGTGGATGTGATCCATGAATTCCCGATGCAATTCGGTGACACGGATTCTTCCTTCAGCACGTGGGAAGTTGAAGTGCCGGGCACGTTCTTCTTCTACCAGGAACAAAGGCGCAACAACGAAGTGGATGGCTGGGGTACGCTGATCCTGCCCGCCGATACGTTCGATGTGCTTCGCGTGCGATCGGTGCTCAACCGCCACGATTCGATCCATGTGGATCAATTCGGCATCGGGTTCGGTTTCGATGAACCGGAGACCGTGGAATACAAATGGCTGGCGAACGGCATGGGCCGCCCGGTGCTTTCCATCACAACGGTTGCCGACATTCCAACGCTGATCGAATTCCATTACGATGAAGATGAGATCATCACCTCGGTGGCATCACGCACCGATCGGGAATTGATCATCCATCCGAATCCCGCCCGGAATTCGATCGGCTTCCAGGAAGAACAAGTGAATTCGATCCAGATCACCGACATCGCTGGAAGGATCTGGCCGATCGAGCCTCAACGGGTCGCCGATCGATGGATCATTCCCGTGGAAGGGCTTCCCAACGGCACCTACATCCTCCGGATCGAAGGCGATCGCACCAGCCACGGCCGCTTCATCGTGGCACGGTAGAGCCGCTTGTCTTATCCTGCTGCCGTTCAACCTGCAACGCAGCTTCCGATCACGAACGATCCTAACTTCGTACCCGCTGGTAAAAGGCCGGCAACATCACGCATGAAGAATCTCGGGCTCATCATCGGTCTTGGAGTGATCGTTCTGATCGCGATCTGGTTCGGCAGCTTCTACAACTCCCTGGTGGGGTTGAACGAAGATGTGGCGCAACAGTGGAGCAACGTGGAGAACGCCTATCAACTGCGTGCGGACAAGACACAGAACTTGGTGGAGATCGTGAAAGGTGCTGCGGATTTCGAGCGTGGCACGCTCACCGATGTGGTCGAGGCCCGATCGAAGGCCACCAGCGTGAACCTCGATGCCGGCGATCTTTCCCCCGAGCAGATCCAGCAATTCGAACAGGCGCAGCAACAATTCAGCGGAGCGCTTTCGCGCCTGCTGGTGACCATTGAACGTTATCCCGAATTGCGCGCCGTACAGGGTTTCCAGGATTTCCAGGCGCAGTACGAAGGCATGGAGAACCGGATCGGTGTTGAAAGGCGCAAGTTCAATGAAACGGCGCGCGCCTACAACGGCAAGATCAAACGCTTCCCCGGCAACATGCTGGCCGGCATGTTCGGCTTCGAGGAAAAAGGCTATTTCGAAGCGAGCGAGGGCGCAGAGCGTGCTCCAAACATTTCATTCGATTAGGCTTTGGTCACCGCGGAGGATCTTTTAACGAAGCAGCAGCGCGAACAGGTAGCTCAAGCGATCGCCGAAGCTGAAAGATCCACTTCGTCCGAGATCCGTGTGCATCTCGAAGATCACATCGAAGAAGATGTGCTCGATCATGCAGCGTACATCTTCGAGGAACTCGGCATGCACCGCACCGCCGAACGCAACGGGATCCTGATCTACATCTGCGTGGCCGATCGCACCATGGCGGTGATCGGCGACAAGGGTATCAATGAAAAAGTGCCGGAAGGTTTCTGGGACGGGCTGATCGGATCACTGCGAAGCCATTTCCAGCAAGGGCTTTACGCGGAAGGATTGATCCTTGCGGTAAAGACCGTGGGTTCCCTGGCCGCGCGATACTTCCCGCGCAACAGCAACGATCGCAACGAACTTTCCAACGAAGTGAGCTTCAGCCGGAAATGAAGAAGCTCGCGATCTTTTTCCTTCTCCTCTGCTTCACTCCGCTGCACGGATCGAACTTCGATTGTGCGCTTACGCCACCAACAGCTGCGGAACAGAACAGGCTGGTATGGCAATACACCGATCTGCTTTCACCGGCAGAAGTCCAGAGCCTCGATCGCAAGCTCACAGGTTTCGCGCGCGAGACCAGCAATCGCATACTCGTTCTGATCACCGATACGCTTTGCGGTTATCCCGCCTCCGATCTGGCCTTCGAGATCGGTGAGAAATGGGGGATCGGAAAAGCCGGGTTCGACAACGGCATCGTGATCTTGATCCAGCCAACCGGTCCGCCCGGCCAGCGCGATTGGTTCATCGCCACCGGTTATGGTTTGGAAGGAGTGATCCCCGATCTCACGGCGAAGCGGGTCGGCGATAATGAAATGATCCCGCTCTTCAGGCAGCAGCGTTACTACGATGGCCTTGATCGTGCCACCAATGTGCTCATGGCGATGGCCAAGGGTGAATTCAACGAAAAAAGCTACGGATCGGAACATGTGAACGCACCGATCGCGCCGCTGCTCATGTTTGGGCTCATCATGATCATCGTCTTCTTCTCGTGGCGCGGCCGGGTGAAACGCTATGCCCGCACCAACGGCATCGATTTCTGGACCGCCATGTTCCTGCTCAGCCAGATGAACAAGCGCCACGGCCGCGGCGGCGGCTGGGGAGGCGGCGGCTTCGGCGGTGGAGGCGGTTTTGGCGGCGGCGGTGGATTCGGTGGCTTTGGTGGTGGCGGTTTCGGTGGTGGTGGCGCAGGCGGCCGCTGGTAGAGGAATGGCGTACAACAAGTGGATAGCAGGCGGCCTCGGCTGGACCTTCGGCGGGCCGATCGGCGCGGTGATCGGTTTTGCGATCGGTGCGATCCTGGATCATTTGCAGCAAGGCATCGTCATCCACGATCCATCCAAACAACCGCCGCCGCAAGTGACCACCGCCGGCGACATGGCGATGAGCCTCGTGGTGCTCGTGGCCGCGCTCATGAAGGTGGATGGAAAAGTGACGCACCGCGAGCTCGATCACGTGCGCAAATTCTTCATCGCGCAATTCGGCGT
>JAEZDL010000022.1 GCA_023418095.1 Bacteroidota bacterium
GCGATCGGTATCTGCGTTTGAAGCCTTCGGTAACGATGACCTCAGCCATTCTTCAAAAAATCCCGGGCCGACTGAAGCTTTTTTTCACCGCGGGCATCAGCCTTCGCCTCCAAGAGGGATTCCACCAGTTCATTAGCAAAGGCCACTTTCCTGCCATTGCGGATCACACTCGTAACCTTCACGAAATCAAGCTCATTTAGCAATTCCATGAGGAGCCGTCGCTTGCGGGTATTTTTGAGCTCTATGACGATCTGCTCCATTGCTTTTCAAAGATAAGCTGTGCCGATGAAAGCGTCCATTGGATTAAATAGGACATTATTTCAATTGATCTGCCTTTTCGCGATCGGATCCGCTTTGGCGCAACAACCACGGATCGATAGCATCCATGTGTACGAACAGGTGATCGAAGGCCCGATCACATCGGCGAAGGCGAACGCATTGATCTGGCGGCTGCATCAACAGGATGCCGAGCATACAACATTGAAAGGCGAGGAGTTGGTGACCGTGAGGGAAACCATGCAGACCTATAAGCCGCTTCGTCATACGTACGGCACGTTCGAAGAATTGCAGCACATGGCGATGGTGTTCTCTGGTGGCAGACCGCTGGCTTTTGCGGTTACCGATGATCTCGATCTGCTGATCAATTTCACTGCGCGAACGGAATACCGGATCTCTTCCCTTTCCGATCATCTGTATGTGCGCGCGTTGCTGGCGAAGATGTTGATGGAGCGCTGAGGTTGTTATGGCAAACTATAATTTTTGATGAGTTGCGTCAATGATCAAGTACATCAAAATAGGCATAGCGCTCCTAATTTTGATAGGAGTCATTTACATTGGATTCATAATGCTGGTCGTTGCAAAACCTAGATTCGAAGGATATGCTAACAGAACTGAATTTGATTCGGAATAATGGAAAAATTGGGAAGAGTCTGAAGCGAGTTCATCATTGCGTTGGAATATGGTGAATGACATGTTGGATGAATATGATCTCAAAGGCTGGTCAAGAGATCAAGTGTTAGAGCTTCTCGGTGAACCTGATTCTGAGTATAGCGATCGAATAACCTATTATTTAGGAATGACAGGTATTGGAGTCGATTCCGGAACACTTGGAATTCATTTTACTTCCGATTCTTTGGTGATCTCAACTAAAATCTGGAGTGGATAGTTGACGCGGAGGTTGCGTGAGCGTCCCGCAGTACTGCGGGAGAAGTGGAAAGCCCGGACCGCAGGGAGGACTTGCAACGGATAGCCCGACGGTGCTGCTTTTGAGCACCGGCACGCCCAAACACTTCGACAGTCTCTCAGTGTTACAACTTCGGATCAGCCAGCACTCCCACTTTTCGCAGCGCCGATCGCTTCGTTCACCATGGCCGTGCTGCCGATGAAGAGTGGTGTGCGCTGGTGCAGTTCGGTGGGTACGATCTCCATGATGCGTTGCGTGCCATTGCTTGCGGTGCCGCCGGCCTGCTCCACGATGAAGGCGAGCGGATTGGCCTCGTACAGCAACCGCAACTTTCCCTTTGGTGCTTTTTTGGTGCCGGGGTAGATGTAGATGCCGCCTTTGAGGAGATTTCGATGGAAATCGGCGACGAGGCTGCCGATGTAGCGCGCGCTCATGCGCTGTTCGCGGCATCGCTCCACGTAGGCTCTCACAGCCGAATCGTAGTCGTTGAGGTTGCCTTCGTTGGTGCTGTAGATCTTTCCGTTCTCGGGTGTGCGCATGTCCGGATGGCTGAGGCAGAACGTACCGATGCTCGGATCGAGCGTGAAACCGTTGACGCCGCGGCCGGTTGTGTACACGAGCATGGTGCTGCTGCCGTAGATCACGTAGCCGGCAGCGACCTGGCTCGTTCCAGGCTGCATGAAATCATCCTTTGTTACAGGGCGCGATGGATCGAGGCGGCGGTAGATGCTGAAGATCGTTCCGATCGAAACGTTCACATCGATGTTGCTCGATCCATCCAGCGGATCCATCATCACCACATATTTCCCCTTCTTGGAAAGTTCGTTCTCGAAGATGATGATATCGTCGTTCTCTTCGCTCGCGATCGCGCAGCATTCGCCCTGGTTGCGCATGGCGTTGATGAACATGTTGTTCGCCACCACATCGAGCTTCTGTTGTTGTTCGCCCTGCACGTTCTCGTTACCGGCGGCGCCGATGATGTCCTCCACAAGTCCTGCCTTGTTCACCTCGCGATTCACGAATTTGGCGGCGAGCCTGATCGCGGTGAGAAGGCGTGAAAGTTCACCGGTGGAATATTGGAAATCGGCCTGGCGGTCTACAATGAATTCTGCAAGCGTGGTTATACGGCTCATGAGCGGAGACTTTCCTTGATCGGTTGTTGAATAGCCGATCGCGCGGCAAATATCGTGACTTGTGCGCGGGTGTACTTTCGGCACATGGATGTGGTGATCCGCAAGGCGGTAAGGAGCGACGTGCCGGCCATGCTGCGGTTGGTGAAGGAGCTTGCCATTTTCGAGCGCGAGCCGGAGGCCGTGGAGGTGAGTGAAGCAGAGATGGCCGATGCTGGTTTCGGTGAAAGTCCGGTGTGGTTCGGTTGGGTAGCGGAGGGGCGAGTGGCGAGTGGCGAATCGCAAGTGGCGAGTGATGAGCGGCGAGTGACGAGTTCTGCTGTGGTGGGGATGGCGATCTGTTATGAGCGTTATTCCACGTGGAAGGGCCGCACGTTGTATTTGGAGGATCTTGTTGTGAAGGAAACTGTGCGTGGAAAAGGGATCGGTGAACGGCTGTTCCAGGAATGCGTGCGGTTTGCGAAGCAAATGGGATACGGATCGATACGCTGGCAGGTGCTTGATTGGAACGTGGATGCGATCCGGTTCTATGAAAGACTGGGTGGCGAGGTGAGCGGCGGCTGGTTGAATGGGTCATTCATGATCGAAAGATGAAGGTCTTCAAGTTCGGTGGAGCTTCGGTGAAGGATGCGGATGGCGTTCGGAATGTGGCGGAAGTTCTCCGGCATTTCGCGGGCGAAGAGATCCTGATCGTGGTGAGCGCGATGGGCAAGACGACCAATGCGCTGGAGAAGATCGTATGGGCATGGCGCGATGGAAAGAGCACCGATGAAATGCTGGATCGGTTACGGCATGCGCACATGCAGATCATGCTCTCCGTTGTGCCTGGATTGAGCGAAGTGGAGGAGTGGTTGTATGAAAGTTTCGCTGAATTGGAATCGATCCTCCAGACGGAACCAACGGATAATGCCGATCGGGATTACGATCGCATCGTGGCGTACGGCGAATTGTGGAGCACCATGATCGTAAGTGCGTACCTGAGCGAAGAATTGGGAACCTGTTCGTGGATGGATGCGCGCGACCTGATCCAGACGGACAGCATGTTCCGATCGGCGCGGATCGATTGGGCGGTGAGCGAGAACGTGGTTCAGAAAGCCTTCAATGGAACGAAGGACGCGCCGGTGCGCTTTCCCGTGGTGACACAGGGTTTCATCGCCAGTGATGCTGAAGGGAACACCACAACGCTCGGTCGCGAGGGATCGGATTTCAGCGCCGCGATCTTCGCCTACTTATTGGATGCCGAAAGCGTAACGATCTGGAAGGATGTGCCTGGCATGTTCAACGCCGATCCGAAACGTTTTCCGGATACGAAACTGCTAACGCACATCAGCTATCGCGAAGCGATCGAATTGAGCTATTTCGGAGCTAGCGTGATCCACCCGCGAACGCTGCAGCCGTTGCAACGTAAGCACATCCCGCTGTACGTGCGATCGTTCATGGACCTCGATGCGAAAGGAACGATCATCGATGACAGGAGCGAGAGCGATTCACTGATCCCGTCGTTCATCGTGAAGCCGGATCAATTGTTGATCAGCATAACGCCAACTGATCTGAGCTTCATCGTGGAAGAGAATCTCAGCGGGATCTTCCGCTGTTTCGCGAAACATAATGTCTGCATCGGCCTCATGCAGAACAGCGCGGTGGCCTTCAGCGTGGTGGTCGATGATAACGATCGGTCACGTGAACTGATCGATGTGCTCGGCAAGGAATACGAAGTCCGTTACAACGATGGTTGCGAACTGATCACGGTAAGGCATTATGATGAACCAACGCTGGCGAAACTCACTGCTGGCCGCGATATTTTGGTGGAACAACGCAGCCGGTCGACAGCGCGTTTGGTGCTAAAATGATCACTCCCGATCGGAAAGCAGATCGATCACCCGCGCGGGATGATCACTTATGATGGCGTCCACGCCGAGATCGAGCATCCGCTTGATATCTTCCTTTTCATTCACAGTCCATACGAAAAGTTCAATGTCAAGCTCACGCAATTGTTTCAACACCTTTTCATCCACCAGGTGGAATTCGGGGCTATAGATGTCCGGCTTGAAGGATAGCCGGGCAAGCTCCTTCGTCACATCGGTGCTCTTCTCAACGAGCAGTGCAACGGGGATCGAAGCCATTGTGCGGCGCACTTCCTCCAGGATCGCTGGATCGAAGGATTGAATGATGCAGCGTGGACCGATACCGAGCGAATCGATCGTACCGAGAACGATGCGGACATATTCAGCCGGTTCGGGCTGGAATTCACCATACCATGCGGGATCGCTCTTGATCTCGATGTTGAAACCCGGCATCGCCATGCCGCTCAGCAGTGCATGCTCATCCGCCGCCTCAACCACTTCGGCGAGGCTTGGTTTGAAGGCGACCATCTGTTCCTGGTCGGGAAAGCGCGGATCGGGCATGCTTCCGCAATCGTACCGCTGCACTTCGTCGAGCGTCATGCGATGGATGTTGTGCGAGCGCGCCTGTGCTGCGGGTATCCGATCGCCGTACGGATCGAGGCAGATCGCCGGCTCCATCCACGGCTCGTGGGAGACCACTACTTTCCGATCGGCGGTCACCACCACATCCATCTCCAGGTAATCGCACCCTTTTTCGATCGCATGCAGAAAGCCCTGGATCGTATTCTCGGGATGCGTGCCCCGGGCGCCGCGGTGGCCGTGTACATCGGGATGAAGGTTCTGCTGCATGGTGCATGATCCCTGCGAAAGGATCAGGATCGCTGCTATCGTTCTACTTATTGTTGAATGCATCGATGATCTTTTCGGCGAGCACTACCGCCATTTTGCGTGCGCCTTCATGCGTTACACCGGCGATGTGCGGCGTAAGCAGAATGCGGTCATGGTTGAAGAGCCTCTCCTGCACGGCAGGTGCCATCGCCGGATCGAGGCCGCTCAGATCCTCGCGCTCGAATTCAAGTACATCAAGCCCTGCGCCGATGATCTTTCCGTTATCGATCGCGTTCAGCAGGGCTTCGGTATGAACGATCGCGCCGCGTGAGGTGTTGATGAGGTACGCAGGCTTTTTGATCCGATCGAAGAATTCCTCGTTGGCGAAATAACGTGTCTCTTCATTTAGTGGAAGATGAAGGCTGATCACCTCGCTTTCGGAAAGCAAAGTGTCCAGATCGATCTCCTGCACCGGAGACGTTCCGAATCCTTTCTTGAATTTGTCATGCGCAAGGATCCGCACATCGAAACCAGAGAGTTTTTGCGCGAACGAACTGCCCATGTTCCCGAAACCGATGATACCGATGGTCTTTCCCTGCAGATCGGTCCCGCGGTTCTCTTCGCGCAACCAGATCCCGCGTTTCACCTGATCGTTCGCACGCATCACATGTTTCATCAATGCGAGGCAGAACAATACGCACATCTCGCCAACGCCATCGCGATTGCCTTCGGGTGAATTGAAGACCTTTATCCCTCGCGCCTCGCAGTATTCCCGATCGATGTTCTCCAGCCCCGAGCCCACGCGGCCGATGAAACGGAGTTGATCCAGTCGCTCGAGCATGGAAGCTTTCAACAAGCTGCTCCGTACCACTATGCCCTGCGCGCCATGCAGCGATCGCACGAGTTCTTCACCTTCCTGCCCCAGGGCGGCCGAGCACTGATGGCCTGCTGCCGAAAGCATTTCCTCCAGCGCGGGATGGATCCGATCGATGATGGTGATCCGCATCGATCAGGAGAACTTGTCGTACATGAAATGGCCGATCGAGAAGTATGTGAGTATGCCGAAGATGTCGTTCAGCGTGGTCACGAACGGGCCGGTGGCGAGCGCGGGATCGATCTTCAAGCGATCCATTCCCAGCGGGATCAAGGTGCCGAACATCGCGGCGGTGATGATCACGCTGAAAAGCGCGATGCTCACCGTGTACGTGAGCGCCTGGCTTTGATCGAACACCAGGTTGGCCGCGAAGATCAAGGTGCCGCAGACCAGGGCCGAGACCAGGGCCACACGTAATTCCTTCCACAGGCGCGCGAAGATGTTCACGCCTTCCAATGCACCGGAAGCCAGGCCCTGCACCACGATCGCGGACGCCTGTACCCCCACATTGCCGGCCGTAGCTGCGATAAGCGGCATGAAGAAGGCCATCTTTGGATCGATGAGAAGCTGATGCTCGTACTGCGCGATGATCCGTGATGAAAGGATGCCACCTGCAAGGCCGATCAACAACCACGGAAGACGCGCGCGGGTCTGCACCCACGGACTGTCGCGCGCGTCAACGTCTTCGCTGATACCGCTGGCGAGCTGGTAGTCCTCACTTGCCTCCTCGGTCATCACGTCCATCACATCATCAACGGTGATCCTGCCGATGAGCTTCTGCTGTGCATCCACCACCGGAAGCACCACCACATCGTATTTCTTCATCAGGTTCACCACTTCCTCCACATCGGTATCGGCTTCCACCGAGACCACCTCCACTTCGCAGATGTGCTTGATGAGCGTACGTGTGCTTTCGGCACTGAACAGAAGATCCTTCAAGGCGAGCGTTCCATAGAGCCGATCATCCTTGTCCACCACATAGATGGTGTAGACATGCTCCACTTCCTTCGCCTGCCGCCGCATTTCGATGATCGCACGTGCCACGCTCCAATCGGTGCGCACCTGTACGAGTTCCTTGGCCATGAGCGCACCGGCCGTGCCTTCCTTGTAGCGCAACAGTTCCTCGATGTCCTCGCGGTGTTCGGCATCGTCGAGGAGCGAGATCACTTCGCGTTGTTTCTCCTCCGGAAGCGCGGACATCACGTCCGCGGCATCGTCGGTCTCGATGTACTCCAGCACGTCCTCGGCGATCTCGCGGCTGGAGAGCGAACGCACGAGGCGGTCGCGCACTTCCTCATCCAGTTCGAGGATCACTTCTGCCGCGCGCTCATGTTCGAGCAGCCGAAAGACATGGGCGGCCTCTTCGCTGGTGAGGCGATCCAATATGGCCGCCACATCCGATGGATGCAGATCGGCCAGAAGCGTATCTATTTTTCCATCGCGTCCTTCGGCGACATCCTCCCGGATCTCGTCAAGCATCGTTTTCGTGAGCTCGAAGGACATGTTGCTGGAGCTTTTCCGTGGAAACGCGCGAAGCTACGAAAGCATGGTGTTCGCAGCCGGGGAGGAGCGATCGGGAAACCCTTCGTGGATGGATGCCGTAGAATGAGGAAAGATCCAACCGGAACGTGCGCACCCGAATCCAGTTCTCGTTCATCCTTTGTATCTGCCTTGCGCCCCTGATGGCGCAGGAAGATGCACGCATCTACCTGGACGGATCGCTGGCGGCCACCGCGAAGAAGACGGCGAAATTCTACCGCGTGAACGAAGGGAAGAGCGGTGATCTGTTCATCGGCAGATTGTACACGATAGATGGGAAGCTGCGATCGGAAGGAACGTATGCTGATGAAGCATTGATGGTGGAGCAGGGTGGATTCGTTTTCTACCATGCAAACGGCCAGATCGAGAGCAAGGGTGAGTTCGTGATGGGGAACAAGACCGGGATCTGGGAACGGTTCGATCGCGATGGTGGCCGCCTTGCGGAGAAGATCTACGATCACAAGCCACTGGAGAACATCGTTTACACCATGGCCGAAACAATGCCGAAGCACAAGCACGGCACCGATCGCCAATTCATCAAATACATCAAGCAGAAGGTATCATCCACGAAAGGGAAACGGGAAAAGGGCGATCTGCTGGCCAGCTTCATCGTGGAGAAGAACGGCATGCTGAGCGATGTGAAGATCGTGAACGGCCGCAATGCTGAGATGGACAGACAAGTGGTGGAAGCGATAAAGGCCACCGCACCGTGGAGCCCCGGCAGTGACAAAGGCAAACCCGTGCGCGTGCAGATGCGTATACCGGTTGAATTCTAGAGAACCAGACTACATACACCATAAACGCAGAAGGCCGGCCCCGTAAGACCGGCCTTTTGCTTTCATGAAAATCTTGTGATTCAGGAACCTTTGGACGGTTTCGCCGCAAAGGTGCGTTCCTGGGTGAGCTCGTTGTGGCTGTTGTAGACAAGCACGCGCGAGTTGCCCACCTCGCGGGCCATGTCGAAGATCACTTCCTCGGCGAGTTCCCGGGTGAGCGCAAGGATCAGCGGCACTTCGGCGCCATTTTCGATGCCCTGCCATTTCCCGTCCGAGCGGAGCGTTATGCGATAGATGCGTGTGATGGGGATCTCCTCACCGGAAAAGGCCGGTGCTCCGGAGCGTTGCAAAGGTAGAAGGGATCGCGATCGGCGGTCAACATTTAGTGAGGCTCCGGATCTAAGATCTGTTACAGCAATGGATAACGAAGCAGGCGTTTCTACTATTCCTTGATAAATCTGCTACTCCAGAACTTGCCGTGCTTCTGAAGTTGCAGAGCGTAGATCCCCGGGATCAAGGATGAAACGTCCAATTGCATCTGCTGTTCAAGTAGGGTCGTCCGAAGCACCGCACGTCCTTGCATATCTGCGAGCGTTATCTCTGCCCCGATCCAAGATGCATCTCTATTTAGTGTTATGATGTCCCTGGTAGGTACTGGATAGATGCCAGGCGCAGGCTTACTCATAGCATCTGGAGTATAAGTTGTAAAGTCGTTGTTCAATCGAGCGATGCCATGCCGTGGCGTGCCGTGATATGAACTGAAATTCCCGCAAACAAGCATTTTATCCTGCTGTGGCGTGAAATGGTAAACAACGGCTTGTCCTACGCTCCAGGAGGGATCAGGCGAACCATCGGGGTTCAAACGCTTGCAACTGCTGGAATAGGCGGTAGAAACATATATCCGATCAAGTGCGTCCACATAAAGCTCGACTACATTATCATAACCGGGAGGATATAAGAAAGTGGTGTCGAGATCTCCATTAGGAAATAGTCTTACAAGTGGTGGAACTTGAGGGCCCGTCCACGTAGTGAAGTCTCCACCTACCAATATTTTGCCATCCGATTGCAATGCAATGGCATGAGCCTCGTATGCGGCGAAATCATCAGGTACGAATGAACCATCCAATGCTCCGGTCGGCAGGATTCGCGCAATGCATCTTCGAACAATTCCATTGTACTTACTGAAATGCCCCGCGACAAGTATGCGCCCGTCGGCTTGAAGTAACATCTCGTTCACGTGTGTTCCATTATTATGAAGACTATTGTTGTTGAGACTGGTAAAACCGGTGCCAGCACTAAAAGAAGGATCCAGTATTCCCCCTGCCAATATCTTCACTATATCACATCCCTCTTCAGAAGTATAAGAATTGAAATTGCCGCCAACTAAAAATGAACCATCCGGTAAAGGCAGAATATCATTCACTTCGATCGGGAGGGCGCCACCTTCACCGATGATGTTCACGAAAGTTGTATCAATGGTTCCATCCGAATTAAGGCATACGAGACTTTCGTACGGTGCATTATCAAAACTCTCAAATTCTCCCCCTACCATGATCTTATCATCGGCACCTGGAGCAACTGTCCGGACTTGGGACCAATGACTGGAGTGCATTCCTTCTCCTGGATCAAAAGTCGCGTCCAGCATCCCATCAGGAGTGAGTTTCGCCACACCGCGGCGAGTAACCCCGTTATACCTCTTGAACCAACCGCCGATCACGATCGCACCATCCGGTTGAAGAAAGGAATCATATACCGTGCTGGGAGCACTGGCGCCGCCTCCGGGATTAAATGCTAGATCTGGTGCGCCATTGGCCTCCGCCATGAAAATATTACCCCATGCTATTCCAGCATAGCTATCGAAAAAACCAATGCCTGCGATCTTGTTGTCAGCAAATGTTATATCAATGATCCCGTGTTCGCTGGATAGGTAAAGCGTAGTATCTACCTGTCCGAAGGGATCAAGGATCCTGAGATATTGGACCCATCCGTTACTCTGATAATAGCCAGCTATCAGAAACCTTCCGTCGACCAATTTCTCGATATCGTGTACTGTATGCGAGTAAAGAGGGTCGGATATGCTCCAATTGGGAAGTAAACCTCCTGTACTATCCAATCGGATGATCGGACCAGTTAGTTGTCCTCCGATAGACATCGCATAACCAGCTACAACAACGTCGCCATTCGGAAGCGGGCGGATACATTCAATAAACGGTGTTGTATCGAAATCGACCTGAAATGTCGTATCCAATGATCCATCGCTGGACAAGCGGAGCAAGGGTGGAACTGTATCGCCATTGTATAAAGCAAAGCTGCCCCAAGCTAAGATCCTACCATCACCTTGCACTGCCAAGTGGCGGACGGGACCATTGAAACCCGTTCCCACAACGAACGAAGTATCGAATGATCCATCCGGCAATAGACGAGCCAAGCCAGGACTTGGATCACCACAGATGCTTCCAAAGAGACCGCCAACGACGATCCTCCCTGCTGCATCGATGTCCAATGTGTGTATGCTATTCGTAGCACCTGTGCAGGAAAAGGTTGTATCCACAGCACCATCCGGTTCCAATCTTACCAGATTTGTATACGGTTGGCCGCTAAAACTGGTAAAATATCCGCCAGCGTAGATCTGGCCAGTCATCGTTCGAGCCAGGCAACTGACAGATCCGGAGTTAATCGGACCGGAACCTGGATTGAGAGCATATGCTCCACTGCCACAATTGAATGTTTCATCCAGAGCTCCATCAGGTAGAATGCGTATGACCGAGCGCCAGTAATCTTCATTATACGAACCGGTTCCACCTCCCACGATCAATCGCCCTTGTTCATCGGTCAATATCGAGGTTGGCGATGAAAGAATACCGAATCCATCCCCGTACGTTCCATCGTCATAAGGATTGAATAATGGATCAAGACTACCGGGTTGTGCGATCGCGGATATGCACATGATCGAAAAAAAGGAAGGAAGAAGGGAATGCATCAGGTCGATTTGATATGCAAATAATAAAATAAATTTTGATCTTTCATATTTATATGAGCGCAACTAAGTATAATCGGGTAATAAGGCGATCGAGGATGACGCAGATGTGCGTGAGGGACATTCGCGGAAAGCCCGGAAGCCGCGCATTTGGCGGCTGAGGACTTGCAGCGAATAGCCCGACCCGGCTGCTTTGAGCCGGGACACGCCCAAATTCCGATCAACTGTGCAAAGTTCCGATCACGCGTCCTTTCCGTGGCATTGCTTGAATTTCTTGCCGCTGCCGCACGGGCAAGGATCGTTGCGGCCCACTTTCTTCTCCACGCGCACGGGCTGGGTGGGGCGCGGAGGCGGGGGACCTGCCGGTGGCCTTTGCTGCGGAGCATTGCCTGCACGCGCTGGTTGCGGAGCAGCACTGGTGCGGGCGCCAGCGAAAGATGGCACTTCCGTACGGCTTGTCTGCGTGCGAGGTTGCGGTGCGCGTTGCGCGGGAGCTTCCCGAAGTTGCGGCTGTTGTGAAGGCAACCCGGCCTTGCTGAGGAAGCTGATCACTTCGCCGTTGATCCGCTCGATCATCGCCTTGAACAGCTTGAAGCTTTCCAGTTTGTAGATCAGCAATGGATCCTTCTGCTCGTACGTGGCGTTCTGCACGCTGCGGCGCAGATCGTCCATCTCGCGCAGGTGTTCCTTCCACTCGTTGTCTATGATCGCAAGGGTGATGTACCGTTCGATGCTGGCGATCAGTTCGGTGCCCTGGCTCTTGTAGCTTTTTTGCAGGTTGGCCACCACCTGCATGGTGCGTGTGCCATCGGTGATCGGCACCACGATGTTTTCGTATTGCTGGCCCTGGTTGAGGAAAACGTCGGTGATCACAGGCATGGCCTGTGCGGCGATCTGCGCGCCATGCCGCTCGTATCGTTGGATGGCGGCCTCGTAGACCTTGTCGACGAGTTCCTCCGGCTTGATCTTGCGGAATCCTTCCTCATCCACCGGACTTTCGATCGAGAATTTGCGGAACAGTTCCATTTGGAAACCTTCCAGATCATCGTCCTGGTGGTAGTCGTTCACGGTGCTGGTGGCCAGATCGTAGAACATGTTGAGGATATCCAGCTTGAGCCGCTCGCCGAACAACGCATGGTGGCGCCGCTTGTAGATCACGGTGCGCTGGCTGTTCATTACATCATCGTACTCCAGCAGGCGCTTGCGGATGCCGAAGTTGTTCTCCTCGACCTTCTTCTGGGCGCGCTCGATGCTCGCGGTGACCATGCGATGCTGGATCACTTCGCCTTCCTTCAGGCCGAGCTGATCCATCAACTTGGAGATCCGCTGGCTGTTGAACATGCGCATCAGATCATCCTCAAGGCTCACGTAGAACTGCGAACTTCCCGGATCGCCCTGGCGGCCGGCGCGGCCGCG
This sequence comes from Bacteroidota bacterium, assembly GCA_023418095.1. Classification (GTDB taxonomy): domain Bacteria; phylum Bacteroidota; class Bacteroidia; order Flavobacteriales_F; family PHOS-HE28; genus PHOS-HE28. The sequence continues at coordinate 12,568 of JAEZDL010000022.1, forward strand.
CAGCTGCCGATCGACGCGGCGGCTGTCGTGCTTTTCAGTGCCGATGATCGCCAATCCTCCCGATTCCTTCACTCCAGGACCGAGCTTGATGTCGGTACCGCGGCCGGCCATGTTCGTTGCGATCGTGACCATTCCGGCCATGCCGGCCTGCTGCACGATCTCCGCTTCACGCTGGTGCTGTTTCGCGTTCAATACGTTGTGCGGGATCTTGCGCAGCGTTAGCATGCGGCTCACGAGTTCGCTCACTTCAACGCTCGTTGTTCCCACCAGTGAAGGCCTTCCAGCTTCGCGAAGTGCCACGATCTCATCGATCACAGCGTTGTATTTCTCGCGTTTCGTTTTGAAGACCATGTCCTCACTGTCCTTGCGGATCACCGGGCGGTTGGTGCGGAGCACCATCACATCCAGCTTGTAGATGTCCCAGAGTTCCTGCGCTTCCGTTTCCGCAGTTCCCGTCATTCCCGCAAGCTTGTGGTACATGCGGAAATAGTTCTGCAGGG
>JAEZDL010000031.1 GCA_023418095.1 Bacteroidota bacterium
GCAACCTGGCCGTACAGGATGGCTTCATCAACACGGTGATCAGCCTGCAGGGTGAGATCGCCGCCGGCATGTACATGGTGAACATCACCGCCGGTGAGAAACTCTACACCCAGCGCCTGGTGATCCAGAACTGATCCCAAGCCTTACGAAAAGAGAAGGGCGCCCGATCGGGCGCCCTTTCTTTTTCCGGGTGGGTCCAGTAGATGACAGATCCGTCGATACATTGATCTGAAATCTGAAGTTCAATGCATTCAGCCAAGGTCTATGATCACGGTTCCATCGAAAGTCATTCCCGCAACATCGCTCGAGCTCCTGGATCGAAGTATGCAATACTTGAAATGGATGAGAACAGCATTAAGACTTCAATGTTCCACCCGGCAACATCAATAACCCAATTACATGATCCTCCGATCAATAGTTACCGTGATCCTTGTAAAGCACAAGATCCGGCACCGTACGATCAACATGAAAAGGCCCCTTGATCCAGGATCAAGGGGCCTTTTCAGTTCCGGAGCCTCCTTTCGGATTTGAACCGAAGACCTGCTCATTACGAATGAGCTGCTCTACCGCTGAGCTAAGGAGGCATTCCCACCCGTGTGGATGGGCCGCAAAAGTAGCTTGTTTTACTGTTTCACGAACCGTGTGGTGCGATCATTCAGCAAGATGGAATAGATGCCCGCTGGCAATGAGCCAACGTTCAATTCGATCGAACCACCGGAACCGGCTTGGGGGGCGATCGCGATCGCGCGGCCGGAAGCATCGATCAAGCGGAGCGGCGCACCTGCTATTGATACCCCAGTGATCCGTATACGATCGGTCGCAGGGTTCGGCATGATCTGCAATTGTTCGGCCTTCCCTTCTCTTACCGAAGTGATCGAACGCACATCGAGTTCAAGATGGCCCGGGCTCACGCCCACCGCTACCGAACTTCCGATCGTTCCATCGTACTCCATCACATGCAATTCCCCGCTGCTGAAGAAATCCGTGGTAGTGACGTACATTCTGCCATTGATCGGATCATCGATCAGGCCATAGGCGCTGATCCCGTTCTGGATCGTATCCGCCACGGTGTTGGAATTGATATCGTACCGCGCAAGTGTGTTCACCGCATATTCCATGTAATACACCTTCTCCTGCTGGGCCGCCAGGGCTGAGGCACCACAACCGGAGTTGTTCGCGATCACGATTGTCTGCTGAAGTCCCACGGCATTGATATCGATCTCGCTGATGCTGCTCCGGGTGAAATCCGTGTTGTTCAACACATAGAGTGCTTCGTCGGCCACCATCAATTTTTCCGGGTTCAAACCATCGGGACCAAGATCGATGGTCGTTTCGAGCTCCAAGGTTCCCAGATCGATCACTGCGACATGGCCGGTCATGTTGGCGGCATCGAACGCATTGTTCACGCCCAGCCAGGCCTTTCCATCGGCAACCACCACATCCTCGATCGAAAAAGGCAGGCCTTCGGCAGGGGTGATCGCCTCCAAAAGGGATAGGTCGGAAGCGTTGCGCACCTCGAAATAATGCGGCAACCCACCCAGTTCGCCGCGGGTGATCAACAGCAGATCGTTCCAGATCGCCAGTTTCCTTATCCCGATCACATCCGCCTCAGCGATCAATGCATGATCATCCTTGGAGAATTTCAGCAGCCGTGCATCAGCTGCCACATACACGAATTGCTCATCCACGAGCAGATCGCTGGCGAAACGGCTGCCTTCAATGTTCACCAATTGCTGGTAAGCACCAGTGGCCGGATCGAAACTTCCCAGCGAGACGGGCACTTGTTGTTCCTGCGTCTGCCAATTGAAATACCCTTCGTTCAACACGTACACCTGGTGCACGTAGTTCTGCGCAGAGGCATAAAGGGTGAACGAAAATGCAACAGCGGTAATCGATCTTCTCATCATCACGAGAGCTTTTTATGCCGCCTTCACCGGACGGCTGTTACATGGATCGGACCACGGATGAGAATGGAAAGCATTCCGCCTTTCACCCACTCCCGGGGTCGCTCGGCCGGGCAAGGTGAATTGCCCGTGCGCTTCGGCAGGTCTTCTGGCTCGCCACCTTTCCTGCAACACCTTCCCATCCTTTCGGGACAGTGGCTTTCGTTGCAGGCACCGGTGGTTACAGCTGCGGGAACAGCTCCCGGTTCTCACGGGATTCCCTTTTAACCGATCGACGGATCGAACGGACCGTAACGCACGGCGAAACTAAGACCACATCGATCCGATCGTATCGGGGAGTGATGACATATTCTCCACAGATCGTCGGATCTTTATGCCTCCATGGAGAGAAGCGCGATCAAGCTGCAGACCATCGTGCTCGTGGTGGGCCTCGTGATCATGCTGGTGAAGTTCGCCGCATGGCGGATCACCAGCAGTACAACGATCCTGTCCGATGCGCTGGAGAGCATCGTGAACGTGCTTGCCGGAGGCTTCGCCTTATACAGCCTGGTGCTGGCAGCGAAACCGCGGGATCGGGAACATCCATATGGCCACGGCAAGGTGGAATACATCTCGGCCGGTGTGGAAGGCGGTGCTGTGATCATCGCCGGGGCCTTCATCATCTATCGGTCCGTGAGGGCGCTTCTGCAGGATGAAGGACCTGTAGAACTGGAGATCGGGATCCTGCTCACCGCGATCGCCGGGGCGATCAATTTCATGCTCGGTTCGATCCTGAGGAAACGCGGCGTCGGCACGCATTCGATCACCATGGAAGCGAGCGGCGAGCATCTGCTGAGCGATGCATGGAGCACCGTGGCCATGATCTGTGGCCTCGTGTTCATGAAACTTACTTCATTGCTCTGGCTCGATCAGGTGTTCGCGATCGGCTTCGCGATCTACATCATCTTCACCGGATCGAGGGTGTTCCGCCGCTCCGTGGCGGGCATCATGGATGAAGCGGACAACGAGGCCGCCACCGGTGTGATCGATCTGCTGCAAATGGAACGAAGGCCTGAATGGATCGATCTGCACAATTTCAGGATGATCAAGTATGGCCGTATCCTGCACATCGATTGCCACGTTACGCTGCCCTGGTATTTCACGCTGGAGGCTGCGCATGACCAGATCGCCGCAATGGAACGGATAGTGAACGAGCGCAGCGATCGCGAAGTTGAATTCTTCGTTCATATGGACCCCTGCATTCCCACATCCTGCGCGATCTGCGCGCTGCACGAATGTCCGGTGCGCCGCCAGCCGGAACAGGAGAACGTGATCTGGACGCTGGATACCGTGCTCGCCAATGAAAAGCACGGCTTCTGGGGCCTTGATCAGAGTGCCGACGGAATTGGTGATGCAGACCGTCCGTAAGGTCCTGGTTCCGTTGAAGGCTCTTCCTGTGATGCGATGCGATCGATCCGATCGAGCACCTTTTCCCGTTCATCTTCCAGTTCGACGATCCGTGCATCAAGTTCCTCCAACTCCTGCAACGCTTCAAGCATGGCCTGCTCACGCATGCCCTGCAATTCCTGCTGCATCTGCAACAATTCCTCCACCAGTGGATCCTTCCGATCGGCGGAACGATCCGCTTCTCTTTCAATCACGGCTGAGCCTGGTGCCACGGCCGCTGCAGGCATGGGGGTCGCGGATCGCTGCATAGGCACGGCCAGCACGATGGCTGCCACCGGTAACACAAGGAGTTTCATCATGCTGGATCGGTTCGCAACGAAGCTAATTCCGTGCACGGGTGAACAAGTGGTACGCCGGATGATGGACGGTTGGAAGTCGGATGGAGCGTTCGATCAACCTTCTTCCGCGAACCGGAAGAAGCTGAAATGCACGAGCCCGTATTTGCGGGTGCGATCATGGCCGGGCAGTGGGCTCAGGTCCACCTTGTCATGATGCTCGATGATCAGCGATCCCTCGGGATCGAGAAGACCGTTCTCCCTCACCAGATCCGGGATCTTTTCAATGCCTTCCTTGTGGAATGGCGGATCGGCGAAGATGATATCGTACCGGCCGCGGTGCGCACGAAGGAACGGGAACACATCGCTCTTCACCATGCGCCAGCTCTTCTCCCCAAGTTCACGCGCAGTGCGTTGCATGAACTCGTACAGCTTCCGATCCTGTTCCACCGAGATCACTTCCGCCGCACCGCGTGAAAGGAATTCAAGCGAGATGTTCCCCGTGCCGGCGAATAGATCGAGCACCCTTATCCCTTCCAGCGGCACACTGTGGTGAAGTACATTGAACAATCCCTCTTTGGCGAAATCGGTGGTAGGCCTGGCCTCCATTTCCCGGGGCGGATGCAGGCGGCGATTGCGGTATTTGCCGCCAACTATACGCATGCGAACTGCTCGATCACCGCGAACCATCGATACAATGGTGCGTTCTCCGTCTCCACATGATCGGGCCAGAGCGGTGCACCAGCAGGCGCCCGATCCCTGAAATAGCGCAGCAGCAATTCGCGCTCGCCGTTGTTCAAATGCGTTCCACCGAAACGAAGGGAAACATCAGTGGCCTTGTATCCGGTCTGCTCAACGGCCAGCAGTACATAATAAAGCATGTCCTGCGCGGTCTTCGCGGCATACGTGTTGGTGAGCAGCACCTTGTGTTTCCAGGCGATGGTGACCGCCAGTTGTTCGTACGCACGGTGGATCAGAACGATCGGATCGGTGCCGCACCGGGCCAGCGTGCTGCGGATCATCACACTTTGCAATGCCAGGGGCCGTGCGTTCGGGAAGCGGTCCAGCACGGCGCGTTCGGCAAGATCGTTGTGCACGTAGATGCAGGTGGCACCAAGACTTCGTACCGATTCATCGCGCATGGCCCCGGTGGGCAGGCCACCGTGCACGAGGGCAAGATGCTTCGCTTCCGCACCGGGAACAAGGGCACCATCGGGCACCAGCGTACTCCATTCCGGCAGTGAAACGAACGAGACCGAGGCGGGTTGTTGCGGAAGTTGCTTGTCGATAAGGACATCGTTGCCACCTGCCCAACCGAGCGCGACCGGCCGGCCACCGATCACCTCGTGCACCGCCCAGGCAGAGAGGCCCTGACCTGAAAGAAGGCTCAAGTGATACGATCGGCCGAGCGTGGGGTCGTACCGGGATGCCCTGTAGCTTCCCCGTTCCATCGGCTATTCGCCCGTCCAGTTCCCTGCGGTGGTCGCCTTATCCAGGTTGCCCACCATCAGCGTATCGCCGGTGACCATCGGCGTGGGATCCTTGGCGATGAAAACAGGCACATTGCGGCCACTGCTCTGGATCACGCCCGCGCGCAGTATGTAAGGTTCGCCGCTCATGGGTTGCGTGCCGAACTTCTGCGGATCGAACGGGAACGCGCGGCCTTCCCTCGCCTTGGGTTTCATGAAGAGCGAATCGATCGCAGGTGCCGGAATGGTATCACGAACGATGATGCCCATCTCCAAAGCCTGCGCCTCGGTAAGCGTATCAGGTACCTGGCCGATCGCGCGAACCATGGGGATCGTACCACTTTGAACGAATTCCCGCAATTTGGCCATGTCCCCGGTGAACATCCCGTTCGCCTGGCGGAAACCCAGCTGCGCTTCACGAATGTCCTTTAGACCCTGTATCACCATCCGATCGTTGCTCTGCTTGCGCTGGGTGAATTCGATCACCTCGGCGATGGAGCGGTAGTTGCGCCAGGCAAGGAAGATCGCCCCGATAGCGAAAACAACTCCGATCGCCAGGCCCGCCGACCGGCTGATCACACCCATCACGAGCAGCAGGGAAACGATGCCTGTGATCAGCGCCAGGGCCGATCCGAGCATCACCCACGTGTTCTGCCCCTGTGCCAAGCCGATAAGGAGCAAGCCACCGCCGAGTACAATGAGTACGATTGGAAAAATGTAGCTGGAGATCTTCATTTGAAGTGGTCCCGAACCGTTCCGGAAGCGCCCAAAAGTAAGAGTAATTTCACCCGCTCAAAGGGCATTCCCCGCCTCCAAGCCACCGCTTCCCGTTCCCTCAGCGATCCCGTGCAAGGCCTTGCCACCAGACTCCTCACAGCCCTCGGGCACCCGCCGACCGAAGGCCAGCAACGCGCCGCAGATGCCTTGGAACGCCTGATCGCCACCGACCGGGAACGGGCCACGTTGATCTTGAAAGGATATGCCGGCACGGGAAAGACCTCGCTGGTGGGTTCGCTCGTGAAAGTGCTTTCCGCGGATAAAAAACCTGTGGTGCTGATGGCGCCGACCGGCCGGGCTGCGAAGGTCCTCAGCGCATACGCACGGCACCACGCCAGCACGATCCACCGGCGGATCTACAGGATAAGTGGAGATGATGAGGAAGGCCTTGGTGCATCGGTAGGTACGCACAAGGATGCCGGCGCACTTTTCATCGTTGATGAAGCTTCCATGATCGGCACGAGCGGGGGCGATGGCGCGTTCGGGATGCGCGATCTGCTCACCGATCTGTTCGAACACGTCTTTTCAGCGCACGGTTGCAAACTTCTCCTGATCGGTGATCCGGCCCAGTTGCCACCGGTGGGCAGCGATCACAGCCCCGCGCTTGAAACAAAGGACCTGCGCAACATGGGGCTCACCGCCGGCGTGGTGCAACTTACCGAAGTGGTGCGTCAGGAGGAAGCTTCCGGTATACTGGTGAACGCGACCAACCTGCGATCCATATTGAAGGATGAAACACCACGACCGTTGTTCATCCCGGCCAAGGATGTGGAGCGGATCGATGGGAACGATCTGCAGGATGCCTTGGAAAGTGCCTATGCCCGTGAAGGTGCCGATGAAGTTTGCCTGATCTGCCGGAGCAACAAACGGGCCTATGAATACAGCCAGCAGGTGCGGATCCGGATCTATGATCGTGAGGAAGAGCTTGCACCCGGCGATCGCCTGATGGTGGTGAAGAACAATTACTACTGGGCTGCGCAGAACGGCCGGCCGGAATTGATCGCCAATGGTGAGACCATTGAGGTTCGGCGGGTCGGGAAGCTGCAGGAAAAATTCGGTCTGCGATTCTGCGACATCACCGCTTCCTGGTGGAACGGGTTCGAAGAACGCGAATTGGAAGTGAAGGTGATGCTCGATGTACTCGCGAGCAATTCACCCGCGCTTCCGGCGGAAGCACAGCGGCAGCTCAACAACAACATCATCCAAACGCTGATCGCACGCAACAGAAGGGAGCTCTACAAGAAGTTGAAGGAAGATCCGTTCGCCAATGCGCTGCAGATCAAATATGCCTATGCCGTAACAGCGCACAAGGCGCAGGGCGGCCAGTGGAACACGGTGTTCGTGGACCAGGGCTACGTAACGGAGGAAATGATCGATCGTGAATATGTGCGCTGGCTGTACACCGCGATCACACGCGCAAGTAAGAAGCTGTACCTTCTGAATTTCCACGGCCGCTTCTGGGGAGAGGAGTGAAGCGGAGGCCTTCATCTTCATGGTATCAATGGTTCTCACCTTCGATCCATGCCATGGCGAAAATGGATCGATACTTCCAAGGACATCGTGTGCGATCGATATTTTTCTATTTTGCATTCAGATACCGGAACAATGCGTGCGATAGGCCTTTTATCCCTTCTTTTTTCGATCGGCCTTTGCGGGCAGTTCCACCGGATCGAGCGCCCGGCCGGTTGGGTGGAGCAATTACCGATCGATGCCCTTGCACTGAAGGACACGGCCTGTTCCAGCGGAGGGACCGATCACCTCCTTGTGGATCGCCAATATCATCTCGGTGGTGAGCATCTCTTCTCACGAATGGTAACGCGGCTCAACACGGCAGAAGCGGTGCAGAACGGTTCACGGATGGAGGTGGATGTAGATCCGAGCTACCAGCAACTCGCGTTGCATTGGGTGAAGGTGATCCGCAATGGTGTGGTGCTCGACCGGCTCGATCCATCCCGTATCGAAGTGCTGCAACGTGAACGCGACATGGATGCCTTCCTCTACGATGGTACGCGTACGGTGGTATTGGAGATCCCTGATGTACGCCCAGGCGATATGATCGACCTGGCCTACACGCGCACAGGCCATGATGCTACATCGGATGGCCGCTTCCATGCGATCGTGCAGATGGGCTATTCCGTTCCAGTGGCCCGGCAGCATGTACGGTTCATCGTACCGGAAGGGCGCGAATTGAGATGGAAGGGTCATCTGTTCAATGATGCTTCTTCAGTGAAGCGGACCCGATGGGGCAACGAGCACATCTACGATCAGGAGGATCTGCCCTGCGTGATCGGTGAAGCCGGAACACCTGGCTGGTATTCACACTTTCCCAATCTGCAGGTATCCGAATTCACCAGCGTGGAGGCCCTGCGGGGTTGGGCGCTGGAACAATTCAATGTGGATCTGCGGCCCGGTGGAACGTTGCAGCAAGAGATCCACCGCTTGCGGAATGTGGCCGATCCAGTGGCGCGCATCGATAGCGCGGTGGATCTCGTGCAGCGTGAAGTGCGCTACCTCGGCCTTGAGAACGGCATTAGCGCTTACAGGCCCAAACCGCCGGCAAAAGTGTTCGAGCAGCGTTTCGGCGACTGCAAGGATCAATCCCTCTTGCTGGTCACCATTCTGCGTGAACTCGGCGTGAAGGCTTCGCCTGCCCTGGTGAACACGGCAGCGGGCGCCGATCTGCCCCAGCGGTTGCCGCATCCTGGCCTTTTCGATCATTGCATCGTCGCGCTTGAACATGAGGGAACACGGTATTGGGTCGATCCCACAATGGCCCACAGCGCTGGCGGTTTCAGGGATCGATATACCTACGACATGGGCCATGCTCTCATCGTGGATCCCGGTGCGGGCCGGGGCTTTGAAAGGATGTCGGTGGATGAGATGAGCACCGTGCACATCACGGAGGAATACATCCTCGATTCGATCAACGGCGGTGCTGAACTGAAAGTGGAGACCCGCTACACAAGGCGCGAAGCGGACAGGGTCCGTTCATGGCTTGCCGGGCAGAGCATCAGGCAGGTCAGCGAACAATACCTCGATTTCTACCGCACCGAACATGGGGAGGGCGAGATCCTCGCACCGGTGCAGGTGATGGATGACCTTGCTGCCAACGTTCTCGTTCTGAAGGAGCATTACCATCTCGCCTCCATCTGGGACAGTGCCGCTGCGGAACAGATCATCACCAACATCCAGACGAATTTCATCAGGACCTACATCGATGCACCCGATCAAAGTGTAAGGTATTCACCGTACGCACTGCCGCTTCCGATCGAGGTCACACAGAAGATCATCGTGCACATGCCCGAGGATTGGCCGCTGGACATAGCCCCCCATTCGATCGCGGGACATGGCGTGCAATTCGAAAGCGAAGTGATCAGCAATGGCCCGTTGATCGAGATGAACTATCGGTACCGCACCGGCCAGGAACTGTTGCTTCCCGAGGAAATGCCGGCCTACCACGCCCAGCAGCAAAGGATCCTGGAAAGCCTCGGGATCACGCTCACATACCAGTACGGTACCACCCTGGGTCTTAGCGACCACATGAAGGCATACGGGATCCTGCTGTTCCTGCTGGCCGCCGGCATCATGGGCGCCATCACCATCCACCGGTGGGATCCAGAACCGCATCCGTACTCATCGCTCCATGTGCGCACCAACATCGGCGGGTGGATGATCCTGCCATTGATCGGCCTGCTCATCTCCCCGTTCAGGCTGTTGTACGACATGTTCAGCGACGATGCCTGGATCCTGGAAGCACCGCTCTACGTGCCCCTTGAGGGCATCCGGAGCCCGTTCGTATTTCACATCTACAACTACTTCACCATCATACAGAACATCGGCATGCTGTGTTTCGTGGTGGTAACGGCCATCCTCTTCTTTCAGCGCCGCAGCAACGTTCCAACGCTCATGAAGACCTTGTACCTGGTCACCTTCGCTTCACTCGCGTTCGATATGTTCATGTACGACTGGCTCTACATCGATACGATCTCCGGCACGGAATACAACTCCAGCGATGTGGCCCGCGCCATGTTCGCCGCATTGGTATGGGTGCCCTTCTTCCACCTGAACAGGCGCGTGCACACCACGTTCGTGAACCGGCGGTGGAAGGATCCCTTGAGACCTGTCCCGATCGCTGCACAGCCTTTGGGCAGCGAGGTGTTGGAAAGCACGATCTGATCCATTTGGGCGCATGCCAGCCTCAAAAGCAGGCTGGCACCGGACTATGCGCTTCAACTCCTCGCGGCCGTTATCCTCCTTCAAAAAGGGAAACGATGGTGGGGGCCGCTGTGGGGTTTTCGCTTCTATCCCTTGCGCATGATCCGGGAACGAGTTGCACTCTGAACAGTTCCCATGATCCGATCGGATCCCAGGTCAAGTGGATGATCGATCTAATACCACTCCATCCAGTTCGCCACGACCGATCATTCTTCTCGCAAAATCCACCGGACCTGTAAAGGAACTTCCACAATCGATCTCGATCACTTTGTGATCTTTCGGTTTGGTGATCTTCAACCTCACTCCTTCCGCACCCGCCGCAGATCAAGCCCGTTCATCGGATCGGCTAACAAGCCACTGATCTCCTTCCGCGCAAAACGCACCACTTCAGGATGATGCAGGAAAACTGCAGGTGCATGATCGATGATGATGTTGTCCATCTGCGCGTAAAGTTCCAGCCTTCGGTCCTGGTCCGGCGTGATCAGCGCTTCTTCATAAAGTCGGTCGTAAACCTCGTTGCTGAAACGTGTGTAGTTCGGGCCTGCGGGAGCGGAATTCGCGCTGGTGAAGAGGAGTAAAAAATTCTCCGCATCGGGATGATCGGCCATCCAGTTCTTGCGGAAAAAGATGAAGTCACCGTTCGCCACGCCTTCCTTGTGCGTGCTCAGCGGCACCACATCCACGATCAGCTTTATCCCGAATGCAGAGAGATCGTGCTGGATCATTTCGCAGAGATCCAGGTAGCTCGCCGTGGCGGTGAGCGTGAGCGGCGGAAGTCCCTTGCCACCGGGAAAACCAGCTTCTGCTAGCAGCTTTTTCGCTCGATCGGGATCGTACGAGTAACCGCGTCCGGATGAACCCGGCATGTTCGGCGGAAGAATGCTTCGCGCCGGCGAACCGATCCCGTGCATCACCTGCGCAATGATCCGATCGCGATCGAGCGCATGGTTCAGCGCCTGCCGCAAACGCACATCCGTCCACGGACCGTTGCGCACCGCTGCGATCGATGTGTCGAGCAGGAATCCCAGGTAATCCGTGGCGAGCGCGGGTGATCGCTGGATCTGGATCCGATCGGAATATTTTTCACCGATGTTGCCGAGTGGATCGAGCAGTTCGTTGAGGAAAGCTCCATCCGCCCCGCTCATCATATCCAATTCGCCCTTCACCAGTGAAAGGAATTCGGCATTCCTGTCCTTCACAAAACCGATCGTAACCGCATCGAGGTACGGCCACCGTTCGCCTTTTTCATCGCGTTGGTAGTAGTTCTCATTTCGCTGCAGCGCGAGCTTCACTCCTTCCTCCCAATGAAAGAATTTGAACGGTCCGGCACCGATCGGGTGGTTGCGAAAACGTGCACCTTCGGCTGCGATGACTTCCTGCGGAACAATGCTTGCGTACACCATGCTCAAGATCCCCAGGAACGGCGGGAATGGCCGCTTGAGCGAAACGCGGAACGTGCTGTCATCGATCACTGAAAAACCGGGATCACCTTCGATCACGTGATCGAAGATCCATCGGCCGGGTGATGCGGTGCGCGGATCGCGGATCCGATCGAAACTGGCCTTCACATCCGCAGCCACCACGCTTCTGCCTTTTCCTTCAGGGAACGCATCGTGATCATGGAAGATCACATCGTTGCGAAGATGGAAAACGTATGTGCGGCCACTATCCTGGATCTCCCAACTTTCAGCGATCGCAGGCCGCACCAGCAGATCCGGTCCCATTTCAACCAAGCCATCGAAGACCTGATCGCACGCCCAGATGTTCTCGATGTTGCGCGCAAAGGCCGGATCGAGGCTGGTGATCCCTTCGGATTGATTGTACCGGAACACTTTCCGATCATCGGCGCGATCCGCGTTTCCACAGGAATGCAGGAGCACGGCCAGGGGCAGGAGCAAGGCCAGGGACAGGGG
>JAEZDL010000081.1 GCA_023418095.1 Bacteroidota bacterium
GGTCCGGACTGGAAGACCCCGACCGAGGATGTGAGCCACCTGCTGGATGTGATCGTGGAGAAGATCCCCGCTCCGAAGAAGGTGGAGGGAACGCTGCAGATGCGGATCACTTCACTTGATTACAGCAGCTTCCAGGGACGGATCGCCGTGGGCCGGATCACCCGTGGTTCCATAAAGCCCGGCCAGCAGGTAATGCTGGTGAAGAACGATGGCACCCATGTGAAAGGCCAGGTGAAGGAACTGATGGTGTTCGAAGGTCTGGGCAAGGTGAAGGTTAAGGAGCCGATCACCTGCGGCGAGATCTGCGCGGTGATGGGTCTGGAAGGTTTCGATATCGGCGACACGATCGCTGATGCCGAGGCACCCGAGGGTCTCCCCCGCTTCCAGGAGGATGAGCCCACGATGAGCATGATCTTCACGATCAACAACTCGCCGTTCTTCGGGCGCGAGGGCCAGTTCGTGACCAGCCGCCACGTGCGCGACCGCCTCTTCAAGGAGATCGAAAAGAACCTCGCGATGCGTATCAAGGAGACCGATTCGCCCGATCGCTTGCTGGTGTTCGGCCGCGGGATCCTTCACCTTTCGATCCTTGTGGAGACCATGCGCCGCGAAGGCTACGAGTTCCAACTTGGCCAGCCGCAGGTGCTGTTCAAGGAAGTTGACGGCCAGAAGCACGAGCCGATCGAACACCTCACCGTGCAGGTGCCCGAGCAATTCAGTTCACGCGTGATCGACCAGGTGACCCGACGCAAGGGCGACATCCTCAACATCGAGCAGAAGAGCGATCGCACGGTGCTCGAATTCGCGATCCCTGCGCGCGGCATCATCGGTCTGCGCAACGTGCTGCTCACGCAAACGGAAGGTGAAGCGATCATCGCGCACCGCTTCAAGGGCTACGAGCCGTTCAAAGGCCAGATCGCCACGCCACGTCCAGGCTGCATCGTGAGCGCCGAGACTGGTACCGCCATCGCCTACGCGATCGATAAACTTCAGGACCGCGGCAAATTCTTCGTCGAACCCGGCGAGGAAGTCTACGCTGGCCAGGTGATCGGCGAAAGCCCGAAGCCCGGCGAGGAACTCGGCGTGAACGTGATCCGCGTAAAGAAGCTCACCAACATGCGCGCCAGCGGCAGCGACGACAAGACCGCGATCGCACCGGCGATCAAGATGAGCCTCGAGGAGTGCATGGAATACATCGCCGAGGACGAGTACCTGGAGGTGACGCCCAAAAGCCTGCGCATCCGCAAGATCTACCTGGACGAGAACGAGCGCAAGCGTTCACAAAAGAAGATGCAGGAAGCTTGATCGGATCAGATGATCAGATAATTAGATAATTTTCGCGATCTAAAAGTTGAAAGCCTCCGGAGCGATCATGCTTCGGAGGCTTTTGCATTTACGTCACGTATCCATTGCATCGTCGCGGTTCAATTGCATTTGGGCGCATGCCGCTGTTCCTTCGGCTTGCCGCCTCAGGTACAGCGGCACCGGGCTATCCGTTCCAACTCCGCACTCGCAGAGCCTCGCTTGCGGGGTTTCCACTTCTATCCCTTGCGCGAAAGCCGATCTGCCGAAATGTTCCGATCGAAGACGATGACAATTTGCGCCAGGGACAGGAACTGCGTAAGTGGCGCAGCCGGAAAGCGCGCAAGCGACCGAAGGGAGTGCGTACTTGCAGGCCCCTTCGGCTACGCTCAGGATGAACTCCGCCACGACCTGACAGGAATTCGCCCGAACCGCCGATCGAGCGATCTTCGCAGCGCTTCATGAGCACTGTTCCCCGATCCTTTTCGCCATTGGCCATTCTGCTTCTGCGGCTGGGAACATTGTTGTTGATCTATTCGCTGCTGCGCCTTGCCTTTTGGATCTACAATCACGCGCTCTTTCCCGATCCGCCGTTGATCGCTTTCATTGGCGGGCTGCGCTTTGACTTGAGCGCGATCGCATGGACAAACCTTCCGTGGATCCTGCTGTTCCTGATCCAGCCGAGACCTCATGGCCTTTTCCGATCGGTGCAGTTCGCGGTGTTCATGCTCGTGAACGCGATCGCGCTGTTCTTCCAATGCATCGATCTGGGTTATTACGAGTTCACAATGAAACGCACCACGGCCGATTTCCTCGGCTTCCTCTTCTCCGGCGGCGATACAGTGAGCCTCGCTCCCGCCATCCTGCGCGATTACTGGCGCATTTTGCTGATCTATCTGTTTGCGCTTTTTTCGATCGGCCTGTTCTACCGCCGATCGGAGAACTGGATCGCTCCGCCGGCCGTACAACGTTGGAAGAAGATCGCGTGGCGTGCCGTTGCGATCGCGCTTCTCTTCATCGCTTCGCGCGGTGGTCTTCAATTGATCCCGTTGCAGGTGCTCGATGCGACGCAATATGGCGGACCGGAACGGCTTCCGATCGTGTTGAACACCCCGTTCACCATGCTGATGACACTCGGCAAACCCACGCTGGAGGATCGGCAATACATGTCGCAGGAGGAGGCGGATCGGCTCTGGCCGGTGATCCATAATAATGTCACCCTGAGCCCGTCGAAGGGTACCTTGAGCCTACCTACAAGTCCTTTGGTTTCCCCTGATGACAGTGGAGATCCCAATATCTGCATCATCGTCCTTGAAAGCTTTTCCGCTGTTTACAGCGCGCGACTTTCCGGCGGCGAAGGCCACATGCCGTTCCTGGATTCGTTGATGGGTGAAGGTTTGAATTTCACCCGCGCCTACGCCAACGGGCGTCGCAGCATCGATGGGATCCCTGCGATACTTGCCAGCCTTCCGGAAATGATGAACGAAGCATTCATCACTTCACCGTACGCAAGCACTCCGTTCACTTCGATCGCGAATGTGCTTGTCACTGAAGGTTATTCCAGCAGTTTCTTTCACGGCGGAAGAAATGGAACGATGGGCTTCGATGGTTTTGCGAGATCGGCCGGTTTCGATCGGTATGTGGGTTTGAACGAATATCCCGATCGGGAACGGGATCACGACGGACATTGGGGGATCCGCGACCGGCCATTTCTGCAATTCTGGGCGAACGAGCTCGATCGGGAAAAGCAACCGTTCGTGAGCTGTCTCTTCACGCTGAGCTCGCATCATCCATACGAACTTCCGGCCGATGAAGCCGATCGATTTCCACCGGGATCGCAGAAGATCCACGCGACGTTACGTTACACCGATGATGCGTTACGCGACTTCTTCGCCACGGCGCAAAGGATGGACTGGTTCAGCAACACGATCTTCGTGATCACCTCCGATCACACCGCGGATATCGAGCGCACCGGCCAGAACTATTCCACCGCGATCGATTATTGGATCCCGCTGATCTACTATGCCAATTGGTTCTATCCAGAAGAAATAGATCATGTATCACAACAGATCGACATATTTCCGACCTTGATGCACATGATCGGCTATGACAAGCCATTCTTCAGTTTCGGCCGATCGGTGTTCCAGGAGAACGAAACACCGATCGCGATCGGGCGCAGCAATGCGATGTACAATGCGATCGGGAATGATGCGCAGATCCAGTTCGATGGTGAACACGTCGTCAACACAATTCCGCTGGATGGAAATGAAACGGTCGATCCATCGATCGTCCGCGGAATGGAGACCCAATTGAAAGCCGCGATCCAGCAGTTCAACGGCCATATGCGCAGCGGCGAATTGATCCATCGCGAAGAATGAAGATCGCGCTGATCGTGAATCCGCGTTCCGGCAAACGCAAGGCGGAAAGCATCGTGGTGCATGCGCATGAACTGGCGAAAAAGCTCGGTCATACGGTCGAAGTGTCGATCATCGCGAAGGCTGGTGATGGAAAGTTGTTCGCCCAAAAAGCGATCGCAGATGGCTTCGATCGCGTGATCAGTGCCGGCGGCGATGGAACGTTGAACGCGATCGCATGCGGGCTCACCGGATCGGATGTTCCGCTCGGCATTGTTCCGATGGGTTCGGGCAACGGTTATGCGCGATCGCTAGGCATTCCGCTCGATCCGCTGAAAGCGCTGGACCTTGCCTTCACCGGCGCAGCGCGGAAAATGGACGTGTGCTACCTCAACGATCTGCTTTTCCTCGGCACCGCCGGGATCGGTTTCGACGCGCGTGTGGCGCACAAATTCGATCGATCGAAGAAGCGCGGCATGTGGGGTTATGCGAAGATCATTATCCAGGATATCCTTTCCACGAAACCGATGCGCGTGAAGATCCAGGTGAACGGACAAAAGTTCGAAGATGATCTGCTGATGCTGGTCTTTTGCAACACACGCGAATTCGGCAACGGCGCGGATATCAGTCCGGGATCGCTGCCCGATGATGGGATCGGCGAATTACGGCTGGTTCGGAAACCCGCATTCCTTCCGCTGATCAAGGCTTTCATCGATATCTACACGCATCGCGCGGATAGCAGTCCGTATGTGAAGAACATCCCGGCGACCCAAGCGATCGTGCATCAGGAAGGGACGGTCGCGCACCTCGATGGCGAGCCGATCGAGATCGGGAATGAAGTGCGGTTCAGACTGGAGAAAGCGCGGCTGAAGGTGATCACACGTTGATCCGTATTTATTTATTTCAACAGGCAGCATTCCAGGGTGATCACCGTGTCTTGAGGTTAGTTCCGAAAACCAAAACCTCAGCACCATGATGACACGACTACCCGCAGTTCTTATTTCCTGCATGTCGATCTCGATCATATCCGCACAGGAATACTCACAGTACTTCGATGGTGCCGATACTTCGATCTATAATTCGGTGATCATATCGATCGACTCGACGAGTGTCTGGCAGATCGGACCACCACAGAAGGCGATCTTCACTATGGCCGCAACGGCGCCCAATGTGATCGTTACCGATACGATCAACCCCTATCCGCCGAACGATACCTCCAGGTTCGAGTTCACGGTCCACGGCATGTACTGGGGCATCATGGCGATCCAATGGAAACAGATGCTCGATCTGGAGCGGGAGATGGATCACGGCCTTGTTGAATTCTCGATCGATTCCGGTCTTACCTGGCAGAATGCATTCGACAATCCGTACGTGTACAATTTCTATGGTTTCGCGCAGACCAATGTGGATACGCTCACTTCCGGCGAGATCGGCTTCACCGGTACCGACACCATGTGGCGTGATATCTGGCTGTGCTACGACATGTCCTGGGTGCAACAGTTCGAGGACAGTCTGCGCGTGCGGTTCACGCTGCGATCGGACTCCATGCAAACGGGGCAGGACGGTTGGATGATCGATAACATGATGGTGCACCAAACGATCATTCATACCGTGGGTGAAAAGGAACAGGAGGAATATCTGCGGATCTTCCCAAATCCAGCGGACGATCGCTTCACCATCTCCGCGAAAAAAACCGATGGTTTCCACATCATTGAAAGCATGCGGCTCTACGATGCTTCGGGAAGGATCGTCGATCAATGGCGGAGCATCCCGACCAACTTCTTCGTGGATACGCGCAAGTATGGGAACGGCAAATATCAACTGGAAGTGAAGACCAATCTGCGATCGGAAACGCTGCAATTGATGATCGATCACGATTGATCGTGCCATGATCCGAAAGGCAGCATTTGCGCTCGTTGGGTTATTCGTTATCGGTTGGACATTCGTGCCTACGCCTTACCCTTTCCCGGAATTACCACTATTTCCACCAGTTCCCGATCGAGATCTGGTGATCACCGTGGAAGGCGCCGATCTTGGAAAACACCTGTTCTACGATGAGCGCTTGAGCGCAGATAGTTCGATCGCCTGCGCTTCGTGTCACCGGCAGGAATTCGCGTTCAGCGGCGGACCTGATCGATCCAGTGCAGGGATCAATGGACAGTTGACCCAGCGGAACGCGATGCCGCTTTTCAATCTATTGTGGTACGATCGCTTCTTTTGGGATGGTAGGGCCGGGGATCTTGAAGAGCAGATCCTGCATCCCGTACGCGATCCTTCGGAAATGGGATCCACATGGGCCGAAGTCGCGCAACGGATCGGTTCGGATCATTTCTATCAAGAGAAATTCAACGTGATCTTTCCCGGACAAGTGATCGACAGTTCGTTGATCGCAAATGCGATCGCCCAATTCCTTGGAACACTCGTCTCCTATCGATCGAAGTACGATCGGGTGCTCGCAGGAATGGATCGATTCACAGAGGATGAACTGGAAGGTTTCATTCTGATCAACGACATGACCAAAGGCGATTGCCTGCATTGTCACACCACCGATGCCGACGCGTTGGGTACGAAAGGAACATTCAGCAACAATGGCCTCGATCCATTCTCCGATCCCGGTCTCGGCGGTTACACCAACGATCCGCGTGATGTTGGAAAGTTCAAGATCCCCTCACTGCGCAATGTCGGCCTTACCGCGCCCTATATGCACGATGGCCGTTTCGCCACCCTGAACGAAGTTCTGGATTTCTACAGTGAAGGCGTTCATGCGACAGAGAACGTCGACAGTAAAATGGGGCTTCCAGGAAGACGGTCACCCGCGTTGAACGAAGAAGAGAAGCGAAAGATCATTGCCTTTCTGCATACGCTGACGGATACAACCTTCACGAAAGATCCGGAATTCAGCGACCCCATAATTAAAAACTGCAGGTGATCACACGTTGAACAGGAAGTGCATCACGTCGCCATCCTGCACCACATACTCCTTCCCTTCCACGCGTAGTTTGCCGGCGGCGCGGCATGCCGCTTCACTTCCGAGCCGTACGAAATCGTCGTAGCTCATCACTTCCGCGCGGATGAAGCCTTTCTCGAAATCGCTGTGGATCACGCCTGCGGCTTTCGGACCGGTATCGCCTTCGTGGATCGTCCATGCGCGCACTTCCTTTTCTCCTGCGGTGAAATAGGTGCGCAGTTTCAGTAGGCGATATGCTGCGCGGATCAGTTTGTTCACGCCGGGTTCATCGAGCCCGATATCCTCCAGGAAGACCTTTCTTTCCTCCGGATCTTCCAGCGTTGCGATCTCCGCTTCGATCGCAGCGGTCACCACCATCACCTCGGCATTCTCGTTGGCTACGGCTTTCTTCACCGCTTCCACGTAGGCGTTGCCGGTGGTGGCGCTTTTCTCATCCACGTTGCACACATAAAGCACCGGCTTCGCGGTGAGCAGCTGGAATTCCTCGATCAGTTCACCATCCTCCTTCGTATCGATCGCAGCGCGTGCGCTTTCACCTTTGATCAATGTGTCTTTGATCCTTGTCAGAAGATCGAACCGCTTCTTCGCATCCTTATCGCCGGTCGATGCCGCGCGCTGCAGTTTCGCGATCCGCGCTTCCACCGTTTCCAGATCCTTCAATTGAAGCTCGATATCGATCACTTCCTTGTCGCGCACCGGATCGACATTTCCGTCAACGTGAACAACGTTCGGATCATCGAAACAGCGAAGCACATGCAGGATCGCATCGCACTCGCGGATGTTGCCCAGGAACTGGTTGCCGAGACCTTCACCCTTGCTCGCGCCCTTCACCAATCCAGCGATGTCCACGATCTCCACGGTGGTGGGCAGCACGCGTTGTGGCTTCACCAATTCGGCGAGTTTGTTCAACCGCGCATCGGGAACGGTGATCGTGCCCACGTTGGGTTCGATCGTGCAGAAAGGGAAATTCGCGGCCTGCGCCTTCGCGTTGCTGAGGCAGTTGAAAAGCGTGCTTTTACCGACATTCGGCAAGCCTACGATGCCGCATTTGAGAGCCATGTCCTCGTGATCCTTTGAAATGATCCAACGCCCGATCGGCGTTAGCGGCCGCGAAAGTAGCCCTTCTTCCGCGGTATTGCGTGCGATCGGAGCCGCCGGTTACCTTTCGCCGATGGACCTACAGAACGTGCGCGAGATGGCGCTGGACATGCCTGGCACCGCCGAGAAGGATCATTTCGGCCGGCCGAGCTACAGCGTGAAAAAGAAGATATACATGACCTTCTGGATCGAGGAACGGCGCGCCGTGC
>JAEZDL010000103.1 GCA_023418095.1 Bacteroidota bacterium
CCCCTCTGTAACTTCGCGTTCCATTTTGGAAACCGCCGCCCCACTTGCCGAACGCATGCGTCCCAACTCGTTGGAAGAGGTGGTGGGGCAGCAACACCTTGTAGGTCCGCAAGGCATTTTGCGCAAGGCGTTGGCCGGCGGAATGCTCCCCAGCATGATCCTCTGGGGTCCGCCCGGCGTGGGAAAAACAACGCTCGCGCGGCTGATCGCCAAGGACCTCGATCGCCCCTTCCATACGCTGAGTGCGATCAGCAGCGGCGTGAAGGATGTGCGCGAAGTGATCGAAAAAGCCGGCGGCAGCGGATTGTTCTCGCGCGCGGCGGTGCTGTTCATCGACGAGATCCACCGTTTCAGCAAGTCGCAACAGGATTCACTTTTGGGCGCGGTGGAAAAAGGCACGATCACGTTGATCGGCGCCACCACCGAGAATCCGAGTTTCGAAGTGATCAGCGCGCTCCTCTCCCGCTGCCAGGTCTACATCCTGGAACCGCTTACCGAAGAAGATCTGTTGAGCCTTTTGCACCGCGCCATGGAGCAGGATGTGGAACTGAAGCGGCGCAAGATCGAGCTGCAGGAGATCGATGCGTTGATGCGCGCCAGCGGTGGCGATGCCCGTCGCCTGCTGAACACGTTCGAACTATCGGTAAAGGCCGCGCCACAGGATGCCGATCCGATCGTGATCACCAACGATCTGGTGAAACAGGTGGTGCAGAACACCTCCGCGCGGTACGACAAGCAGGGCGAGCAGCATTACGACATCATCAGCGCGTTCATCAAAAGCATGCGCGGCAGCGATCCGAACGGCGCGGTGTACTGGCTGGCACGCATGGTGGAAGGCGGCGAAGATCCGCTGTTCATCGCTCGCCGCATGGTGATCTTGGCCAGCGAGGACATCGGCAACGCCAACCCGAACGCGCTGCTGATGGCCACCACCACCATGCAGGCCGCACAGATGATCGGCTGGCCCGAAAGCCGCATCATCCTCAGTCAGTGTGCGATCTATCTGGCTTGTTCGCCGAAGAGCAATGCGAGCTACATGGCGATCGGCGCCGCACAGAGCAAGGTGAAGGAGACCGGCGATCTGCCCGTGCCGTTACACCTGCGAAACGCGCCCACCAAGCTGATGAAGGATATCGGCTACGGCAAAGAATATCAGTACAGCCACGATGGCGCCGGGAATTTTCTGGAGCAGGAATACCTGCCGGAGGCGATCAGCGGTACGGCTTTCTACGAGCCGGGGGAGAATCCGCGGGAGCGGGAATACCGGGCGATGTTGGAGCGGTTGTGGGGCGGGAAGTACAGTTGATGGTTGAGTAACCGGTTGCGATCCGATCTTTTCTTGCTGTTCGGTTGAGTGTTGAAATACAGCATCGGTCATTCCCTTACGGCTCACGGATCTTGGGAAAAAGATCAATTCACGTGTGCAGTGATGTAAAAAGCAATTCTACCTTCGATCATCACCTTCAAAATGATCGCCATGGCAAACAGATTCTTCACCCTGGAATTATCCGCCTGCTTACTGGTACTTGGCATCATTCAAGTTCCGACCAATGAACTTGGCGATCCATCGGCGACTGAGTTCACGATCGTTATCGAGACGCTGCCTGAACAATTGAAACTTACCTGTGAGAATGGTTGCACCTTCAAGGAACTCACATTCACGTTGAAGGAAGGAGGAACTCAGCGTATCGATCAAGAGGGAATGTGGGTCGATCGTGATACTGAACCTCAGTTCGCTTTTGAGATCACGAGAACGGCCAATGGCCTCTCATTCAAAGGGATCCAAGGAACTAAATGGACCAGCCTCACCTCATCGTGCGCTCCTCAGCCAACCTGCCTCCAACGGGTCGACGATAGCGGTGTAAAGGTTTTTTCAAAAGACTGATCTGATCGTTGTGGGCGAATGCCGGCCCAAAAGCGGCCGTCACCGGGCTATCCGCTCCAAGTACGCACTCGCAGAAACTACCGGCCGCTTCGCTCCCCTCTCCTTGGGAGAGGGGCTGGGGGTGAGGCTCGCTTGCGCGCTTTCCCCTACTATCCCATTTCGCGCTGGCGCATGGGAGGTACATCCGGCGACTACCCTTTCGATCCTATTTTCGTTCCTATGATCACGAGATCACCTCTATTGGTCATACTGACATTGATCGGGTCGATGCTGGCTACCGATCAGATCTCAGCCCAGGAACCGGCTTCGTACAAAATGGAATTCGTTCGTGCCGGTTGGCTTGAAGGTCGTGATGGAAAGAAAATGGTGGTGGCTGTATTCAAGATCACGCCGCTCATTGAGGATTTCAAGATGGTGCTCAGCATGCGTCTTGGTTACGGCTTCAACTCTGCCATGAACAATGCTGATGTTGAAGCAACCGACAAGATCAAATTTGCCGTCTTTGACAATAATGTGGCTGAAAAAGCCTGGAAGACCTACCAGCTGATCAAGGACCGGGTGGATCTCACCGATCCGAATATTTTTCTCCTACAGATGCGATTCTTTGACCTTGAAGAGGATAATGTTGAGGACATGACCATTATTTATGGCTTATGGGAAGGAGAGAATAGCGAGGTGCGGATCGAACAGGAATTCAACTTCCACGTAGAGGATCTGAGCAAAGTTCCTTATGAACGAAAGGAATGACCCTGGTTCCAACCAGAAGAAGTTCACCAATGTCACCCAACAAACAAACCGTCGAAACCTACATCGAAGGCTTCCGCAGAAGCGATCATGCCATGGTCCTCTCCTGCCTTACCGATGATGTGATCTGGGAAATGCCGGGCGTTTACCGGCACGTTGGCAAGGAGGAATTCGACAAGGAGATCGAGAACGAGAATTTCATCGGCAGCCCTACGATCCAGATCAAACGCCTGACCGAGGAGAACAATGTGGTGATCGCTGAAGGCGCTGTGCAAGGTAAAATGCGCAACGGAGGCAAGTTGGATGCGGTGTTCTGCGATGTGTTCGAAATGGAGAACGGGAAGATCAAGAAGCTCACTTCTTATTTGATGTCGCTGAATGTTTCAATGAAGTTCGAATGAGCGGATCCGGTTCGAAGCTTTTGATCGTCATTTGCTTGCTCGCGCAAACCTCGATCGCATCATTGGGCCAGGGAACCGTTCCCATTGCGTATGATAGTGTCATGGTGCTTACGATCCATGATCCTTCCCTGGAGCATCTTCCACCTGGGGCAGATCGCACCGATCCGGTGAAGATCACGGGCCGGGCCAAATTGAATAAGAAGCAGATCGCTGGTTTGCACTCCCGAGCGGCCGATCGAAATTCCTATGGACAAAGCCAGGCCGTAACGCCCATTTACGATCTGAAGATCCAGTATTTCAATGAAGGTGGGATCGCCGATGAGGTTTCGATAAGCCTATGGACGAACAACTTTTTCGCCACTTTCCCGCTTCAAGAGCAACGGCAGGGCGAATGTCTATGCGATGGCGACAGTGGGCATTGTTGCACCGAAGGCGGCATCAGTATGAAATTCAAGAAGTACCTGATCGATCTGCTGGAAGATCTGGATCTCCCGATCGAGAAGAAGGAGATCCTGGAGTTCGGGAAATAAGATCTTGTGAACGTCTGCGTGCCGATCGCATCGATCGCGACCCGATCGAAGCATCCTTCGAAGCCTTGTCCCGTCTTTGCAGCATGGCCCCGATCCAGCCCGCTCGATGATCAAGATCACATCCGGGATCACGGCCATCCTTGCATTTTTTCTTACCACTATAGCGCTCGCCTCCAACGCTGACCCCTTCGCGAAAAGGCGGGGAACATCGATCTTCAGGAAAAGCAGCGAGGACCATGGTTCCCATTATTTCATGGCGCGTTCTGCGATCGGGCTCGAGCGCGGTGATGGCTTTTACAAGAACACGATGGTAACGTTGAACGAAGGCAGCTACGCGATCACTTCGCATCTCACCGTCAATGCCGGGGCCGATCTTTTTTCGATCTTCATTTCGCGCAATGCCAAGTGGTTCTCACGCCTGCAGCTGCATACCCGCATTTCAGATCTCTTTCACGTTGGTGTGCAGGCTTTTTACATGGCTATTCCCTTGCCCGTGCCGGGCGATCCGGATCTGCCTGTCGATCCTTCTTCCGGTTTCGCAAGCGCCCTTGGCATCATCACGATCGGCGACCCTGAATTCCAGTTAACGCTTTCCGGTGGCCCGGTGCACAATGGGGATCGGTTCGCGCGCGGCCCGTTGTTGGGTGTCGCGGCAATGGCGCGTATCGGGCCTGATCTCGCGTTGATCACCGAACATTGGATGCTCACCGATCCCTTCGGGAATTATCCGGTACACAGCATCGGTCTAAGGGTGATCGGGGATCTGCTCGCGATGGATGGTGGCATCGTCTACGATCGCAATATTGCCGCAAAGGTGCTCCCGTTCGGAAGTCCTTTCATTGCGGCGACATTGAATTTCTGATCGGCGTATTGCTATACGCTCTGCTCGTTCTCCAGGAACGTTTGCCGCAGGTCGTAGATGATCCCAAGGCTCACGGCCAATCCGCCCATTCCCTGTTCGAACATCTGCCAGAGCACATCCACCATCATATGCATCATGCCGTTCTTCGCGAAAGAGATGCCAAGCACAAAGATCACCAGGTAAGCAAAGAAACCAACAGCTGCACCGATCATGATCGCATAGAAGGGAAAGCCCGACTTAAGGGAGATCCATTCGTATTGGATCGCTTTTTGTGTACCGATCGTAAGTCCCAGACTCAGCACCGCGTAAACCAGAAGAGCGAGCACGAAATACAATGTTCTCGGAATGGTGAGCTCCTCCAGATCGGTGAGCGCAATACCATGCCATATGAATGAAAGCGCATACATCACCACGGTAGCGAACAGCCACGGTGCCCATATGTATCGCTTGAGCATGATC
>JAEZDL010000147.1 GCA_023418095.1 Bacteroidota bacterium
GGCCTCGCGGGCCGCCTGCACCAGACGGACGGTGTTCACGTCCACGAACTTTTGCAGCTCGCGCGGCTGATCCTCGCGCGGCACCGGCAGCAGCCGCAGCAGGCACCGGCAGAACTGGTAGAGTTGCTCCAGGTCCGGGTCCGCGAACGGGATCACCTGGCCCAGGAAGGCGTACAGTTCGGCGTAGCGGTTCAGCAGGCCGCGGAACTCTCGCTGGTCGGCCTCCTCGCCCTCGGCCACCCGATCGACCACCGGCTTGAGCGCCGCGTACACCTTCTCCATCACCGCCCGCGGCTTGAAGTAGGCGGCGGCGAACGCCTCCACGTCGGCCGGGAAGTAGAACTCGTACTTCTTCAGCGCGCTCTCGATCGTGTACAACTCGTTCGGGTCGGTCACCTCGGCGAGTGTCGTCTGGCCGTAGTACCGGCCGAACGCCTCCTTCACCCGCTCGGCGTTGTCGGCGAAGTCCAGCACGCAGGTGTCCGACTTCAGCGGCGGCAACGTCCGGTTCAGCCGCGACAGCGTCTGCACCGCGTTCACCCCGGCGAGCTTCTTGTCCACGTACATCGTGTGCAACAGCGGCTGGTCGAACCCGGTCTGGAACTTGTTGGCCACGATCAGCAGCCGGTACGGGTCGGTCGCGAACTTCGCGGCCGTCTGTGCCTCGGGGAAGCCGTTCATGCCGGCCTCGGTGAACTCTTGGTTGGTCTCCTCGTCCTTCACCGTGCCCGAGAACGCGACCACCGCGCGCCAGGTGTACCCCTTCTCGGCGAGCACCTTGTCGATCTCCTGCTTGTACTTCACCGCCTGCAGCCGCGAACTGGTCACCAGCATGGCCCGGGCGCGGTGGCCGATCTGGTCGAGCACCTTCGTCGCCAGGTGCTCGACGATCACCTCGATCTTCTCGCGGATCGTCTTCGGATTCTCGGCCACGAACCGCGTGAGCAGCCGGCTCGCCTTCTGCCGGTCGAACTTCGGGTCGTCCTTCACCTTCTTCAAGAGCGTCCAGTAGGTGCGGTACGAGACGAAGTTCTTGAGCACGTCGAGGATGAAGCCCTCCTCGATCGCCTGCCGCATGCTGTAAAGGCTGAACGGCTCGCGGCCGCCGTCGGTCCGCTCGGTGCCGAACAGCGTCAGCGTCTCTTCCTTCGGCGTCGCCGTGAACGCGAACGTGCTGACGTGCTTC
This sequence comes from Bacteroidota bacterium, assembly GCA_023418095.1. Lineage (GTDB taxonomy): Bacteria > Bacteroidota > Bacteroidia > Flavobacteriales_F > PHOS-HE28 > PHOS-HE28. The sequence goes on from JAEZDL010000147.1 coordinate 1,187, forward strand.
ATCCGCCCACGGGCCTTCTGGTCCTTCAACGCCAGGTCCGCCGGGCTCTCGCCCTCCTCGTCGTCGGTGCCGACCCGCAGCGTCGAACGCATCTCCTTGCCCGCCTCGCCGCCCTGCGACGAGTGCGCCTCGTCCAGCACCAGCGCGAACCGCAGGCCGTCCGCCTTCCACGACAACTGCTTCTCGCCGAGTTCCCGCATCTGCGTCAGCACCACCGGGAACTTTTGCAGCGTCGTGATGATGATCTGCTTGCCCGCCTCGAGCGCCTCCTTGAGGTGCCGGCCGCCCTGGTCGATGTGTTCCACCAGCCCGGCCGTCTGCTCGAACGAACTCACGGTCCGGCTCAACTGCCGGTCCAGGGCGACGCGGTCGGTCACCACGATCACCGAATCGAAGACACGCTGGTCGTCCGGGCCGTGCAGCGACGCAAGCCGGTGGGCCAGCCACGCGATCGAGTTTGACTTGCCGCTGCCGGCGCTGTGCTGGATCAAGTAGTTCTGGCCGGGGCCGTTCTTCCGGGCGTGGCCTACCAGCCCGCGGACGGCATCGAGTTGGTGGTAGCGCGGGAAGATGATCGACCGCTTGAGCCGGCCGGCGTCGTCGCGGTCGCGCACGTCTTGCACGAAGTATTGCATCAGGTCGAGCACGCTGTCCCGCGTCCACACCTCGCGCCACAGGTAGGCCGTGCTGAAACTCTCGCCCAGTTTCGGCGACGAGTTGCCGGCCCCGCGGTCCTTCCCCTCGCCGTCGCCCCGGTTGAACGGCAGGAAGACCGTCTCGTCCCCCTTCAACTGCGTGGCCACGTACACCAGCAACGGATCGACCGCGAAGTGCGCCACGCACCGCCCCAGCGCGAACACCGGCTCGCGCGGGTCGCGGGTGCGGCGGTACTGCGTGATCGCGTCGGTCACGTCCTGGCCGTTGAGCGGGTTCTTGAGTTCCGCCGTGAACAGCGGCAGGCCGTTCAGGAACAGCACCACGTCGAGGCTGTGGTCGGTCTTCTCGCTGTACCGCACCTGCCGCATCACCGTGAACTGGTTCGCCTGGTACAGCGTCTCGGTGTCCGGGTTGAGCGACGTTTCCGGCCGCCAGAACGCGAGCCGGAACTTGCACCCGGTGGCCTTCACGCCCTGGCGCAGCACGGTCACGACCCCGTCCGCCTCGACCGCCTCGGCGACGCGCTTCAGGAACGCCGTGCGGGCCTCGTCCTTGTGCTGCTGGCGGAACTTCTCCCACTCCTTCGCCTGCGTGGCCTGCACGAAGTCGATGAGGGGGCCGGGGTCGAGGCACAGCGCCTTGTCGAACGCCGACGGCTGCCGCTGGATGTAGTGGCCCGCCACTAGGTCGGCGACGATGGCCGTTTCGAGGGCCTGTTCGGAGATGGATTTGCTCATGAGGTCACCTCGCCGCGCACGTCGATCTGCCCCGTCACCGCCGCCGAGATCAACGCCGTGCGGTACTCCTGCAACCGGGCGATGCCGTCACGGATGCGGTCGAGAGTATGTGCGAACGCACGAGACTGTTGTTGGATCTCGGCCAGAATCGAATTCTGTTCGTGCAGGTTCGGAAGCGGAATCGGAAAGTTGCCGAGTTTCGTCGCGTTCGTGCTGGCCAAGTTCGTCGATTGTTGTGACGTAAACGTGAAGTACGTCCGCCCATGTGCTGAAGTCATCATCGCCGACAAAAAGTGCGGTTGCAGACGGTTCAGGTTCGGCCGTACGGCAAAGACGTGGTTTTGGTGCAGACACCCTGGGATCTGCTCTTCCCACACATACCCACGGCCAAGCTTGTCGAAATCTCCGCCTTCGGTCATCAGCACATCCCCTGGACGCAGTTCATGCCGAGAAACATCGCTGGCCGGTACTTGGATGGTCGTAATTTCACTGAGATCGAGATAGCCGTCTTGGACATTTGCCACGCGGAGATATGGTCGTTCCACCAGTTCCCGATCGTCGTACTTCTTCCCCAAAGTGATGCCGGATTGGACCTCTGCCACGAATTTCAATCGGGTCATCCGCCACCGCTCCGGCACCAGGCCGAGCCACGGGATGCCGGAGTCCTTGAGCTTCGCGTTCGGGTCGAGGCCGCGGGTGACGGCGTGGCTGATGACCGCCTGCCGCTTCTCCTCCAGCAGCGCGATCAGCCGCTCCTTGTGCCCGATCAGCGCGTCGATCCGGGCCGTCTCCCGATCCAGAAACGCTGCAATCGCCTGCTGCTCGGCGAGGGGGGGCAACCCTGCCGGCTCATCGAGGTACGCACCCGAGTCCAGATTCTGGATGCCGATGCTCTGCTTGATCGACCGGGTGTTCACTCTGGCGGTGTACATCGCCGCATGAAGATATCGAAGGAACTCGGGCGAGTAGCCTTCAGCGACCGGCATACGGGCGACAAAATTCGACGAAACCGCCGGTCGGTCCAAGGAGTAGAGCACGACCGCCCCGACAGGCTGTAGTTCACCACCGCCCGATTTCTCAATGAGCAGGTCACCCGGACGAAGGACTTTACCCCTCCGCTGCGACTCGGCGACCGAGCGCACGGTCAGTTCGCGGGATGCATCGACCAGGAATCGGGTACGGTCGAAGTCCGCAACGCGGATGCAAGCAATGTCGTCACTTCCGCCTGTAGGTTCATCTCCCCAGACGCCGTTCTGGCACGCTGTCACCGTCCACTTGAGTTGCTTTACGTCCCAGTGCTTCGGAACATCGTGCTGCCAGTCGAGGTTCGCCCGCCGGTACTCCGGGTACCGCTTCCAGCGTCGCACCGTGGTTGTGTCGATCGTGGCCGTACTCATCCCGCCACCTCCTTCAGCAGCTTCAGCACGTCGAATTCGACGGCCTTGATGTCGGCCTCGATCGCCTCCAGCGGGCGCGGCGGGGTGTAGCGGTAGAAGTAACGGTTGAAGTTGATCTCGTACCCGACGACGCCGATGCCGCCGTCCTTCGCGTCGCGGATCGTTTCGTTCACCCAGGCGTCGGGGACATGCGGCTTGACCTCGCGTTCGAAGAACGCCTGCACGTCCTCGCCGAGCGGCACGTTCTCGGTGTCGCGGAGTTCGGAATCGGCTTCCGGCTGGTCGTCCTCGTCGCGGCAGATGGTGGCGGTTTCGTCCCGCTCGCTCAGGGCGTCGAGGACAGCCCGCTTGACCGGGGCCGCCAGCCGCAACCCGGCCTTCTTTACCGCCTGCTCGAACACCGGCAGGAACGCGGCCCGGTCGGTGAACAACGTCTTCGGGAGCGTGTTCAGCATGTCGCGGATGGCCTGTTGCGTACGCTCTCCGGCGGCCTCGGCGTCGGCCTTCTCGTCCGCGTCCTTCAGGCGGCTGACGGCCAGGTTCTGGAAGGCGCGGGCGTCCTCCAGCCGGGCGATGCGCTCCGGGCTGGCCTGGAAGTTCAGCCGCAGCGGGCGTTCGATGGTCACCTTGCGGTAGCCGAACGCCGTGGTCGGGAAGACCTTCGCCCGCAGTTCCTTCGGGTCGTCTGCCGGGATGGTGAACGTGCCGTCGACGAACGCCTCGAACAACTTGACGATGTGCGGGATGTAGTTCTCGGGTCGGTCCACGCCGTCGGGGATGTCGCGGCGTTTGTCGCCGAGGCTCTTGCGGCGCGGCAGCCAGGCTTCGGAGGCGTCGATGAGCAGCACCTTGCCCTTGCGGTCGGCGGGCTTGGTGTTGGCCAGCACCCAAACGTAGGTGCTGATGCCGGTGTTGTAGAAAAGCTGCTGCGGCAGCGCGATCAGGGCTTCGAGATAGTCGTTCTCCAGGATCCAGCGGCGGATCTCGCTCTCGCCGGACCCGGCGTCGCCGGTGAACAGCGGCGAACCGTTCATGATGATGCTGACGCGGCTGACGCCCTCGGTGGGGTGGTGCATCCGCCCGAGCATGTGCTGGAGGAACAGCAACTTGCCGTCGCTGATCCGCGGCAAGCCGGCGACGAAGCGGTTCTTGGTCGCCCGGGCCGCTTCCTTGCGGACCTCGTCGGCGTCGAGGTTCCAGTCCTTGCCGTAGGGCGGATTGGCGAGGAGGTAGTCGAAGGTGCGGTCGGCGTGGCCGTCATGGGCCAGCACGCTGCCGAAGGCGATGTTCTCGGCGTCGCGGCCGTCGGCGCTCTTGATGTACAGGTCCGACTTGCTGACCGCGAACGTGGACGGGTTGACCTCCTGGCCGAACAGGTGGACGTCGGCCGCCGGATTAATCTGGAGGATGCGTTCCTTGGCGATGGTGAGCATGCCGCCCGACCCGCAGCACGGGTCGTAGACGGTGCGGATGACCTTGCCTTTTTGAAGCTCCTGCCGGTCGTGGGCGTTCATCAGGTTGACCATGAGGCGGATCCGTCGAGGTCGAACGCGCCCCGGATCAGGTGGCCGGACGCCTTGTGGTAGCCGAGCGGGGCCAGTTGCGGCTCCAACTGCCTCCGCTGGAAGTCGGACTGGAACACGAAGGCGTCGGCGGGGCCGTGGTCGGCGAAGCACTTCTTCTCGTGGTCGAACAGAAAGGTCATGCAGTTGGCCTCCCCGTGCGAAACACTCTTCGTAACAAACCTCATCCCAGCCGCCGTGAGAGCATCGCGCGCACGCGAAGAATGTGCAGGGATTTCTAGAGATTGGAAGTTCTGACTTGTCGTAGAGTTTGGCAGGCTCGATTTGCGACCGTGTTCCTCTCGTGTCCCAAGATCACGTCTTGCGAACACTCAGCCACGCGCGACCTGTCAACCAGTTGGTGTTCATTTCGAGGATGTGAGGTTCGAGTTGATGTGTCCGTCGCCGTACCACGCTTGCCACTTACCCCAGACGCGAAGTCCTCGCCCCGCGCGACTTCAGGCCCCTTCCGCCCAGTTCTCGATGGACAGGCCGGGGATGGCCGCGAGGTCGCTGTCGCCGGTCACCACCGTGCAGTTGCCCAGCGTAAAAGCGATCGCCGCGATCTGGATGTCGATCTGCTGCATCGGTCGGCCCAGCCGCTTCAGTTCCGCGACGATGCGGCCGTACTCCAGTGACGCCGGCTTCTCGTACGGCCAGCACAGCAGCTTGCCGAGCCGGCGCCGCGCGATTTCCCACGAGGTCTCGCGGCTGTCGCTGTGGTTCAGTCCGCCCGCGATCTCGCCCAGAACCGGCGTGCAGACCCCGATCTTCGCACCGGACCGGCGCGCCGCCTCGACGCGCTCCTGAACGCCCCGCCGCTGGAACAGGAAGTCCTGGGCCGGGCCGGAATCGAGCAGGTACCGGCGCGTCACGGCGTGCCCCCCTCGAACTGCTTCCGCATCGCCTCGACGTTGAACCGCCGCATCTGCTCCTCCCACGCCCGCCACTCCGCCTCTTTTTCCGGGTTCGACGGTACCGGCGGGATCGAGTGCAGGTCGGCAACCCACTGCCGGATCGCCTCGGGGTCGTCACCCTGCTCGTCCTCGGTCATGAAGTCGATGGCGCCGAGGTCGTGGGACGGCTCGTCCGCGGTCCGACCCAGGATTGTCACTTCCGACCCGTCGGGCAGGTCCATCGGCTCGTCGATGACGATCTGGCCGCCCCGGACGACCCCTTTTCGGAGTACCGTACTCATGGCTCGCCTCCTCTCGTTGGTCCTTGATTCAAATTACCGCGCCGTTGCCCCGGCCCGCGAGGGCAGTCCGCGACAGGGCTCGGGGGGCCGTGTTCGGCCACTCTCGCCGTGCCCCCCCGGAGCGATCAAGCGCAAAGCGAATCCACAGAGGCCGACCAACCCTTCCAGTTCCTGTGTCGGCGCTCCGTCGCGCCGTCGGTCCTTGCCTCACGACGGGCTCATCCGGCACGACGCGAACGCTATTCACACCCCCCGGCCGGCTGGCCCCAAAACCGTCATTCTGCTGGCCTCGTCAGCGCTGTACGGAAACTCTGTCCCACTCGCGAAATCAAAGACGTTTCGCCGCACTCAGACAGTTGTCACGCCATGATGAGATTCCTCCAGCCGCTTTGGCTCCTCCTGACGACCAGCAAGGACTCCGACCTGCGGCAGATGATCGAGTACCTCAAGAAAGAGAACGAGATCCTCCGCTCCAAGCTACCAGACCGAATTACCCTTACCGCCCGCGAACGTAATCGACTCGTCAAGTTCGGATCCAAGATCGGCGGCGCGATCCGCGAACTCATCACCATCGTTTCCTACCGCACGTTCTGCCGCTGGCGGGCTGACAGCGAACCCAGCAAGGACAAGAAGAAGGGCGCCAAGCGCAAGCCGGGTCGGCCGAAGACCAAGGAAGAGATCCGCGAACTGATCCTGAAACTGGCTCGGGAAAACAACGGCTGGGGCTCGACCCGCGTGCTCGGCGAGTTGAAGAAGCTCGGGATCACGACCGTGGGCCGCACCACCGTGGCCGAGATCATGCGCGAGTCGGGACTCGATCCGGGTCCCAAGCGCGGCGAGGGGAGTTGGGACGAGTTCGTGAAGCGCCACGCGGCCACGCTCTGGGCCGCTGACTTCCTCACTGTCAAGTCGATGACGCTGACGGGGTTCGTGGACTTGCACCTGTTGTTCTTCATCCACATCGGCAGCCGCCGCGTGTTCGTCTCCAGTCCGACGGCCAACCCCGACTCGGCGTGGGTGACGCAGCAGGCGCGAAACGTCTCGATGCAGATGGAGGACTGGGGGCTGTCGGCCCGCATGCTCATCATCGACCACGACACCAAGTTCACCCGGTCGTTCGACGCGGTGTTCGAAGTCAACGACACGGAAATGAAGCGCGTCGGCCCGCGAAGTCCGAACATGAACGCGTATTCGGAGAGGTTCGCGCAGACCTTGAGGAAAGAGCTGTTGGACCACTTCGTGGTGTGCGGCGAGAAGCACCTCACTCACCTCGTTCACGAGTTCTTGACCCATTACCACGAAGAGAGACCTCACCAATCACGGGGCAACGTGCCGCTCTGCGATGCCGGCGCCGAAGAGCCGCGCATCCTCAAGTTCCCGTCGGGCGCGGTGAAGTGCCGCGAGCGACTCGGTGGGCTGCTCAGACACTACTACCGCGAGGCGGCGTGACCCGACCGCCATCAGGCTCAGTCGGAGTTCTCTCACCGCGAGCGCCACTCCGAAGCTTTCCTGTGCGTCCCCGCTCCTGCGTTTGGTAGTATCGTCGGGGAGGAGGGCGAAATGGCGCTTCACACCGCGATCATTCACGGCGTCCAGGTTCCCGGCTTCCGCTACGTCGTCTACGGCGCGAAGCGCGGGTACGTCAGCACCCATCGGACCAGGCGAGCCGCCGAGCGATCACTCGCCGAAGACGCGCGGAAGTGCATGAACGCCGGGAATCCGTCCGACGCGCTGATCTACCGCTGGCGTGACGGGTGGGTCCTCGTTGGTCAGGAGTTCGACGTCGAACTCGTGGAACTCCCCGAGGAGTCGCTCGGCGGCTCGAGCTGACACCTGTTCCGGGACGTGGACGATGCACAGCCGGCGGAAGCGAAAACTCTGGCCCCCGCCGCCCCTCACCGAGGGCCAGATCCTGGCGTGGGCGGACGCCTTCCACGACCTCAACGGCCGCTGGCCGCGGAAGGACTCGGGTGCGGTGCCGGGGGCATCGACGGAGCGGTGGTCGGCGATCGCGGTGGCGCTACAGAAGGGGCACCGCGGGTTGCCCGGCGGCTCCTCTCTCGCCCGGTTGCTCGCGGCCCGGCGGGCCGTGCGGAACAAGAAGGGGCTACCACCGCTCACAATTCCGCAAGTTCTCTCCTGGGCGGACTCGTACCACCACCGTACCGGCACCTGGCCGCACCCCAAGACCAAGCCCGGCGGCATTCCCGGCACCAAGGGCGAGACGTGGCTGGCGGTAGACACGGCCCTCCGGGTCGGCCAGCGCGGGCTATCGGGCGGCGCGTCGCTCCCGCAAATCCTCGCCCGGCGCCGCGGGGTCCGCAACCCGGCGGGCTTGCCGCCGCTGTCGGCGGATCGGGTGCTCGCCTGGGCCGACGCCTTCCACAAGCGGACGGGGGAGTGGCCGAAGCAGAAGCACTGGCGGGAGGTGATCCCGGGGTCCGGCGGGGAGACGTGGGGAAACGTGATCCAGGCGATCGCCCGCGGCCTCCGCGGACTGCCCGGCGGCGAAACGCTGTCCGACCTGCTCGCCGAGCACCGCGGGGTGAGAAACATCGGCCGCCTGCCGCCCTTGACAGCGGGACAGATCCTGGCGTGGGCGGACGCCCACGCCGCGACCCACGGCGAGTGGCCGACGTGCCGGTGTGCGGAACAGGCCGTCCCGGGCGCGCGGGGCGAGCGGTGGTTCAACGTCGATCAGGCCCTTCGGAAGGGGCTCCGCGGGCTCCCCGGCGGCTCGTCCCTGCCGAAGTTGCTCGCGCAGCACCGCGGCGTCCCCAACGTGAAGGCGAGCATGACGAGCCGCATGCCGCGCCAGCCGGCACGTCGTGATTAGCCGATATTCCTTTCTCCCGACACGAGCGACCGCGTCGGCGGCACCTCGGCGCGGCGCGGGCCAGAGTGGAATGCGCCCCATCGTCACTCCACCCGGCCGCCACACATTAATACCGACCCCCGCGACTCGATCCGCGACTCCCTCCGCCGACTGGCGGAGTCCCACGCCGCCACCATGCAGGTCATGGAACGGACCTACGCGCTCCTCTGTGAGGAATTCGCCCTCGACCCGGGCGAGTGCCTCAGCCGCCAACCCCCGCCCTAGCCGCCGGCGGACCACCCGTACCCGGTTATTGACCGGTCACGGTTCACGGTCGCCTTCCGCGGCCGCACCTGTCTTCTCGGCAACACGATCCCGTTCCGCTTCTTGGCCCGCCTGGCCGAGACCCCGGAGCAGTACGTCTCCCACGAGCAACTCCTCGACGACGTGTGGGACGGGCACGGCTCCGACGACGCCCTCCGCAGCGTGGTCAAGCACCTGCGCCGCCGGCTCCGGGAAGCGGGGCTGGGCGACCTGGCCGACGCCATCAATGGCCTGACGCCGGGCCACTTCTCGCTGCGACTCGGGCAGGAGTAGGGTGCGATTTGCCACAGGGATGCCACTCGGATCTCCCGCGCCGTGCCACAGCCCACCGGCATAATTCCGCTACCGACCGTCGCCCGCCCCCTCCGGCAGACACCGCACCAATGGCAGACACCGCACCAATGGCAGACACCACCGTCCCGATACCCGCACCACTTGCGCCCCCGCCCACGCGGGCGGCGCAGTACGTGCGGATGTCCACCGAACACCAGCAGTACTCGACCTCCAACCAGGAGGACGCGATCCGCGAGTACGCCAGCCGGCGCGGGTTCGAGGTCGTGCGCACCTACGCCGACGAGGGTCGCAGCGGCCTGAGCGTCTCCGGCCGCGACGGGCTGCGGGCCCTGATCGACGACGTCCACAACGGCCGCGCCGACTTCAAGGCGATCCTCGTGTACGACGTGAGCCGGTGGGGCCGGTTCCAGGACGCCGACGAGAGCGCGTACTACGAGTACATGTGCCGTCGCGCCGGCATCGAGGTCCACTACTGCGCCGAGCAGTTCGAGAACGACGGCGGGCCGACGGCCACCATCATCAAGAGCGTCAAGCGGGCGATGGCCGGCGAGTACAGTCGCGAGCTATCGGCCAAGGTGTTCCGCGGCCAGTGCCGGCTGATCGAACTCGGCTACCGCCAGGGCGGCCCGCCGGGCTACGGCCTGCGGCGGGTGCTCGTCAACCAGGGCGGCGAGCACAAGGGCGTGCTGCCCCGCGGCGAGCGCAAGAGCCTCCAGACCGACCGCGTCATCCTCGCGCCCGGCCCCGAGGAGGAGCGGGAGATCGTCCGCTGGGTCTACGAGCAGTTCACCCGCCAGGGCAAGCGCGAGGCCGAAATTGCCGCCGCCCTCAACGAC
>JAEZDL010000212.1 GCA_023418095.1 Bacteroidota bacterium
ATGATCAGTTGCTCATCGAAAAGGCCTTTGGTGGGACGCTGCTTCATGATCTCAAAGAGATCGAATGCCGCTGGGATCGTCAAGATCCTACAAGGTCAAGTAATCAACAAGTTTTTAGAGGTGCCCATGATTCAATTTCAATAGCCGGTGTGAATTTGTATTTATTAAAAGAGGAAAACGAAATTATGGGGTTAATGGAATGGGATCCGATAAAGTTGGAGAAGCATTATCGACTTGCTCAAGAGTATCCTAATCAGTTCGGGGAATATTGGTTAGGAGCAGGACTACAGCCTACCATGGAATGGATAACGGTGGAACGTGTTATCGACCCGGTCAATGAGATTAGGTATATTATACTGGGTGCGCAACGTAACGTGCCGGATCATATAAATGTCATGAATGCGCCAATAGTTCTTGATGAGCTGATTTTTTCGGTTATCGAAAAATGAAATGGATGAGCCGTTGACATCTGTAAGTGCAGACGTAATCACCCCAACAAATTCTTCGCGCTCACATCCACCACGAATCTTCCGCGCAGGAATTTCCGGCCGAGCAGCACCTGGTATTTCATGTCGCTTCGATCGAAGAGCGTGAACTGTGCGTTCACCGTATGGCCGTTGAGGCGGACGCGGGTGCTGATCAGATAGCGCCGGCTCGTGTCACCATTGCTGCTGCGCACCGTGACGCGCCGGAATTTTCTGAACGTGATGTTCTTGCGCTGGCCGCCCATCTGGAAGAGAACAACGAGCCGCCTTCCGGTATCATCCTTTTTGATCTTGATCCGTTGGTAATGGATCGCACTGCGGTATGCACCGGTATCGATCTTCGCCTCCACGCGGGGAATGCCGATCCCGGGAAGCTCGATATGTTCGAGCCGGCCGATCGTCATTTTTTCCTTCCCCATTTGTTCTGTTCCGCCAAATTAGGATCGCACGGGCTCCAACGATCGAGCCTTGGCAAAGGTTTCCAACAATAGGGCATGGCTTTTGATCACTGCGATCACCGAACTTTGTGCACCATTCCCACGAAACAGATGAAGACCATTTCCAGACTAACGTTCGCTGCGATCATTTCTTTTTCGATCGGGCTTGCGGCGAACGCGCAGAACGTGAAGCACTACGGCGAGGAGATCACTGCCGAAGGTGCGATCAGCACCACCGAATTCGTGAAGCAGATGAAGTCTGCCGATTCGCTTGCCACCAAGATCGAAGCGGAAGTGATCACCAGCTGCATCAAGAAAGGTTGCTGGATGGATGTGAAACTTCCCGATGGTGATGTGATGAAAGTGAAGTTCAAGGATTACGGTTTCTTCGTTCCCACGGAAGGTCTGGAAGGAAAACGCGCCGTTCTTCAAGGGTACGCGACCAAGGAAGTGACCGATGTGGCCACGCTTCGCCATTATGCTGAAGATGCCGGCAAGAGCGAAGACGAGATCGCCAAGATCAATGAACCGGAGGAAAGCCTCTTCTTCATCGCCGATGGCGTATTGATCACCTTCTGATCACGTGCGCTGGATCTTGAAATGGCCTGTGTTGAAAGCGCAGGCCATTTTGTTTTGCCTGATCACGATCTTTCCATCGATCGCCCAGACCAGGCACGATCTGCAGCTAGGCCGGGAACTTTCGATCGGCGGGATCGGACTGGCAAGTTTCAGTCTCGGCCGTTTCGTGGTGAAGGAGAAACCGCTTGATACATTGATGTTGTTCGATCGATCGGAGATCCCGCGCATCGATCGCATCGCGCTGGATCGATGGAGCATTCCCGCGCACCGCACTTCGGACATCGTGATGAGTTCAACGGTCGCTGCTTCACTTGTGATCCCGCTGATCGTGCAACAGGGTGAGGAACCAATGGTGCCGATCACGATCGTTCTTGAAAGTCTTCTGCTCACTTCGGGCATCACGTCGATCGCGAAACATTCGATCGCGCGGCCAAGGCCTTACGTGTACGGCATGGATGTTCCGCCGCGTGAAAGGCCGGAGAACGGAAACCTCGTGAGCTTTTGGAGCGGGCATACGTCCACGGCTTCTTCCGTGACATTCGCATGCGCGAGCCTTGTGCACCGATCCAACGCCACGGGCGAATTGAAAACAGCGACATGGATCGGGGCAGCGGCACTTCCGCTTGCTGTCGGTTTCTACCGGATAAAGGCGGGCCGGCATTTCCCTACCGATGTGTTGACAGGCTTCGCGTTCGGCGCATTGATCGGCTGGGGTGTACCGTACCTTCATCGCGCCGAATAGATCGGCCTACGTAGGAAATGAGCAAGTTCGCATTGGCGATCCACGGTGGTGCCGGCGTCATCCTGAAAGAGCAACTGAGCGCAGCGCGTGAAAAGGCGTACCGCGAAGTTTTGGAGAACACATTGATCCGGGCACACGGTGTACTTAGCACCGGTGGTACCGCGCTCGATGCGGTGGAGATCGCCGTACGACTTCTGGAGGACAGCCCGCTGTTCAATGCCGGACGCGGATCGGTATTCAATGCGGATGGCCAGCATGAAATGGACGCGAGCCTGATGTGCGGGCGCACGTTGAGGGCAGGCGCCGTGGCCGGTGTGCCGAATGTGAAGAACCCGATCAGCCTGGCCCGAAGGGTGATGGAGAAGAGCGAACATGTGCTGATCAGTGGATCGGGTGCGTTCGAGTTCGCGCACAAGCAGAAGATCGAACTCGAGGACGATCAGTATTTCTTCGATCAGTTCCGGTATGATCAATGGCTTCATGCGCGCGAGACCGATCGTGTAACGCTGGATCACAATCCTGGTGTGGAACGGAAATTCGGAACGGTCGGTGCCGTGGCCCTGGATGTACACGGTGATCTGGCTGCAGCTACGAGCACCGGCGGAATGACGAACAAGAAATGGCAACGGATCGGCGATTCACCGATCATCGGCGCGGGAACTTATGCGAACAACGCATCATGCGCGATCAGTTGCACCGGCCACGGTGAAAGTTTCATAAAAGCCGTTGCCGCGCATGATGTGCATGCCCTGATGAGCTACAAAGGGCTCAGCTTGCAGGAGGCGATGCGTGTGGTGGTGCATGAGAAACTTCCGCCGCTGGATGGTGATGGCGGAATGATCGGTGTTACGGCTGAAGGGGAGATCGCGCTGGACATGAATTGCCCTGGCATGTATCGCGGCTGGGTGGGCAGCGACGGGATCTTCCACACCGCTATTTTCCGGTAGCTTTTCCTTCGCTCTTCACTGCTGGGGATGCAGCAGCCGCAGGTGCTGTGGTGGTGATCGTGCGTGTGCGGAACAGATCCATGGGAGATCGCCTCGCTGTTTCGAACACGCGTTCTTCACCCAGGATGTAACCCCACGGCCGCAGCGAGGGGATCGAATCGCAGATCACCTTCAACATACCGGTGAGCGGGATCGCGAGCACCATTCCCACCACGCCCCAAAGCATGCCTGCGGCGAGCAATGCGATCAAGCTCGCGAGCGGATTCAGGCTTACGCTCGATCCAACCACATACGGTGTGATGAAGTTGTTCTCGAGGAACTGGGTGATGAGGCAAACGGCGAGCGCGCCAACCGCATACATCATGGAATCCTTGGTGATCAGTGCGATGATGATCGGAAGCAGGCTCCCGATCAGCACACCGACGTACGGGATCACGTTCAGGAAAGCGATCGCAAACCCCAGGAGGATCGCGTACTTCAAACCAAGGATGAGGAAACCGATGGAATTCAATATCCCCAGGATCATGATCACGATGATCACGCCGCGCAGGTATTTGCGCGACAGATCGGAGATCTTGGTCATGATCCCAAGCACGTTCCCTTCACCGGTGTTGCCCAATTGCTCGAAGAATACACGGAACTTATCGCGCAGTTGAAGCACCAGGAAGATGAAGATCGGGATCGGGACGATGCTGGCGAGCGCCGTACCCGTGGTGCGGAAAAGGCCCATGGCCATATCCCCGCTGGAATCGGCGATATCTGCCAGCCTTTCATTGAACCAACGCACCTGTTCGCGCCGATCGATGTGCGTTTGATCCTCGAACCAGGCGAGCAGGGTGGCCCCCTTTTCCGCAAAGGCGGCGCGCAACGCAGGCAGATCGCCACCGAACCGCTTGAACTGCCAGCCCAGCAGGAAGAAGAACGACAATACAGTTACAAGCACCGTGAGCGTGGCGATCGCCGATCCCACCCAACGCGGTGCCTTCATCCGTTCGAAGCGCCTTGCGATCGGAAGCACGAGAAAGGCGAGCAATCCGCTCACCGTGAGCATGAGGAACAGGCTTTTCCCGAAATAGAGCGCGGTCACCGTAAGGATGACCGCGAGCAGGATGTTCACATAGCGCTGAAGGCCGTCCGCTGGGAGCATTCGATATGTGCAGCTCCGTCAATGGACATGCACTCCATCGTGCACCCCGTTGTGGCGGCTTCTGCGCTGGCGAACATAATCCCTAATCCGATCCCATGATCGGCGCACTTCGAAAAGAAGGGTCTCACCGTTCTTGTTCCCCCCGATCTTTTCGCTGAGGTATGGCGTGGCTGCAGTAAGTCCCCACATGATCGCCTTGCCCCAGGGAGTTTCCTTCTTGTGCCCCAACATCTGACCGGCGATGTGCGCCAAGGTCTGTGGCTTGTGATCGATGAAGGCCATCACCGCCTTGGCCGGGCGCCAGGCCGCGAGTAGCTCACCGAACACATCACCCACGAGCCCACGTCGGAATTCCTTCTCACCCATCACCGTCCAATGCTCCTGAAGGTTGTAGCGATAACCTTCCCGGGCTGCACGCAGACGCGCCTTTTCGGTGCGCACCTCATCCATGCTCTTGTATCGTTCAGACCTTTTCATGGATCGCGTTGATGATGGAAAGAGTAAGCTTGTCCTTCAAAGTGGAATTCCAGACCATCATGAAGATGACGCCGAGAAGGATGTAGACACCAGCAGCGGCCACGAAGCCAAGGGCCATGTCGTTGAACCAGTTGCCGAAGGCGATCCCCAAGGCCACGCTCAGCAGGATGAGTACGATCATTCCGAGTATGATGCTCACCGCGCCGATGCCGACCTTGCCCGCGATCTCGCCCACCTTTTCACTGGCGGTGATGATCGCAAGGTCCTTTTCGGCCTCGGCCAGCGCAATGGCATCGTCCTTCACCGCTTCCGCGAAAAGCCCCAGATCGGGGCGGTCCTCATCGGTGCGTATGTATCGGGAATATCGGGTGTGATCGATCGTACTCGTGGACATGTGCTGGAACTATGGGTTAGACTCCGCGGCGCATATCATCGGCCATCTGCGAGGTGCGCGTACCCGCACGATCGGCAGTGGAACGAGCCTCGTTCCGAACGCGTGAGCGCAGATCACGGCCTTCGTTCATCAGGTAATGAACGAAATCGGTCACCTCATCACGGGTCATGGTCGCCATATCGGAAGCCTTTCCTTTCAGACGCGACCATTCCGAACGGCCGGTCTCGATCCATTCATCCATCTTCTCCTTCGATTGACGGCCTACTTCGGCGATGTCCTCACGGGTCTCACGTCCGGATTTCGGTGCGAAGAGAAGCCCAAGAGCTGCACCTGCCGCCATACCTGCTATGAACCCTGCGATGCCGAAGCTGGAACCTGTGCTCTCGGTATCGTACTCGTTCTCATATCGATCTCCGTATCTCATGTTGCAATGATGTTTAATAAGGTGAACTGAAGTGTCCACCACACTGCAAGCTATGCACCGATCGGAAAAGTTCTTCACCCGGCTTTGACCAGCCTACGCGCATGCTACCCTTCTTTCCGCGTCATTCCTGAGCCGATCAAAGCTTTGCGGCAGCTTTGGATCTTTCCCATGGATGCATTCTTGGGAAGACCACTCCACACCCGCGGGAAGATCAGCTACGATCGGATCGGACCTTGTTCGGTTCTCGGCAGCAATGGCCGGAGCCAGACCCGCTCCAGCACGAACGTGCCGAATGGCAGAACAGAGGCGAGCCCCAGACCTATCACGCGTTCGATCGGCCAGCGAAGCACAGTGAACAAGGGGAGAGCGGCCACCCAATACCAGATAAAGAAAACGCCATGAAGCCAACCAACCACGGTAACGGCCATTGGCAGATCCAAGGCATACTTCAACGGCATCGCCAGGAACAAGAGTACGAGGAAACTTACACCTTCAGCAAGCGCCGCCTTGCGGAAATGTCCGATCACATGAGAATTCGTGTTCATCGGGAACAAAGATCCGCCTTTCGCAGGAGATGGCCGATCCGTCAGCGCGCGATCGCTTCAGGCACGGAGAATGATCGTTTCTTCACATTGTAGTTGTACCCTTCGCTGATGATATGCACGATCATGTGCTCCACGCTCAACGGACGGCCTTCCTCGATATCGGCGATGTTGGTGTGCTTCATCTCATGCCCATCGAAAATGATCACCTGGCCGCTGCCGATGATCTCCAGGTGATCGCCCTTGGTGATCACCACGCCGGTATCCTCGCCAAGCCCGATCCCGATCGCGGTGGGATTTGCCGCCACGGCCTGGGTAAGCCTGCTGAACCGGCCGCGTGCCACGAAATGCGAATCGATGATCACGTCGCTCACCAGGGCCAGACCGGTGGTCATCTTTACTTCACCCTTGAAAAGACCAGTGCTACTGTGACCCTGGTAGATCATGGTGTTGCTCATGCACATGGCGCCAGCGCTGGTGCCTGCGATCACGAAACCCTCCTCATTGTAATAGCGGTCCTTCAAAAGTTCCAGGAAAGCGGTACCACCGAAAATGCTCGTGAGGCGCAATTGATTGCCACCACTGATCATCACACCATCGGCGAGGCGCAGGCGTTCGGTCATCTCCGGGGTCACGTCCTTGCGATCGCGGATCTCGAGGATGTCCACATCGGTGAGACCGAGCTTGCCGAACGCTTCCTGGTAGTTGCGGCCTACTTCATCTGGAATGCTGCTCGCGCTGGTGATCACCGCCAGCCGCTTGTCCTTTCCACCGATCTCATTCACCACACGGCGAAGGATCCCGGCTTCGATGAAATCATTGCGGAACACCTTGTCGCGGTGGCCGCCTTCATGTTGCACACCCTTGTCCTCATTCCCGCCGATCGCGATCAGCTTTCCTTTAGGTATCATTCGTAGGTTGTTTCCCCCCGTTGGCTCCTGTGGAGCCGTTCCGCCCATGCAAAGCTAGAGCCGCACTTGTGGCAGGTCCTCATGTTCCACCCCGATCATCAACAATACCGTTTTGATGGATCGGTGACGGCTGCATATCTTCCACCGGTAATAATTCCCCCATTTATATGCGGATCCTCGAATTGAAGGCCATGCGCGGCCCAAACCACTGGTCTGTGAAACGGCACCAGCTTATCGTGATGCGGCTCGATATTGAAGATCTGGAAGAACGGCCCACGCACAAGATCCCCGGCTTTTTCGATCGGATGGTCGCACTGCTTCCTTCATTGTACGAACATCGATGTAGCGAAGAAAAGCCGGGTGGTTTCTTTGAGCGAGTGAAGCGCGGCACGTGGATGGGCCACGTGATCGAACACATCGCGCTTGAGATACAGACGCTGGCCGGGATGGATACCGGATTCGGGCGCACGCGAAGCACTTCTGAAACCGGCGTCTACAACGTGGTGTTCAGTTACATCGAGGAACCGGTTGGGCTTTACGCGGCCGAAGCATCGGTGCGGATCGCTGAAGCGTTGATAGATGGGAAGGAGTATGATCTGGATGCGGACATCCAGAAGATGCGGGAATTACGTGAACATTCGCGGCTTGGCCCGAGCACGGCGAGCATCGTGCACGAAGCGGTCGCACGTGGGATCCCGTACTTGCGGTTGAACGGTCAAAGCCTTGTGCAGCTCGGGCATGGCGTACACCAGAAGCGGATCCGGGCTACGATCACCAGCCGCACCAGCAACATCGGGGTGGAGATCGCCTGTGACAAGGAAGAGACCAAGCAATTGCTGGAGAGCTACGAGATCCCTGTGCCACGCGGTCGTGTTGTTAGAACGGAAGAAGGTTTGGAGGAAGCGCTTTCGGTGGTGAGATTCCCCTGCGTTATCAAGCCGATCGGCGGGAATCACGGCCGTGGCGCAACGATCGGGATCAAGACCTTGGAAGAAGCGAAGATCGCCCTGGCAAAGGCGAAGGAGATCAGCCGCAGCGTGATCGTGGAGCGCTATATCAGTGGGCTTGATCACCGGTTGCTGGTGATCGATCACCAATTCGTTGCGGCGGCAAAACGTACGCCTGCCTGTGTGATCGGCGATGGAAAGAGCACGATCAAGCAGTTGGTGGAGGAGGTGAACAAGGATCCGCGGCGCGGGTATGGGCATGAGAAGATGCTCACGCAGATCGAGATCGATGATCATACCGAGAAGCTTTTGGCCCGATCGGGCCTAACGGCCGAAAGCATTCCACCGAAGGATGAAGTGATCTACCTGAAAGCGACCGCGAACCTCAGCACCGGAGGAACGGCGGAGGATGTCACCGAGATCGTGCATCCTTACAATGTGTTCATGGCCGAGCGGATCAGCCGCATCATCGATCTGGACATCTGCGGGATCGATATCATGACCGATGATATCACACAACCGCTCACAGAAACAGGCGGCGCGGTGTTGGAAGTGAATGCCGCGCCTGGATTCCGCATGCATCTCGATCCCACGAACGGTTTAGGGCGGAACGTTGCGGAACCTGTGGTGGACATGCTTTTCCCGCCAGGGGCACCCAGCCGGATCCCGATCATCGCCATTACCGGTACCAATGGGAAGACCACCACGACACGGCTCACCGCGCACATCATGCGCAGTGTTGGCCATAAAGTGGGAATGACCTGCAGCGATGGCGTGTACATCATGAACCGCATGTTGATGAAAGGTGATTGCACCGGTCCGGCGAGCGCGCAGTTCGTTTTGAAGGATCCACTGGTGGACATGGCGGTGCTGGAAACCGCGCGTGGCGGAATGTTGCGAAGTGGACTTGGCTTCGAGCATTGCGACATCGGGATCGTGACTAACGTGGCGGCCGATCATCTTGGGCTGAAGGATGTGAACACGTTGGAGGACCTTGCGCATGTGAAGAGCACCGTTCCGCGAAGTGTGCGGCGCGATGGCTACGCGATCCTGAACGCCGATGACGAACTGGTGATGGCCATGCGCAAACAGTGCGAATGCAAGATCGCGCTCTTCAGCCTGGATGAGAACAACCGGCTTTTGCGTCAACACTGCAAACTCGGCGGGCTCGCCGCGGTTTACGAGAATGGCTTCATCACGATCAGCAAAGGCGAATGGAAACTGCGGATCGAGAAAGCGGTGAACGTTCCGCTCACATACGGCGCCCGCGCGGTGTTCAACATACAGAACATATTACCCGCAGTTCTTGCGGCGTATATAAAAGGAGTGAAGGTGGAGGAGATCCGATCGGCGTTGAACACATTCGTGCCATCACCGGCGCAAACACCAGGCAGGTTGAACATGTTCCAGTTCCGGAATTTCCAGGTAGTGGTTGACTACGCGCACAATCCGCATGGCTTCGAAGCGCTGGGCCGGTTCATTTCGCGCATACCGGATTCGCCGAAGATCGGTGTGATCGCGGGTGTGGGCGATCGCCGCGATGAGGATACGATAAACCTGGGCCGATTGAGCGCACAGATGTTCGATCGGATCATCATCCGCCAGGATCGGAACCTGCGCGGAAAGAGCGCAGACGAGATAATCGATCTATTGGTGAAAGGCATTGCGCAGATCGATCCGGACAAGGAGATCACAGTGATCAAGAAGGAAGAGGAGGCGATCCGCCATGCGATCGGCACAGCGCCGAAGGGATCGTTCGTGGTGCTGTGCAGTGATGTGGTGCCCGACGCGCTCGAACTTGTGATGAAGCTGAAGGAACAGGATGAACAGATCAAGTTCGACAAAGCGGATATCCCGAACCGGAACAGGGAACTGGTGGTGTGACGGAGTGTTGCGTGAGCGATCGGATCGGAAACCCCGCAGCGCAGCGAGGAGTTGAAGAGTAGAGCGCGACGCCGCTTGCTTTTGAAGCGGGGGCACGCCCAAAGAATTCAGAAAGGAAAATACATCGGGATCACGATCATGGAAACGATCCAGATGATGAGGGTGAGCGGCGTGCCCACGCGCAGGTAATCGTTGAAGCGGTACTTGCCGGGCACGTAGATCATGCTGTTGGTCTGGTAGCCCATGGGTGTCATGAACGCGAACGATGCTGCGAACATCACGGCGATCACGAACGGGCGTTCGCTCACGTTCAACGTTGGTGCGAGCTGCAGCACGATCGGTGTCATCAATGCCGCGGTGGCATTGTTGCTCATGAAATTGGTCGATATGAACGTGATGCCGAAGATCACGGCCAGCGCAACGATCGGCGGACTGTCCACCAGGAAGGTTGAAAGTCCGTTGGCGATGATCTGGTCGCCGCCGGTCTTTTGTAGCGCCGCGCCCATGGAAAGTACGCCGGCCAGCAGGAAGATCACCTTCCATTCGATCGCGCGGTAGGCTTCCTCCGGATCGATCACCCGGCCCAGGATCAATGCGAGCACGCCCACCATCGCGCTCATCACGATCGGTGCGATATTTAGCGCAGGCACGGTAATGACACCGATGAGGATGATGAGCGCGGTGATCGCTTTGCGCAGATCGATGGCCTCGATCTCGAACTCGTTGATCACCGTAAGGTCATCGTGGCCGCTGAGGCGGTACATGTTGCCTGTGTTTGTGGTTAGCAACAGGATGTCGCCTTCTACGAGCGGTGTGTGTTCCGGATCGCCAGCGATCATGCGATCGGTGCGGCGCACACCCACGACACCATGTTCCAGCTCGAGCAAGAAAGCACGCGAGCCCGGGCTCATGCCCACCAGTTTCGATCCCAATGGGATCACGGCCTCGAAGAACCGGGTGTTCTGCGGATCGCCGGGTTCTTCACGTTCGGTTAGTATCCTTATTCCATTGGTGCGGCGCAATTCGCGCAACCGATCGCGGCCGATCTCGATCTTCAGCTCATCGCCTTCATTGAGCAAGGTTTCTGCATCGAATTCCTTGTCGGCAAGCCCGAAACGTTGCCGCAGCCGCAGGATGCGTACTTCATGATCCTTCACCAACAAGGAAGCACCGATCGTACGGCCAATATCCTTAGATCCCTTTTCGAGCCTGATCTTGGCAACGAACAATGTGGTACCAGTGGTCGTAGCCACACCTTTGCCGCGATCGGGAAGCAGGAAAAGACCGATCGTCATCATGTAGGCCACACCACCCATTGCGACCCATATGGCCGCTCCGCTGAACTCGAACATGCCAAGCGGTTCATATCCTTCCTTTTCGATGATGCCACTTACCAGGATGTTGGTGCTCGTGCCGATCAATGTGCATGCGCCCCCGAGCAATGCGCCGAACGAAAGTGGCATGAGCAACTTGCTCGGTGAGATCCCCGTGCGATCGGCGAGCCGCAGGGCGGCAGGCATGAGCAAAGCCACCACCGCCGTGTCGTTGATGAAGGCTGAAAGGATGGTCCCGAAGAGCACCAGCAGCACCAAAGCAGCCACGAAATGCCAGCGGCCCACACGGATCAGTGCGCGGATCAATGGATCGAGAACACCGCTGCGGAACAGCGCATGGCTGAGCACGAACATGCAGCCAACGGTGATGGTAGCCGGATTCGTGAAGCCTGCGAACCCTTCCTCCGGGGCAAGAACACCGGCCACGATGAACAGCGCCATGATGAGGATGGCAGTGACATCGATCGGGAAGGACTCCTTTATGAACAGGATGATCGCCACCATGATGATGAACAGGGTGGCCAGGAAATGCAGATTGGAGTTGAGCACTCCTACCAGATCGTGAAAGACCATGCGATGCTAAGATCGCATGGCCTGGCGCCTTTCGATCGG
>JAEZDL010000152.1 GCA_023418095.1 Bacteroidota bacterium
GCATTGGGTCGCGCATGCATGGGCGGTGTTCATCACCTTCACGTTCATCACCTTCACCAGGATCTGGTTCCGCAGTGATTCGCTGGAGACGGTCAACGAGATCCTTCACCAGATCACTTCCGATCCCGGCCTTCACCTGGCTGGTGAAGTGATCGCAGCGTTCCGCAAGGTGTTCCTTGTGATGCTCGCCGGCTTGATCATCCACTGGCTTCCGGAAACCTTCAAGCAACGCTACCGGCTTTGGTTCGCGCGTGCACCCTTGGCTGTGATCGCAGGTATCTCGATCGCCGTGGTGCTGGTGATCTACCAGACCGTTACTGCGGAAATGGTCCCGTTCATCTATTTCCAATTCTGACCGGAAGTGTTCCTTTCGCCCCACAGTGTTGGGCCGATCGGGTAATGGCATCCACGTTACCCGGAGTGACCTGCGAACTTAAAGGTCCAGATCATCGCGGCTGTTCTTCGATCCATCGTTCCATTCCCATTGATCGTCGCCTGAAAATGCGCTCTCCCTCGAACAACGCCGATTTGGTCCCTGATCTGTCCCTGCCGGGGCCAAACCTTAGATCAATGAACCGTTTCTGGAAGAACAACCTCGGCCGTGTAGCGGCCATGGCGAGCCTTGTGTTCGCGATCGGCGCAACTGCGCAAACAACACCGAACAGCAATAGTAGAACGGATGGAGGTACCATGGATGCTCCTCCTCCCCGCACAACCGAGCGCACCACCACCACTACGACCACACAGGAGAACAGTGCATGGCAGCGTTTCGATGAAACACGTTCCGCTGAAATGGGACTGGACAAGACACAGACCGAGCGTTTGCGTGAGATCGATGAGCGTTACGATCGTGAATACCGCGCTCTCGGAGATGATCCGATGACAGCACCTGGCTACAACGATCTCCTTGATCGTCGTGACAAGGAAGTTCGTGGCGTACTTACGGAGGAGCAGTACGAGCGTTACAGCACGACCACCACGCGTAC
Organism: Bacteroidota bacterium; assembly: GCA_023418095.1. Taxonomy (GTDB): domain Bacteria; phylum Bacteroidota; class Bacteroidia; order Flavobacteriales_F; family PHOS-HE28; genus PHOS-HE28. The sequence continues at coordinate 987 of JAEZDL010000152.1, forward strand.
CACCACACCTTCTGGTACTACACCCGCCACGCCGGCCACTCGTGCCACACCAGGCACCAAGGGAACTCCGGCCACTCCGGCAACGCCAGCCACACCGGCTTCGCCAGCTACACCCAAGTAAGTTGGTGCAATAGCAGGATCTGAATTGATGAAGGGCCGTTCCATCTGGTGGAGCGGCCCTTTCCATTTGCCCCGATCGGTACGATCGGGAACCCACTTTCGCCTGTACGCACTGGATACCTTTGCGGGTGCGATGAGATACCTGCTTCCATTCCTGTTCCTCTTCTCCCGAGTATCGGCCCAGCCGGAAGTGGAACTGCAACCAGTGGCCACAGGCCTGGGTTTTCTGGTCGATATAAGTCATGCGGGCGACGACCGGCTCTTCTGCCTCACCCAGAACGGCATTATCCGCATCGTGCAGAACGGTGCTGTGCTGCCGCAACCGTTCATGGATCTTAGCGCACAGGTCTGGGGTTCTGGTGAGCTCGGATCCCTGGGACTTGCCTTCGACCCGGATTTCGAGAATACCGGTCACTTCTATGTGCATTACACGGCGCTCACCGATCAGGTATACACCCGAATCTCGCGTTTCCAGGTATCCTCCGATCCAAATGTGGGCGATCTTTCATCGGAACAGATCCTGTGGACCTATCCGCACCCCAGCAACATCCACAAAGGCGGCGATCTGAAGTTCGGCCCCGATGGCATGCTGTACTTCAGCCTTGGTGATGGTGCATTCCCCGTGAATGGCCAGGATCTTACGGAGCCCCTGGCCTCCATCCTGCGGATCGATGTTTCCGGCGATAGCGCCGGCTTTGCCATTCCACAGGACAATCCGTTCGCTAATTCGATCGATACCGTTCAGGAAGTTTGGGCTTACGGCCTCCGGAATCCGTGGCGCATGTCCTTCGATCGGCTGACGGGTGATCTGTGGTTCGGAGATGTGGGTGCACAACAATGGGAGGAGATCGACCTGATCGAAGCGGGGACCGGTGGCGGCTGGAATTTCGGCTGGCGCTGCTTCGAAGGCCTTACCCCCATTCCAGATGCCACTGATTGTGGAGCCATCGAGGATCACGAACAACCCGTGATCGTTCATCCGCATACCGAAGGCTGGTGTGCGATCATCGGTGGCCGCGTTTACCGCGGTGGGACCTATCCCCAACTCTACGGAAGATACCTGTACACCGATCTATGCGCCGGTGTGATCCGGTCACTTCTTCCTGATGGCAGCGGGGGTTGGATGCCCGAACAGCTCGCCAGCGATCTTCCGTTCGGGTTGACGTGCATTGGCGAGGACCACGAGGGCGAACTTTACATCGGGCATCAAGGTGGAACATTGTATCGGCTCGTCGCGTCGATCACCACCAGCCTGGAGGACAGGCATTCCCAAAAGATCACGATCCATCCGAACCCGGCAGCAGATCATGTGATCATCAACGGGCAGCTCTCCGCCGGATCGAAGCTCACGATCACCGATATGGCCGGCCGCCTCCTGGATCAGCGAACCCTCAGATCGGTGGAGAAAGATCCAGTGTTCGAGCTGCGATCCCTTGCCGTTGGCACATACGTGTTCATTGTGGAAGATCGCCAGGGCGGAAGGGTGCTTCAACAGATGATGATGGTGGAGAACTGACGGCTTTCGCCGATCGGGCGGTTTTAGTTACTTAGCGCAATGCGATCACCTTTATTACGCATGCTCCCCTGCGCCCTGCTGCTGCTGCTCACGTCCGCAGCGCTCGGCCAGGAACTTTTCATCATCCCGAAGTGGAAGCGCGATGATCTGCGCACCATGTACATCACGCGCACGCAAACGATCACCAGGGTGAACGCGGAAGGTGAAAGGATGGATACGATCATTCCGTACAGTACGAGTGCGAAAGTGCGGGTCTATGATATCACGCCGGAGGTGGTGATGATCTCCATCGATCACGAGAACATGGTGCTGCCGATGCTCAAACCATATTTCGAGACCGGCTTCCCCTTCGAGGTGGAACCGTTCCGGCGGATGATCATCCGGTACGAAGTGGATCGCGATAGCGGCGCACCGCGATTGTTGAACGCCACCGATCTGCGTGAATTCGTGAAGCGAGCTGCAGACCATTGCCTACGCGCCCTGCGGAAGAAGGATGCGGCGATCGCCCAGCAGGTAGAGGCTTCGCTTCAACCTTTGTTGCACCGGTTCGAGAATGAGAGCATGATCGAAAGCTCCATCGATCAACAGGTCGGCTTTCTTTTCGAAGCCTTCGGAAAAAGCCTCGCTCAAAGTTCACCAGTTGAATTCGCCGATATGTTCTTCGCACCGTTCACCCAGGCGGATAGCGCTCATATCAACACCACGTATACGCTGATGAGCCGGTCTGATGATCAGGCGGAATTGAAGATCGTGAAGAAGCTGGCCGATCGGCCGGTCCCGGTGAAGAAGACAGCTTCTTCTCCAACACCCACTGACCGATCTGTGGGAATAGAGACCTGGCAACAACAACAGCTGATCACACTTGACCTGCGTACCACCTGGCCGTTGAAGGTCACGACCACTTCACGGATGGAGATCACGAATGGGATCTCGGCTTCGGAAGAGACCACGGTCCAATTCCGTTAATGGAAGGCAGTCTCTAGAGTGGATTTTCCTTCGGCTCTACAGCGAGATCTTCGGATGGGAGCGAGGGAACAGCAGGTGCTCTGCGCAAAATGATGAAACCGATCGTACCAGCGATCACCGATCCGAGAATGATCCCGAGCTTGGCCTGTTGTCGAAGATCGGGATCGGTGAACGCGAGCTCGTTGATGAAGAGCGACATGGTAAAACCGATGCCGGCAAGAAAACCCATACCGGCCAGGTGCGGCCACGTGATCCCGTAACCTAGTTGTGCGACGTTCATTTTAAGGAGCAGCCAGCAGATCAGCAGTATCCCCAACGGCTTTCCGATCAACAGACCGAAGGCGATGCCGAGCGAGATCGGATCGGTGAACATGCTCCCGATGTCCGATGGAAGTTCAACCCCGGCATTGGCCAGTGCGAAGAGCGGCATCACGATGAAGGCCACGAACGGATGCAACCGTCGCTCCAGTCGCTGCAGCGGTGTTGAAGCCTGTTCGCTCAACTTCGTGATCTCATCGATCGCGAAAAGCTGATCATCCGTGAGTGTTTTTTCCGGCGTTGGTTTCAATAGGCGGAATTGCGCGATGTACTTGTTCAACCTGTTGATGTAGGCTTTTTCATCGAGCTTCACTTCAACGGGGATAGTGGCCGCGGCAAGCACACCGGCCACCGTGGCATGCACCCCGCTCAGCAAAAAGGCCGTCCACAAACCACCGATCCCGAAGATCGCATAGAAGATCGGGCTACGGATACCCAACAAATTACCGGCTATGAGGATCGCCAGGAAACCCGCCCCGATCAACAGATTGATCACGGAGATATCCGAAGTATAGAACAACGCGATCACCAGTACGGCACCCAGATCATCCGCTATGGCAAGTGTGGTAAGAAAAATCTTCAGGGACATGGGCACGCGTGAACCCAGCAGGGCGATCAGCCCAACTGCGAACGCGATGTCGGTGGCCATGGGAATTCCCCAGCCGCTGCTGGCCGGGCCGCTGAAGCCGTTGATCGAGAGGAAGACCAGCGCCGGGAACAACATGCCGCCAACGCCAGCGGCCACCGGCAAGAGCGCCTTCGCCGGATCGGCCAGTTCACCGGCAACGATCTCTCGCTTCAATTCCAGTCCCACCACGAAGAAGAACATCGCCATCAATCCATCATTGATCCAATGGTGAAGGTTGCGTTCCAATTCCCATTGATCGAAACGTAAGGCGATGGTGTGTTCCCACAGGTGGTGATAGCTCTCGCTCCACGGCGAGTTCGCCCAGATGATCGCGATCAATGCGGCAACGAACAACAGGACACCGCCCGTTGCCTGGTTGTGCATGAAACGCTCAAAGGGCCTTACGATAAGATCGATCGGATCGATGCGCATATGGTCCGCGAAGGTAACTGCACGCCAAAGGCTCACTTCAACCTATCGCCGGCCGATCCATGCACGTACGTACATGGTCGCCAACCCTGATCCACACCGAAAGCTGGGGATCCGTATCGACGATCGATGTACTCACATGCACGGATCGTCATCGACCGGGCCATCATACACCGTGGACCTGCCCGGCAATGAAAGGCTCAGAACTGCAACCGTCCCTGCTGCTCCATCGCTTTGCGCAGATGGCTCACCTCTTTGCGCAGATCGATCACGCTGCGTGAGAGTTCATCGCGTGAAAGGTTCGGTTCGGGGAGTTCGGCGCTTATGAAGTGCACGAATTTCCAGATCTCCAGCACCTGCCCCACTTCCACCTCATAAGGCGAATAGATCGGATTGGTACTGCAGAGAAGCAGTGTGCCTTTCTCCTTCAACTGGTTGTACACCACCTTGAACACGATCCCATCCTCCTTGGTGACCACGATGTACGGCTGCCCATCGCGGATCGTCTGCCAGTTCTGGACATATTCCCCCGTGACCCATGATCCATCGGCAACGGGCGGCATGCTATCGCCACTGATCTGGAACGTACGGTACTTTCGATCGCGGCTCAGGAAAGGCATCTGGAAGGTGGGCAAAATGCTGATGTACTCCGGATCCGCGTAACCGGCCGCGTAACCTGCCTTGGCCTTTTCCGGCACAAGTTCCACGTTCTCCCGATCCTCCTTGTCCACAGTAGTGGCAAGTACGCGGAGCCGCTTGCCGGCCAGATCGAGATCACCACCGCGCTCCAAGGTGCTCAGCGCATGTTCACCAAGCTGGGTCAGATCCTCCTTCAGCAGTTTATCCACGCTCACCTTGAAATAGGTGCTGATGCGTACCAGAAGATCGAAGGGCGGCTCAGCGCTGCCGTTCTCATAACCGCTCCAACTGGAGCGTTTCACATCCAGCGCGATCGCCGTTTCCTCTTGTGAACGGCCACGGCGCTGGCGAAGTAACTTGATGTTGGGTCCGAAGAATGGGTTTGCCATGGTGATCCTTATTATTGCCGGACTTCACGTCATACGATCGGCCATTTATCCGGCGGTCAAAGATAATGACAAAATATTAAGATTTACAATGCCGGAAAATATGTCAACATTTTTTCCCGTCTACCTTTGCTCCGACTTTTGATCCCTGCGATCCATGGCCAGTGAACTGGAGACCTATTTCAGGAGCAACACGAAGCGGTTGATCCACAAATGGGAACACTACTTCGACATATACGAACGTCATTTCGATAGGTATCGCGGGAAGCAGATCGTGGTGGTGGAGATCGGTGTATCCCAAGGGGGAAGCCTGCAGATGTGGAAGCACTATTTCGGCGACAAGGCGATGATCCATGGGATCGATGTGGATCCCAACTGCAAACAGTTCGAAGAGGAGCGCATCAAGATCTTCATCGGCTCACAATCCGATCGGAAATTCCTTCGGGAAGTGAAGCGGAAGATCCCCCCGATCGATATCCTGATCGATGACGGCGGCCATACGATGCGCCAGCAGATAACCACCTATCAGGAGTTGTTCGATCATGTGAAAAGCGATGGCGTCTATCTCTGCGAGGACCTTCATACTTCTTACTGGTTGAAATGGGGTGGAGGTCATCAGCGAAGAGGTACGTTCATTGAATTCTGTAAAGGCCTGATCGATCGATTGCACGCCTTCCATTCGGAACAATCGAGTTTGAGGCCGGATGGCTTCACCCGGTCGGTGGGATCCATCCATTTCTATGACAGTATCGTGGTGATCGAAAAACAACCACGGGGGGCGCCTGTCCATAGCAAGACCGGGGAGGCCACCTTTTCGCGCGCCAGAAAACGCAACCTCACGCAGAAGATCATCAAGGGTGGTGGTGATGTGATGCTGAATGCCATCAACAGAACGTTGCGGGCCTTGCGCCTGCCGGGTTTCATCTGGCGTTGATCACATGAACGACCGATCCTTCAAGGAAGAACTGGCCAACCTCGAGACCTTCATCTTCGATCTTGATGGTGTGTTCACGGACAATTCCGTTGAACTCGTGACCGGCGAGGAACCGCGCCGCACCTTTTATGTACGCGACGCGTACGCCGTGCAACATGCGGTGAAGGAAGGGCTGCGCATACTGATCATGAGCGGCGGCCGATCCAAAGCGGTGGAGGAAAGCCTGCAACGATCGGGCGTGAAGGAGGTGTACATGTCTGTGGCCGACAAGCTCTCGCTCTTTCGCGACCTATGCAGCAACGCCGGTATCGATCCAGCCACCACGGCCTACATGGGCGACGATATTCCCGATCTGCCGGTGATGCGATCGGTGGCCCTGCCCTGTTGCCCGGCCGATGCCGCCGAGGAAGTGAAGGCGATAAGCGCATTCATCAGTAAGAGCAATGGTGGTCGCGGGTGCGTGCGCGATCTGCTGGAACAGGTCTTGAAAGTACAGGGGCGCTGGCTCACCACCCGATCGTATACTTGGTGACATGCGCGACCTGATCAAGCTTACCCGCCCGATCAATCTGTTGATCATCGGCATCACGATGGTGTTGATGAGGCACGGGGTGATCGAAGGGAATCTGATCCGTGGCCTTAAGGCGCTTCTACTTTACCTGGGTGATGGGACCGATATCGATCGGCTCGCGCTCCCACCCTGGTTCGGTGCGCAGATGCCTGTACCGCTTTTCGCCTTGCTGGTGCTGAGCACCGTGCTCATAGCGGCCGGCGGAAATGTGATCAACGACTATTTCGATACTCGCATCGATCGCATCAACAAACCCGGTGAAGTGATCGTGGGCAGGAAAGTGGAACGCCGCAAGGCGATGCTCGCGCATCTCGTGCTCAGCGCGATCGGCCTGCTGTGCGGGCTTTTCGTGGCATGGCGCACCGGAATGATCCAGCTGGTCTCCATTCCTGCGTTCGCGATCGCAGCGCTCTGGTCCTACAGCACGATGTTGAAGAGGCAGCTGATCGCCGGGAATGTCCTGGTGGC
>JAEZDL010000265.1 GCA_023418095.1 Bacteroidota bacterium
GATCATAGCCGATGGGCAGGCCAACTCGATCCTTGCCGAGATCGCCGATCCCGAGGTGAACATGGAAGTGGTGAAACTGGAAAAGGCACCGAAGATCGCCGTGTACGCGCCGGAAGGTTTCCAGCCGTGGGATGATGCGGTCGCGCTCGTGATGCAATACGCCGAGATCCCGTACGAGCGGATCTACGATCCGCAGATCATCGCCGGCACTTTGCCGCAATTCGATTGGTTGCATCTGCACCACGAGGATTTCACCGGGCAGTATGGCAAGTTCTACCGCAACTACCGCAACGCGCCGTGGTATCAGGCGCAGGTGCAGGAATCGGAAGAGCTCGCTTCGCAGCTTGGCTTCGCGAAGGTGAGCGAGATGAAACTGGCGGTGGCCACGCGCATACGCGATTATGTGGCCGGTGGCGGTTACCTTTTCACGATGTGCTCGGGCACGGATTCGTACGACATCGCGCTCGCTGCCGAAGGTGTGGACATCGTTGCTGCGGAATTCGATCATGATCCGATCGATCCGCAGGCGCAACAGAAGATCGATTACAATAGATCGTTCGCGTTCAAGGATTTCAAGCTGATCACCGATCCGATGATCTACGAATTCTCGGACATCGATGCCACCGATATCCACTCACGGATCGGTCAGCCGCGCGATTTCTTCACGCTCTTCGATTTCAGTGCGAAATGGGACATCGTTCCTACAATGCTTTGCCAGAGCCACGAGCAAGTGGTACGCGGTTTCATGGGCCAGACCACCGCTTTCCGCGGATCGCTTGTGAAGCCTGGCGTAACGGTCATGGGAGAGAACAAGGCCGAAGGCACGGTGAAGTACATACACGGTGAATTCGGCCTTGGCCAGTGGACATTCTACGGCGGCCACGATCCGGAGGATTATCAGCATATGGTGGGCGATCCGCCAACGGATCTGAGCCTGCACCCGAACTCGGCCGGTTACCGTTTGATCTTGAACAACATTCTCTTTCCTGCGGCAAAGAAGAAGAAGCAGAAAACGTGAGTGAAGAGGTTGAGGGTTGGGTGGTTGAAGGTTGAAGACGTTGCAGCGACCGGGATTTTGCGTGAGCGCTCCGCAGTACCGCGGAGGAAGTGGAAAGCCCGGAAGGCAGCGCAGCGACCGGGACTTGGAACGGATGGGGCGACCCCGCTTTCGCTAAGCTTCGGCGGGCGAAGCCCTGGATCGGTAGGAGCGGGGGCATGCTCAAATAACCACCGATCGGAAACTGGCAATACTCTTGAACAATACCGCGCACGGGCCGGTGCGTGTGCTAAGTTTGCCCCAGCACAACAGGAACATGGACCTTAGCAAGATCATTTCAGTGGCCGGCAAGCAGGGCCTTTTTCGCATTGTGGCGCAAGGCCGGCAGGCGCTTATCGTGGAATCCTTGATCGATGGCAAGCGCCAACCGATCCATGCGAGCGTGCGTGTGAGCTCGCTGGAGGAAATAAGCATGTTCACCACCGGTGATGATGTGCCGCTCTCGCAAGTGCTGAAGAAATTGCATGAAGTGGAGAAAGGCAAGGAAAGCCTCGATCCCAAGGAAGATACCGACAAGCTGTTCGCGAAACTGGGTGAAGCGCTGCCCGAACATGATCGCGAGCGGATCTACCCGAGCGACGTGCGCAAGCTTTTCAGTTGGTATGATCAGCTGTTGAAGAACGGCATCTTCGAAGAGAAGGAAGAGAAGAAGGAAGAGAAGGAAGAGGAGGAAAAAGGCGCAAAGAAGAAGTCCGCGGCGAAGGATGATGGTGCCAAGAAGCCGAAGGCCGCTGCGAAGAAGGCCGCAGCGAAGACCGCCACCACCAGCAAGCCCAAGGCGACCACCATGCGCAAATCCGCGCAGCGCGGCAGCGGAGCAATGGCCCAGGAAAAAGTACTTCGCACTTTCGTTCCAGCGAAACTGAAAGTGGAGGGTTGGGACGATGTGGCCCACCATTTCGAGGAACTGCTCTACCGCAAGATCGGATCGGCGGACGAGCTGAAGAAATGGCTTCACGATCTGAGCGAACTGGAAGCTGTGATCAGTGAAGAAGGTGCATGGCGATACATACGCATGACGCTTGATACGCGCGATGAAAAGGCCGGAAAGAGTTACCAGGAATTCGTGACTGACGTGCTGCCCAAGGTGGAGCAGTGGACCGACAAGCTGAACCGCCGTTTGATGGGCGAAGCCTTCGCCGACAAGATCGAAGGTGAAGGCTTTCCTGTGCTTTTCCGCGGTATAAAAGGCCAGTTGGAGATCTTCCGTGAAGAGAACGTTCCGTTGCAGGCCGAGCTCCGATCGATGGGGCAGGAATACAGTGGCACCATCGGTGCGATGGCGGTGGATTGGAACAGCGAGCAGATCACCTTACCCAAGGCCGCTTCGATCCTGGAAAGCACCGATCGCGAAGAGCGCGAGAAGATCTACCGGCTGATCGCGGAACGGCGAAGCCGCGATCACGTGAAGCTGAACGGGCTTTACGATCGCATGGTGCACAAGCGGCACACCGTGGCCACCAACGCGGGTTTCACGAACTTCCGCGACTACATGTACAAGTCGTTGGGCCGCTTCGATCATACGCCTGCCGATGCGATCGCCTTCCATGCGAGCGTGGAGCAGGAAGTGGTGCCACTCGTGGAACGGATCGAACGCGAAAGGAAGGAAGCGCTCGGTGTGGATCGGTTGCGGCCATGGGATCTCGCCGTTGATGTTTCGGGCAAACCACCGTTGCGGCCGTTCAGGGATCCCGATCAGCTTATCGATCTTACAGTTGCAGTGTTCGAGAAGCTCGATCCGTATTTCGCCGGATGCATCCGCACCATGCAGAGCATGGGCCAGCTGGATCTGGCTTCGCGCGAAGGAAAGGCTCCCGGCGGATACAATTATCCGTTGTACGAGAGCGGATCGCCGTTCATTTTCATGAATGCGGTAGGAACCACCGATGATGTGATCACCATGCTGCACGAAGGTGGCCACGCCGTGCATTCGTTCCTCACACATCCTTTGCCGCTCACGGGTTTCAAGAGTTTCCCGAGTGAAGTGGCGGAGCTTGCGAGCATGAGCATGGAACTGCTCACGATGGACCATTGGAGCCTGATCTATCCCGATGCGGAGGATCTGCGGCGCGCGAAACGCGATCAATTGGAACGCGTTCTTTCGATACTTCCGTGGGTGGCAACGGTGGATGCTTTTCAGCATGCGGTCTACACAAACCCCCAATGGACGGCTGAACAGCGCAACGCCGAATGGTTGAAAGTGCATGAGCGATTCAGCGGATCCATCGTGGATTGGACCGGATTGGAATTCGAGCGAAGCATGCTGTGGCAGAAGCAACTCCACATCTTCGAAGTGCCGTTCTATTACATCGAATACGGGATCGCGCAACTCGGTGCGATCGGCGTGTGGCGCAACTACAAGCAAGATCCGATCGGAGCGGTGCGCATGTACACCGATGCGCTCAAGCTTGGTTACACCAGAACATTGCCGGAGATCTATGAGACCGCCGGTGTGAGATTCGATCTGTCGCCCGGAAATGTGCGCGACCTGATCGGGTTCGTGAAGGGCGAGTTGGAAAAGGTGAGCTGAGCCGCCTGCCTTCGCAAGCTGCCGCCGTCGTAAATTGGACGTCCAGCAAGGAACATCCCATTACATGAGATCGATCTTCACTCTTACCACCAGGGGACTCATTCTGGCCTGCCTGATCGGAACGATCGTTCTCTTCGTGGCGTGGACGGAAGGCGGTCTCCCAACGGCGAAAGCGTACCACAGCGCTGAGGAACTTGAACATTTCCGTGGCGGAAGTTTCGCGCTGCCCGTGGGGCAGAACAACTACTTCATGGCGAGCGGCAATTGCTACGGCTGCCATGGACCAGATGAGATCAACGACCATGCGAGCATCGATGCGGAAGGAAATGATGTGAACGTGGCCGATGACTGGCGATCAACCATGATGGCGAATTCCGCGAAGGATCCGTTCTGGCGTGCGAAAGTGAGCCATGAGGTTTCCGCGAATCCTTCGCACCAGGAGATCCTGGAGGATAAATGCACGAGCTGCCATGCACCGATGGGCCGGTTCGACAAGGCTCTGAGCGGCGGCGGCCATTACAGCATCTCGGAAATGGTCAACGATCCCCTGGCGCTCGATGGTGTTTCGTGCCTCTCGTGCCACATGCAGAGCGATGATAGTCTTGGCCTGCTCTTCTCCGGAGAACTTCGTTTCGATACCAACAACGTCGCCTATGGTCCCTACACCGATGTGTTCGGTGCACCGATGACATCCTTCGTTGGCTACGATCCGGTTTTCGGTGCGCACATCAATGATGCCGGCCTTTGCGCAGGTTGCCACACCTTGATCACGGAGACTGCCGATCTTAACGGCGTACCCACAGGCGATGAGTTCGTGGAACAGGCCACTTATCATGAATGGTTGAATTCATCATTCAACACGGATACCGATCCGGAGAACGGGATCAGTTGCCAGGGTTGCCACGTGCCACGGATCGATGATGCCGTGGTGCTCTCCGCGAACTACTTGTTCCTGCAAGGGAAAAGTCCGTTCGGGCTTCATCATTTCGTCGGTGGAAATAGTTTCATGCTGAAGCTGATGCGGGACAATGTCTTCCCGCTTGAGTTGACAGCAAGTCCTGAGCAGTTCGATACAACGATCACACGCACCGATCGGTTGCTTCAGCAGAATACGCTTCTGCTCGAAACGCATGTGAGCGATCGCGATCTGGATACCGCGTTCATCGATGTGAAGCTTACGAACCTGGCGGGGCACAAGTTCCCGTCAGGCTATCCATCGCGCCGCGCGTTCGTTGAGTTGATCGTGCTGAACGCTGCGGAGGACACGCTTTTCCGCAGCGGCGGATGGAACGATGAATATGAAGTGATAGGCCACGATCCAGAATGGGAACCGCATTACGACGTGATCCGCGAACCCGATCAGGCGCAGATCTATGAAGTGGTGATGGGCGATGTGAACGATGACAAAACGACCTTGCTGGAGCGCGCCAAGACCGCGTTGAAGGACAACCGGATCGCACCGCTCGGATTCACCACCGGCCACATTTCCTACGATACGACATTGATCGTCGGAGTACCGGGGAGCGATCTGGATTTCAACCATGAGAACGGGATCGAGGGGAGCGGCACGGACATCGTTCACTACCATGTGCCCATGAACGGTTACGATGGCTTGATCACAGTACGGACCAGGGTGTGGTATCAATCCGCGCCGCCGCTCTGGATGGAGGAGATGTTCGCTGTAAGCACGCCGGAGATCGAAGCATTCCAGGCCATGTATGAGAATGCGGATGGAACGCCAGTGCTTGTGAAAGAGGCGGAGATCGTGGATCAATCCGTTCAGATCGATGAGCTGCATGAACTCGGTATCCGCGTGTTCCCGAACCCTGTGAGCGATCGGATCGTTCGCATCGAAGGTGCCGTTCGCAGGATCGATCAGGTGAGGATCCACGATGCTTCGGGAAGGCTTGTTGGTCAGGCGGGAAGGAGTTCAGGCCGATCGATCCAGGTGGAATTGCCTGAGGGCACCGGAATATACATCGTGGTGATCGCAACTGACGCGGGCGAATTCATTGAACGCGTTGTCGCGTTGGATCGATGAAGGAATTCCTTTCGATCCGGATCGTTCCGATCATGATCCTCTCTCTTGGGTCTACTTCGAGCTTTGCTCAACATCCCGTGGTGGAACAGATCATTGCATCGATCAGCATCGATTCGATGATGAAATATGTGCGCGAGATATCGGGTGAATTTCCGATCGATATCGGCAACGGTCCGGAGTTCATCATGAGCCGGAACACGTTCCACCCGGGAAATGAAAAGGCACAGCTTTTCCTGCAACAGAAATTCGAGGGATTCGGGTATTCGGTGGAAATGCAGACGTTCAGCAGCACAGGCAGGAACCTGATCGTGACCAAGCCTGGAACGATCGCAACGGCCGATCCGCTGATCCTTTGCGCGCACTACGACGCGATGCCCGGCGGGATCTACAACGCGCCGGGTGCGGATGATGACGGTAGCGGAACAGCCGCCGTACTGGAAGCCGCACGTATCCTGGCCGATGTACAATTCGAACACCCGATCATCTTCGCTCTTTGGGACGAAGAAGAGCAGGGCCTCGTGGGCAGCGGTCTCTACGCGGGAGCGATCGCGGCGAACGATGTGGAACTGCGCGCCGTGATCAACATGGATGCGATCGCGTACGACGGAAATGCCGATGCAAAGGCAAGGATCCATTCACGGCCGATCGGCAACAGCCACGAGATCGCTGATTCGATCTTTTCCGTGCGATCGCTTTACGACATCGATCTCGATCTGATCCTCACGGTTCCCGGCGCGGGTTACAGTGACCATGCATCCTTCTGGAACGAAGGTTATGGCGCCGTGCTGGTGATCGAGGAGTTCAGTGCCGATGGCAATCCGTTCTACCATTCCGCCAACGATCGCGCGGAGCACTTCGATGTTCCGTATTACGAGAAACTGGCAAGGCTTTCGATCGCAACGCTCGCCACCATGGCGGTACCGGTAATGGATGGCACATGGGTCGGTGATCATGTGGCGCCTTTCACTTCGATCCAGGTCTATCCGGATCCCGCGTCAACAACGACCGATCTGTGGATCAACACCAGCATTTCCGAACGGATCGTGGTTTCGGTGATCGGCCTTGATGGCCGCGAATTATTGCCGGTATATGAAGGCGTACTCGCTGCAGGCAGACATTCATTCAGGCTTGATCTCTCCAGCCTGGCGCCAGGCAATTACATCATTCTCGCCCTGGGCCGTTCCGGACCTTCCTCGGTCAAGCTGGTGAAACTGCCCTGATCAGAGCTTGCGGAAAGTGCGGCTTATCTGCCGGCCTTCCCGATCGGTAAGGCGCAGGTGATACTGCCCTGGCGTGAAGGAGGTGAGATCGATCTCGATCCTGGGGTTGTTCCGCGTTGGCACATTGGCGACACTGCGGCCATCCACCGAGATCACTTCAGCAGTCTCGATCGGTAGCGATCCCAGGTCGATCACCAACCGGTCGTTAGCAGGAACAGGGAAAAGTGTGATCTGTTGAACTGCTGGATCCTCGGCCACATTGTTCGCTTCCATGACCGTGATGCTGCCGAACTGCGTGGCGGCATGCCCCTGCTGGTCGCAGTGATATTGGTACAAGCCTGGAATGGTGAATGTGTGCGAGAACACCAATTGCGGTTCGGGATCACCCGAAAGGAATTCCTCCGGATTATCGGGAAAATGCATCCATGAGCCGTTCACATTGTGCGTTCCTGAAACGCTGGTCCAGACCACTTCATCACCCACATTGATCGTGAGGTCCTGCGGTGAATAATAGGGAAGAGCACCGCCGGCGGTGCTTCCGCCTACTTCAACGGAATGCGTGGTCTGTGCGCCCAGCGAGAAAGGGAGAAGCAGGAAGATCAATAGGTGTTTCATGGGTGGGATGATCGTTGGCGAAGTTATATGCCGGGTGAAGCAAAGCGGATCACGGCTCGATGCGCCGATCGATGTAATCGAGCACTTTTTCCATCAGGTGCAAGCGGTCCTTTCCCATCACATTGTGCTCATGGCCCGGGTACTCGAAGAAATCGACCGGCACATTGTTGTCGATGCAACTTTTGATGAAGGTGAGCCCGTGCTGCGGAAGTACCACTTTGTCCTGCCCACCCGTGATGATCAGCAGATCTTCGGAAAGCTCTTTCGCCAGCGGCGGCAGCGAGGTGCTCTTGTAACCTTCTGGATTTTCCGCGGGCGTATCCATGTAGCGTTCGGTGTACATCACTTCATACATGCTCCAATCCATCACCGGGCCGCCGGCAACACCTGCTTTGAAAACGCCCGGATTCCGGGTGAGCATCGCAGTCGTCATGTGTCCGCCATAGCTCCAGCCATGCACGGCGATCCGATCGGGATCGACGTAGGGCAAGGTCTTCAGGTATTCCACGCCGCGCATCTGGTCGCGCACTTCAACTTCTCCCAACCGGCGATGGATCACCTGTTCGAAATCACGGCCGCGATGTGCGCTGCCGTGTCCATCCACCGTCCACACGAGGTAGCCACGCTCGGCGGCGGCGAACATCCAGAGCGCTGCATTCGAGAGGCGGGAATTCGCGATCAGTTGTACATGCGGACCATTGTATGTGTAGATCAGCACCGGATATTTCCGATCTGGATCGAAAGCGGCCGGCTTGATCAACCGGGCGTTCAATTCATCGCCGTCCTCGCCATCGATCGTAAGCAATTCAATGGTCCCGATCGCATGATCGGCCAGCGGATCCTTCGCGTCGAGGAGCATCTTGATCACCTGGCCAGATCGCGCATCCATGATCTGTGTGCGCCCGGGTATGGAAATACTGCTCCACATGTCGATCAGGTAACGGCCATCGGAGCTCAATTGCCCATGGTGCGTACCTGGATCGGTGGTGAGGCGCACCGCTTTTCCGCTCGGGATCGAAACACGATAGAGGTGTGTTTCCAACGCACCTTTCGGATCGTTCCCATCGATCGGAAGTGATCCAGAAACGATCACGAATTCACCTTTCGGATCGGAGCCGAGCACATCCTTCACCACCCAATTCCCTTTCGTGAGCTGGCGGATCAGCTTGCCTTTCCGATCGTACAGATAGAGATGTGGCCAACCGTCGCGCTGGCTGCGCCAGATGAACTTGTCGCCCTTTCCACCGATGAATTCGATCGGATGTTGCGGTTCCAGGTATTTGTCGTCGTGCTCTTCGATCAACGTGCCGATCGCGTTGCCGGTGATGGCGTCGTACGCCACGACCTTCAAGTTCTCCGTGGCACGATCGAGGTGTACGACATGGACGATCGTACCCGTTGGATCCCACGAAATGTTGGTGAGGTATTGATCGAGCGGTTCACCGGTCTTCAGGAAAATGGTCGATCCTTTCGCCAGATCATGCACGCCCACGGATACGTGATGGCTTTTCTGGCCGGCCATTGGATACCGGATCTGTTTGAAGGTGCTGGGCTTCGTGGAAAGATCCTCAAGTTCATAAACGGTCACCATCGATTCATCCATGCGATAGAACGCAAGCTTGTAACCGGCCGGATCCCAGAAGGTGCCTTTGGTTATTCCGTATTCCTCGCGATGTACGCTCTTTCCGTTCACGATACCATTGCCGCCATCCTTCGTGATCTGCACGGTCTTTCCCGATCCGGTCACGGCCACATGCAGATCATTATCGATCGTGAAAGCGATGTTCCCGTTCTGCTCATGTACATCCATGTTCTCCGCTTCGGTGGGAAGATCGATGGCCTTCGAAAGCTTCTTTTCCTTCATGGAAAAATGCCACATCGTGTTGGAGTGGAGGAAATGGAACCGGTCGGCATCATCCCATGTGATCGATGGAAAGCCGCCCTTCAACGTATCATTCTTCAAGTGTGCGTTCAGATCGGCCTTTGTGATCAATGGCATATCCGCCGACTTTCCCAGTTGCCCCACCATCAAGGCATCATCCTTCACATGGGAATAGGAGTTGCTTCCTTTGATCCATTGAAGGCCGCGGATCCTTTCCGGCGCCAGTTCCTTGCCCACCTTCAGCACCGCGTCGCTCAAGGTGAGCTTCTGCTGGGCGACCGACGCCGTTGTGATCGGTATAAGGGCGAAGAGGAAGAAATGTCTCAGGTTGAAATGCGCGTGCATCATCTTGCGGTAATTGCGGCGAAGTTGGGGAAAAGTGGTAGATCGATCGGCGATCAATGCGGATCGCTGAATGCCGGATCGTTCAGGAAGCCCGGATCCGTGAGCGAATGCAGGAAGGCGATGATATCCTCGCGATCCTGCTGATCGAGATCCACGTTGCCGAAGATCCATGGCAACATATGCGGATCGATGGTCTGTGAATTCACCTGCACATCCTCCGCATAAAAATCGAGCACCTCCTCCAGTGTACCGAAACGTGCGTCGTGCATGTAAGGCGCGGTAACGGCGATGTTGCGAAGCGATGGTGTCTTGAAACGGCCTTCATCTTCACGTATCCCGGTGAGTTCACCCAGGCCCAGGTCGAGCGGTATCATGTCCAACCCATTGTTGCGTATGCTGTGATCGGTGAACATCGGTGGAAGATGGCAGCCACCGCACGATGCCTCGTTCATGAACAGACCGAAGCCGCGCTTTTCCTGCGGAGTGAGCGCAAGCGAATCGCCGCCGTACTGAAAGCGATCGAAACGGGAATTGAAGGAGATCAATGTTCGCTCGAATTGTGCGATCGCCTCCACCACCAGCATGCTGTCGATCACATCGGTCCCGAAAGCCTTCTTGAAAAGGCCGGGATATTCATCATGCGCCTGCAACCGTTCCACCACCACGGGCCATGTATTGCGCATCTCGGCCATGTCCACCACTGGTTTGAGCGCCTGTGCTTCCAGTGAAGCGGCACGGGAATCCCAGAAAAAGAACGGATCGAAGACCATATTCATCACCGGCATTCCGTTGCGCCTACCGATTGAACCATCCGTACCGATCGAGAACGGACGAGGATCGGTGAACGCGTTCTGTTGCCGGTGGCAGCTCGCGCATGAGAGGGAAAAGTCGTCGGAAAGTGCTTTTTCGTAGAATAGTTTTCGTCCCAGTTGCACGCCTTCCACCGTCAACGGCGTATCGCCCATGTTGGGAGTATTCATGGGAGAGATCGCCCATGAAGGGATCTGCAGATGGAACGGTGTGCCGCCGGTCCAGGGTTCCTCCACGATCGGATCGCGCCTGCATCCGGCCAACACGAATACGACCGATAAAAGGATGAAGAATCTCCCTCGTAGTGGCATGATCGAATACGAAGTTCGGGAACTTCTTCGATCGGCCGAACGGGATCACATGATATTCACCTCCCGTTCCAACTCCACCCCGAATTTCTCCTTGATCGATGCGAGGATATCCGAGCTAAGGTCGTAGATCGATCTGCCGTGTGCACCGCCGTAGTTTACCAACACCAGCGCCTGTTTTTCATGCACGCCGTAATTGGCATTGTCAGGTTCAGCCCGCCGAAGCCCTTTCCAGCCAGCTTTTTCGATCAACCAACCCGCCGCCAATTTCATGTGTCCATTGGACGAAGGAAAAGCCACCACATCAGGATAATTCACCCGGATCTCATCCACGAGTCCGGCCGGCACAACAGGATTTTTGAAGAAACTTCCGGCATTGCCGATCACCTTCGGATCGGGCAGTTTGCTCTGGCGGATCGCGATCACAGCGTTGCTGACATCCTTGATCGTGGGAAAGGGGACCCCGCGCTTCTCAAGTTCTTGTTGGATGTTTCCGTAGCTCGTATTCAGTTCATAGGGCGCACCGGACTTCGTAAGACGGAAGGTGACGTTCAAAATGATGAACTTGTCCTTTCCCGCGCGCTTGAAGAAACTTTCGCGGTACCCGAAATCGCATGCCGCGCGATCGAACGTGATCACTTCACCATCATCGATCCGCAGGGCTTCCAGTGAAGCGAACGTGTCCTTTATCTCCACGCCATATGCCCCGATGTTCTGCATGGGAGCTGCGCCCACTTTTCCTGGGATCAACGAGAGGTTTTCGATGCCACCGAAGTTCCGATCCACTGTGAAAAGCACGAGATCATGCCAGACCACGCCAGCACCGGCCTTCACCCAGACATGCGTATCGTCCTCGCGGACCACATCGATCCCCGGGATCTCGTTCAACATCACCAATCCATGGAAATCCTGCGTGAAAAGGATGTTGCTTCCGCCACCCAGGATAAGCCAAGGTTTATCCGCCAGCTCCGGTGCTTTCAGCAATTGCCGCGCGCCATGCGCACTACCGAAACGCGCGAGCAGATCGGCGTGAACGGAGATGCCGAAAGTGTTGTACGGTTTAAGATCGACGTTGCGTTTGAGGAGCATGAGGATTGGTGCAAGTTTAGATGCGGGGCTTATCTTGTCTTCGCCAACTCTATGGCAGTTTCCGCCTGTACGTTGTGAAGAAGATGGAAGAAGTGAAACAAAGTGATCGTTCGATCAAGCTGGAAAAGGCGAAAGTGCTTCGCATGATCGAGCATTTGCCCGAACGATTCACCATTGACCGGTTGATCTACCACCTTGAGGTGTTGGAGAAGATCGAATCGGCTATAAGGTCTTCTGAAGAAGGGCGGACGATCTCGCTAGAAGAAGTAAAGGGAATGTTCGATAAATGGAGGAAGGAGGAGTAGGTCTTATCTCAAACATGCCGCATTTGAATAATACGAGTATTCGCTTTCTTTCGGATATTTCTTCCCATTGCCGTGATATTGCCGTTCTGATCTCAGGGAAGGATTCTCTCGTCCTAAGGGGCAAAGAATACGTTCAATGGACCTTAGAAGGTCGATCATATTATGGTGTGATATGTTTTGAATCGCATTCAAGCCCACGTAAAGAAGCCTTGATAAGTAACTCTTGTATTGCCGTTGGACATGAAGAGCATTTCTATTTATATGATTTCTTAATCAATGAACTTATTCTTCGGATAAAACTCAATGGTTATTTTGATCACCTCTATAAAGACGGCGATCTTTTGTTTGTTACAGGAGCACAAGATATCTACTGCATTGATCTAAATTGTAAACAGGTCCGTTGGATTACGGAAAATTTGGGAATTGATGGAGTCATCATTGAAAGCATTACGGAAACGAAAATATTTGGTGCTGGAGAATGGGATCCACCGAATGGATGGCGAGATTTTGAATTGAACAAGCTTTCTGGTGCTGTAAAGTGGCTTGATAAGTAGCCACCTTTGCACCCCATGCCCCGCGCCTTCGTCGCCGTAACCAACGACCTCAGTACGGACAATCGCGTGCACCGCACCTGCATGGTGCTCATGGAACTGGGCTACGATGTACTCCTGATCGGCCGCAAGCTTCCGCATAGCCTGCCCATTGATCGGCCTTACCGCACGCGGCGTATGAAGCTTTTCTTCAACAAGGGCGCGCTCTTCTACGCGGAATACAACCTGCGGCTGTTCGCATATCTGATCTTCACTCCCTCCAATGGAGGAAGAAGGACGGAGGCCCAACGCAGATCTCTCATCGTGGCCAATGATCTTGATACACTCCTGGCCGGTCATCTCGCGGCTTCGATCCGCAAAATGGAATTGATCTACGACAGCCACGAGTATTTCACGGAAGTACCGGAACTGGCCGGCCGATCGGCGCGGAAGGTCTGGCTTGCGATCGAACGCTGGATCTTTCCAAAGCTTCGGCATGTGATCACCGTGAACGAAAGCATTGCGAACGCGTACCGCCAGCGCTATCCATATGTCACCCTGAGCCCGTCGAAGGGCCACCGTGAGGCGGTTCGACGAGCTCACCGTGACAGTTACCCTATACACGTGATCCGCAACATCCCCATGTACCGGGAACTCGGTCCGCCCGGCACGCGCAGGGAACTCGGACTCCCGGAAGACAAATTCATCCTGATCCTGCAAGGCAGCGGCATCAACGTGCAGCGCGGTGGCGAGGAAGCGGTGATGGCCATGGCCGATCTTCCGGAAGCATTTCTGCTGATCGTGGGTGGGGGCGATGCGTGGCCGGTGCTCCAACAAATGATCGCGAAGCAGCATTTGCAGGATCGCGTGCGTCTTCTCGACAGGATGCCGTACGTGGAAATGATGCGTTACACACGCAACGCCGATCTTGGCCTTTCGCTGGACAAGGACACCAACCTGAATTATCGGTTCAGCCTTCCCAACAAGCTGTTCGATTATTTCCGTGCACACATCCCCGTGCTCGCGACCGATCTGCCCGAAGTGGCGGCGATCGTGCGCCGGTATGATGCCGGGATCATCATTCCAAGACCCGATCCACAACTGATCGCACAGCAGGTAAAGGAGTTGATATCCGATCCGCAGCGCCGGCGCACCTTGAGGCAAAACGCTATTTTCGCCGCCGATTCGCTGGATGGGGATCGTGAAAAGGAAGCGCTGAAAGCTGTGTTCCAACGACTTGGCTGATCATCACCTGCATATCGTTTCATTCGATGTGCCGTCGCCACCGAGCTATGGCGGTGTGATCGATGTGCATTACAAAGTGCGCGCTCTGGCGGCGCTCGGTGTGAAGATCCACCTGCATTGTTTCCAATATGGCCGCGTGATCGCACCCGATCTGGCGGAATGTTGCGCCGAGGTGCATTACTATCCCCGAAAGCTCGGCAAGCATCAACTCTTCAACAGCCTTCCGTATGTGGTGCTTAGCCGGCGGGACGATCTGCTCATGGAGCGCCTGCTGGCCGATCGGCATCCAATTCTTTTTGAAGGCTTGCACAGCTGTTACTACCTCGCAGACGATCGGTTGAAGGATCGGTTGAAACTCGTGCGCGCACACAACGTGGAGCACGATTATTACGCGTCGCTCGCGAAGGCCGAAAGCAATGTTTTCCGCCGCACTTATTTCCTCAACGAAGCGCGCAAGCTCCAGAAATTCGAAAGCGTTCTTTCCCACGCGCAGCACATCCTCGCAATCTCTCCGAAGGACCAGCTTTATTTCGCGCGGCATTTCAAGAACGTGGAGCATGTGCCGGCATTCCATACCAGCGAACATGTGAGCATGCCAAAAGGCCTGGGAAAGTTCGCGTTGTACCACGGCGCACTTTCAGTGCCCGAGAACGATCAGGCAGCGATCTACCTGGTGCGCGAGGTTTTCAATGGGATCGATGTGAAATTGGTGATCGCGGGTAGCAACGCGAGCCAGGAACTGAAGCGCGAGATCGCCCGATCGAAGAACGTGGAACTGCGTGAGAACATCAGCACGGAAGAGATCCATGCGCTGGTTCGCAACGCCCAGGTGAACGTGCTGCCCACTTTCCAAAGCACCGGCATCAAGCTGAAATTATTACTCTGTCTCTTCAACGGCCGCCACGTGGTGTGCAATACGCCGATGGTGGAAGGAACAGGATTGGAAGAGCTCTGTCACGTGCACGACCGCCCCGAAGCCATGCGGAATGCGATCGAAACATGCATGCAAAAAGAAGCCAATGGCCGATCGCTCCAGCGCCGCACCGAGATCCTCGAAGAACGCTTCAGCAACCGTTGCAATGCCGACAAGATCGTGCGGTTGCTCGAAGGGATCGGGGTGAAGGAAAGGCTGTCTGAACCGGTGATCGTATAGCCATTCTAAATTCGGATCTCTAAATTTTACATTCTACATTTCTTTTGGGCGTGCCCCCGCCTTCTTGTTACATGGGCTGCGCCCGCCGAAGCCTTGGCGAAGGCGGGGTCCGGCTATCCGCTGTACTCCTCGCTGCGCTGCGGGGTGCCGCTACTATCCGTCACGCAACTCTCCGATCGAAGACAGGGTCATTGTTCTTGAAACAGGATCTGCGTAAGTGCCGCAGCCGGAAAGCCCGCAGGCCGTGCATTCAACGGCCGAGGACTTGCAAGCGCAGGCACGCCATGGAAGAATTTCGCCCAGAAAAAAAGAAATAGTGCTTTCGATCTACGCCGGCACGGTGTGTCCTGCGGCACTTACCTCCAGCAGTTTTC
>JAEZDL010000111.1 GCA_023418095.1 Bacteroidota bacterium
TTTGCTGGCGAAACGGCCAAGTACTTCATTTTCAGCATCCACGATCAGCCAATCCTGCTGAACGGTGGCCTCGTTGGCCATGCTGGTGGTATATGTCGTCGAAGCCACTGGGAGTGGGATTTTTGGAGATACTTCCCGCAAAACGGGCTGCGAAGATAGATCTTTTTCCGATCAACCAAACAATGGTCACCGATCGGAATGGATCAGGCTTCCTGAAGGACGCCCAACTGCCTGCCCACTTTTTCGAACGCAGCCAGCGCCTTGTAGATGTGCGCTTCCGTATGCGCTGCGCTCAATTGCACGCGGATCCGCGCTTTCCCTTTGGGAACGACCGGGAAGAAGAAACCGATCACATAGATCCCTTCCTTCAATAGGGCATCGGCCATCTGCTGGCTCAACCTGGCATCACCCAGCATCACTGGAACGATCGCCGCTCCAGAACCCACTGTGCTGAAGCCCATCTTTTCGATCCCCGATCGGAATCGATCGACGTTGCGCTCCAACCGGTCGCGCAGTTCGGTGCTTTTGCCGATCAGGTCCAATACGGCGATGCTGGCACCCACGATAGCCGGTGGCAATGAATTGCTGAAGAGGTACGGCCTGCTGCGCTGGCGCAACATGTCGATGATCTCCTTTCGGCCGGTGGTGTAACCGCCGATCGCGCCGCCCAGCGCCTTGCCCAACGTACCGGTTATGATGTCAACCCGGCCGATCACACCGCAATGCTCCGTACTGCCTCTTCCTGTCTTTCCGATGAAACCTGCGGCGTGGCAATCATCCACCATCACCAAAGCATTGTACTTATCGGCCAGATCGCAGATCCCTTTCAGATCTGCAACGATCCCATCCATGGAAAAAACGCCATCGGTAACGATGATCTTGTTCCTTGCGCCTTTTGCATCAGCTTCCTTCAGCTGCGCCTCCAGATCGGCCATGTCGTTGTTCGCGTAGCGGTAGCGGGCAGCTTTGCACAGGCGCACACCATCTATGATGCTCGCATGGTTGAGCGAATCACTTATGATCGCATCCTCCTCGGTGAACAACGGCTCGAACACGCCTCCGTTCGCATCGAAACAAGCAGCGTACAGGATCGTATCCTCCGTGCCGTGGAATTCCGCGATCTTCTTCTCGAGTTGCTTGTGAAGGTCCTGCGTTCCGCAGATGAAGCGGACCGACGACATGCCGTAACCATGCGAATCAAGGGCGGCATGTGCGGCGGCGATCACTTCGGGATGTGAGCTGAGCCCGAGGTAATTGTTCGCGCAGAAATTGAGCACCTTCTTCCCGTTCACGGTGATCTCCGCACCCTGTTCGCTGGTGATGATCCGTTCGCGTTTGTACAGGCCGGCCTCTTCGATGGTGACCAATTCCTGCTTCAATTGTTCCTTGAACCTGCCGTACATGATGGGAATGTTGAAAGGCAACGAAGTTAGGCGCGCCGTTGGAACTCCGGTGATCCGCCCCGCGTACAAGCGATCGATCGCACGCGATCTTAATTTCAGCCGCTATTCCGAGACCCCATCCATGTACCGTTCCATTTCCCGCTACCCGGTCCTGACCTTCGTTTTCCTCACACTGGCCTACCAGTTCGGCGTGGTGGGTG
This sequence comes from Bacteroidota bacterium, assembly GCA_023418095.1. GTDB lineage: Bacteria > Bacteroidota > Bacteroidia > Flavobacteriales_F > PHOS-HE28 > PHOS-HE28. The sequence continues at coordinate 1,604 of JAEZDL010000111.1, forward strand.
TGATCTGGGCGCTGCTCGAACCTGGGCAGAAGATCCACGATGATGATACCGCGCACATGATCTTCCGTTTTCGGGTGTTCGGGCCGCTGGTGTTCGCGGTTCTGATCACCGTTTATCTGGAAGGTTCCGCCGGTTTCAAAAAGCTCTTCGCTTCCTTCCTTCATTGGAAAGTGCCCGTGAAATGGTACCTGCTCGCGTTCTCCTGGAAATTCATTTTCACCTACACGGGCATCGCCTGCCTGGTGATCCTCGGCCTGCGGCAATGGCCCGGTTTCGTGGTGAACGATATGATCGGCGGCACCTGGGAGAATTTCGGGCACCTTGTCGCCAACCTGCCGTTCATCGTGGGCATCGCGTTCGTTGAAGAGACCGCCTGGATGAAATTCAGTGTGACCCGGCTCCAGGAGAAGTATTCAGCTTTCTTCTCCTGTTTCGTGATCGGGATCGCCTGGGGCATGTGGTACCTGCCGATGCTGCTGCTGGGCGATGGCGTGCCCGATGGCTACACGTGGCCCATGTTCATGACCAGCATGCTCTGCCTCACTTTCCTGCTCGGCTGGACGTACAACATGACGCGCAGCGGAACGATCCTGCTGATCATGCAGATCATCAGCAACTGCGCCTTCTTCATCGTTCCCGTTCTCCCAGCGCATTGGGGGCTCGATGATGCCTACGTGAATTCGTTCGTGGCGATCAATTGCGTTTCAGCGATCCTTCTGGTGCTGATCTACGGACCGAAGGAACTCGGCATTCACCAGCGTGCGAAATGGAGTGATGAGGATCATGTGGTGACCGATACTGTCACGGAGCCCGCCGCAGCACGCGTGCGATGACCTAACTCTTGTCCACTACGCGCGGCACCTTGAAGTAATCGCTGTCCCTCACCGGTGCGTTCATCAGCGCTTCCTGCTTGCTGATCTCCAGCTTCGCAGCATCTTCGCGAAGCACGTTCTCTTCATCGGTCATGAAGATCAACGGCTCCACGCCAGTTGTGTCCACCTCGTTGAGCTTCTCCACGAAATCGATCACGCGTTGCATATCCTGCAGGATCGCTTTACGTGCGATCGGATCGCTCATATCCAGCCGGGCAAGTTCAGCGATCCGGTCCAGGGTCTTCTCATCGATCTTCATGTCACGCCTTTAGAAGTGGTGCTTCAATGATCTTGTACACGCGTTGCCGCAAATCTACCAGATCGGCCTCGGTGAGCCCTTTGGTTTGGATCGGCGGGTGAACGATCGCGCGTGAGATGCCAGGCCTGGATCGGCCCAGCAGATCGCCCGGTTCACCCAGCAGCTTCCAATGATCGAGAAAGGTGATCGGCACGATCGGCACCTGTTTTTCCAGCGCAAGCTTGAAGGCGCCATCCTTGAAGGCTTTCATCCGCGGCGTGAATGGCGGGATCGTCCCTTCCGGAAAGATCGCCACGCTGGTGCCATTGTCCAATGCCTTCGCCGCGCGGCGGAAGGCACGTCCCGCACCCATGTGGTTCGTCCGATCCACCGTAATGTTCATGTCCTTGAAGAACATGCCGAGCAACGGCCATTTCCGCAATTCCTGCTTTCCCATGAAAAGGAAGAAATGCGGGATCACATTGTACATGTGGATGATGTCCAGATAGCTGCTGTGGTTGCTGCAGATCACATACGGTGGTTCCGGCAGCGGCGCTTCCCGCTTCACGCGGATCGGAACGAGCAGGATGAACTGCTGGATCTTCGCCCACCAACGCTTCAGGTGAAAAGCATGAACGTACCATTCCTTGCGCGAGAGCAGGATCTTGAACGGTACCAGCAGGATCAGCAGCGAGAGAAGGAAAGTGATGCCGAACCACAGTTTGTAGAGCAGCCTCAGCGGGAGGAACACCCATTTGGCCAGGACATGGCGGCGGCTTTCACCATCCTTCACCCGCGATCGGTCCGTTTCCGCCCATGTGGCCATCATTCCCGCAAAGGGCGGCGAAGTTAGTCGCGGCGGGCCGTGAAGGCGTTGCGCCCATCAGGTCCCGATCGATCCAGACTTCCGACTCACGACTACCGACTCCATGACTCTGTTATGGGCGCCTTATCCGGCTGTCCGCTGTAGCCTGCTCGTTGCGGCGGCGGTCATGGCACTGCGGGGGCTTCCTGCGGTCGCCTCCTCGTTGCACATGCCCGCAACGCCTCCACTTCGCAGGGCTGCCGCTCCCATCGGGGGCGCGGGTTCCCGTCCGTCGCACGGCCCTTTGCATTATCGTACGGGCGGATGATCATCCGCCCCTGCAGATTCTTTTC
>JAEZDL010000248.1 GCA_023418095.1 Bacteroidota bacterium
TTCCACCCGAGCGTGAACCTGAGCATCCTGAAATTCCTCGGTTTCGAGCAGACCTTCAAGAACAGCCTTACCACATTGCCGATGGGCGGCGGCAAGGGTGGAAGCGATTTCGATCCAAAAGGAAAGAGCGCGAACGAGGTGATGCGTTTCTGCCAGAGCTTCATGACCGAATTGTGGCGGCACATCGGTGCGGATACCGACATCCCTGCGGGCGACATCGGCGTTGGTGCGCGCGAGATCGGTTTCATGTATGGCCAGGACAAGCGCCTGCGCAACGAATTCACCGGCGTGTTCACCGGAAAAGGCCGCACTTGGGGAGGATCGCTGATCCGTCCGGAAGCGACCGGTTATGGCTGCGTGTATTTCGCTGAGGAGATGATGAAGCGCAACAAGACGAGCTTCAAGGGAAAGACCGTAGTCGTGAGCGGAAGCGGCAACGTGGCGCAGTACGCGATCGAAAAGGCAACGCAGTTCGGCGGAAAAGTGGTGACAGCGAGTGACAGTGATGGCGCGATCTTCGATCCGAACGGGATCGATGGCGAAAAGCTCGCCTGGTTGATGGAATTGAAGAACGTACGTCGCGGCCGGATCGAGGAATACGCCAAGAAATTCAAGGGCGCGACCTATACGGCTGATGCCCGCTCGTGGGATGTGGCGAAAAAAGTCGACATCGCGCTGCCTTGTGCCACGCAGAACGAATTGGATCTGCGCAACGCGAAGGATCTTGTGAAGAAAGGTGTACAGTACGTTGCCGAAGGCGCGAACATGCCGAGCACTCCGGAGGCGATCGAGATCTTCCATGCGAACGGGATCCCATTCGCGCCAGGCAAGGCGAGCAACGCGGGCGGTGTTGCCACCAGCGGCCTGGAGATGAGCCAGAACAGTCTGCGTTTGAGCTGGACGCGCGAAGAAGTGGATCTGCGGTTGCACGAGATCATGAAGAGCATCCATTCTGCTTGCGTTCAACATGGCAGCGATGGAAAGAAGGTGAATTACGTACTTGGTGCGAACATCGCGGGCTTCGTGAAAGTGGCCGACGCGATGCTGGAGCAAGGCGTGGTTTAAGTTGGACCAACTCCGATCGGAAAGGCCGCGAATGTGCGGCCTTTCTCTTTTTCCGATCGGTGCATTCGTAGAGAGACAACTACGTATGCGGGGCGGCAGCGCGGCAGTGGCATCGGTGGAGTGGACCAGAACGTTCACACAGAAACCTGCGCCAATGCTGAAGGATCCGGCATCCCGATCGACTGGCACATGCTTGGACTGCGGCGCCAACACCGACCTCTTGAACATGAACACCACCTCGCTCACCAACGGAACTGTCCGCATCGATCCAGCTGCGATCCAGAACGAACCTTACTTCACACAAGCTGATTACGATGAATTCCAAGCATTGATCGAATCCAAGATGGCCGAGGCACGCGCCACGCTCGATCTGCTTCACCAAACCCTTTTGCTCGATCGCTCCAACGGCACCGATGATACATATGCTTCATCGAACATCCAGGAAGATGGGCAGGCCACCCTGGAACGGGAAGAAGCGGCCCGGATGGCCGATCGGCAGGAGAAATTCATCCAGCAATTGCAGGCCGCACTGATCCGCATACAGAACAAGACCTACGGGATCTGCCGGGCCACGGGAAAACCGATCGCGAAGGAACGCCTGCGCGCCGTGCCGCACGCGACCCTTTCGATCGCTGCGAAGACCGCCAACTGATCGAACAGTAGCACTGGAGACCTGTTGCATCACCGATGCAACAGGTCTCTTTTATTTCTAGGATCCGATCAGGCCCCATCAACTCCACACGACTTGGGGAAAGCGAGCTACACGCAAGAGATGGAGAATAACTGAATTCTTCAGCATTCACGCGGGTTCCGTTGCATCGGCCTGTGCTTTTCAATGCGGTGTCCATGATCACTACCAATATGCCCCAACTCGTTCAGCACCTTCGCATGCTGGGCGATGTACGCGTCCTTGATCGCAACGACAGCATCGTACTTCACGTCGAAAAACCGGTGAACATCGAACATGTGGACGATCTTGTTTGTGATGCGCTCTTCGCCGATCCGCTGTTGCGCGAAGAGGCCGAGGATCACTGGACCATCAAGCTCTATAAGCGCGATGGATTGAGGCATGCGGGAGACCTGCGCGTGATCCCGAACGGGGATGCCAGCCGTTACGAGGTGCGGTACGACGCCTGATCCCGGTTGGTGTGATCCCCATGGCATCGGCAAGGTGCATACTCGTGCTATTTGTGCTGATCCACGGGTTCGCCTCCCGCGCGCAGGATGAAAAGGAAGGGGAACTCGACAGTCTTTACGTGAAGGATCATTCCGAGATGCTCGGCGTGCGCCTTTTCACCAGCACCAAATACAACGCCCTTCGGATCGGGAACAAGAATGATGACAACGATCTGATCTACCGGCCGACCAATCAATTCAATATCGGCGTTGGTGCGAGCTACAGGAAATTCACCCTGAACCTCGGCACGGGCATCCCGGGGTTGACCACCGCGCGCCGGGAGCGGTTCGGGCACAGCCGCTATCTTGATGCGCAGGCGAACATTTTCAGCCCCGAGCGTGCGACCAATCTTTTCCTTCAATTCTTCAAAGGATATCATATTCCGACGCATACGGAAGAACAGCTCGGGTGGCCCGGACAAGAGACGGAAAGGCCTTTCCGCGATGATATCGAGCAATTCAATTTCGGGATCACCACGCTGCGCGTGTTCAATAGCAAGCGCTACAGCTATCGCGCGGCCTTCAACCAGGATGCATGGCAGCGGCGAAGCCAGGGATCATGGCTCTTTGGCGGTTATGGTACTTATTACCGGTTGCGCGCGGATTCGTCGCTGGTGCCTTCCATGCTTTCCGGCCAGTTCACTGACAAGGCCGCCATCGATCGTGGTGATCTGATCGACCTTGGACCGATGGGCGGTTACGCATACACGCTGGTACTGAACCAGCATTTCTTCATCACGGGATCTGCCGCGGCCGGGGTTGGCCTGAGCATGCAATACCTCGAAACTGAACCTGTGGAGGCAGGGGTGCCGGACCATAAGGGCACCACCTGGGGGCCGGGCTGGCACCTGCAGTTCCGCGGCGGTATCGGTTATAACAGCGCGCGGGACCAGATCGGCATCACCTGGAACCACGAACACATCCATTATGTTCTGCAGACCCAGAACATGTTCGCGTGGAACGTGGGGAACATCCGGTTCAACATCGTGCACCGGTTCGACAAGAAAGTGGGATTCGTGGATCGGATCATGAAGAAGATCAAGCCCGATGCGCCGCCGGCACTTGAAGAGACCGTGCCTGCCGTGGAGGAAGTGGAGGAGGAAAATTGAGCCGACGGCCTGAAGGTTGCAGATCCCAAGGCATGGAAAAGAAAAGAAAGGACAGCGAAAAACCGACGTCGGAACCGCGGGAAGAGAAACACACCGGCATGCGATCGGAAGGCCCGGTGGATACACGCAAGGAAAGACCTGCAACGGATCGAACGCCTGAGACCGGTCCGGGTGGAGAATGAAGAAGGTTGATCCATGGATCGGCCTTCTTCATTCCTCCGAACGATCTTGATCAAGGTACCTGCTTCACCTTGGTCTGCGTAGGCACCACACCACCTATATTCACGAGTATGTGATCGCGATCGTTGCCTGCTCCGGTGTAGCGAACCACGCCGTCCATGTTCACGTCCGACCGTGTGTAACCGGTCGCGGTGGCCGTGGGCGAGACGCCTCCGATCGTGGTAAGGATCCGATCACGATCATTATCCGTTCCGGAATATTTGATCGTGCCATCGCTGGAAACATCCCCGGCCCACAAAGCCGTCCATGAGCCCATTGTCTTGCGCGCACCGGTCCCGTAGGTCGCGGTCGATGCAACGCGCAGATCCACCGTAACAGGCGAGGCGGAAAGAGCGATCGGTACCGCCGTCATCGCCGGAAGGTGATTGCGATGGCCCACGGCGACGAAATACGATCCCGGCGCCACATCGAAGGTGATCTCCGAGGTTCCGTTGCCCATCACAACTTCACCGTTCCTCAGCAGCAATCCCTGCCGGGTCGCAAGTATTTCGCCCTGGTCCTGCGTGGATCGCAGTTCCACCCTGATCCAATCCACCACGGCCGAACTACCTGTAACGGAAAGCACCGGACCGCTGGTGGATTCCCCGCCCCCGCCGGCCACCTGTGGGGCACCGATCCCGGTATATGGTTCCTGCAGCGGCACCAATCCACCGGCCCGCAGCGCATCGCTCATGAGCCCGGCATTCTGGTCGAAAGGCCCCTCAAGGAATACTTTCAGATCGATCTGGACCGATCCCGCCGGAGCGGTTCCTTCAATGCGGTACACCTGGCCGTTGATCGTATTCGCCAGCCACAATTCACCGTTCGCATCCTGCCCGAAAGTGGAAGGTCCGAACCCGTCACCGGGATGCAGCAATGCACTTGTCCAGTTCGTGCCGGAACCTTCCAGTGTGAAGATCTGGCCGTGGCAGAAATCGGAATACACGTATTTGCCGTAGAGATCCGGGATCGCCGATCCGCGGTAAACGAACCCGCCGATCACCGAACACCAACCGTCGGTCTGCGGATGCGACTGGATCGGGAAGTCGTATGCGCTCGATCCGGCGCACCCGGAACCATTGTATACCATGGGGCCTTCGTAGCAACGCCATCCGAAGTTCGCACCGCTGTGGTCACCGGCTGCCACGAGGTTGATCTCTTCATAGGTGCTCTGGCCAACATCGGCGATCCACACATCACCGGTAAGCGCGTCGAAACTGAAACGGAACGGATTGCGCAGCCCGCTCGCCCAGATCTCCGGCAGGGCCAGCGACGGATCGCCATTGGCGTATGGATTATCCGAAGGGATGGAATATGGTGATCCGCTGTTCACATCGATCCTGATCACCTTGCCCAAAGGCGAGGTCATGTCCTGAGCAGTCTGATCGGTGCCGCCATCACCCAACGGGAACCAGAGATGACCATCCGGGCCGAAGGCCAGATCGCCCCCATTGTGGTTCGTTGCCGGTTGTGCGACCGTATAGATGATCAGCTCGGAATTCGGATCGGCGACGTTGGGATCACCGGTTACCGAGAACCGTGAGATGCGCGTGGAACCATTGCCCGAGCCATTGATGTAATTCACATAGAAATAGCCGTTGGATGCATATTGCGGATGGAACGTCATACCAAGAAGGCCCTGCTCACCCGATGTGGAATTCACCCGATCCGTAATGTCCAGGAAAGGTGTTGGGAGCACACTTCCATTGCCATCGATGATCCTGATCGTGCCTGCGCGTTCAACAACGAACATGCGCTGATCTCCTGCATTTGCCAGATCTGTCGGAGCATCGAAAGGCGGGCCCACGGGCTCCAATTCGATCACTTGCGCCTGAACAAGGAAAGGGGTGGCCACCATCGCGGCCAGGAATAAGGATCTTCTCATGGGTGGAATGAATGATCGGTAAGGTGGTGTCCGGGTGGTCAATGGATATGCCGCCGCACCGTATCGCCCGCCATCACGGATCCCATTGCGATCTCCGGGAGCTTCCATGGGGAAGATCGGGTAATGCGGCCGCTCGATCATGTAGAATTTGTTTCACGATAGCACCCCCATGCCTGTGCGCCTCCAAGACCTCCGAAATGGGCCATATTCATTGACTTGGCGTGATCGGACCTTCATTCCGACCCACCCGATCGGCACAGCGGAACGCGTTTGGAAAGGGGCGACGGAAGAACAAAATCAAATCGAAAATGAACACCCCTTCCAAAACCTTGATGCTGGCAAGCGCTTTCGGCGTGAGCCTTCTATTCACAGCCTGCGCAAGCGAGCCTGAGGACAAGCAGGATCGTATGCAGGACAAGCAGGAGAATATCCAGGAGGACATGCGTGACGTGGACCTCGAGGATCGTGAGTCGTTCGAAAAGGACCGCCAGGACATTCTTCAGGATCTGCGCGACCTTCGTTCGGACATCAACGATGATCTCTCCGATTCCGAAAAGAAATTGGCCGACAAGGATCTCGATGCTGAAGATCGCACCCGCCATGAGCGTTTGCGCACTGAGCTTACCCAGCAACGCCAGGTAGTTGAGGAGCAGATCCAGAAGGTAGAGAACGCGGACATGAACACCTGGACCCAGGTGCAGACCGACAGCCGCCGCACGCTGGATGACGCCAACATGTACTATGATAAGGAAGAACTGAAGCGTCGCCGTGGTGACAATGTTGACCTGAATGACAATAACGACAACACCAACGCAGTGAAGGTGGATGGTGCAGTTGATATCAACGACAAGGACAACAATGCCCACACGGACGATAAGTAAGCTTGCTTGACCATTGCGGCCTGCACCGGTGGTGAAAGGCAGGCTGCACAGGAACGGCACCCATTGGGTGCCGTTCTTCTTTTTTATATGCGGTCCAATACCCCGAAGGCGATCGCCAGCAGGATCACGCCGGCCAGATCCATCCAGATGCCGCAGCGCACCATCTGGCGGATCGGGATGCGGCCGCTGCCGAAAACGATCGTTTGCATGGGCGAGGCCACCGGCAACATGAAACCGATGCTCGCGGCCAGCACGGCGGGAATGAGCAGGGAATGTGGATCCATGCCCCACTTGGCCGCCATGCTCGCCACCAGTGGAATGATGAGGCTGGCCGTGGCCGAATTGCTGCCGAGCTCGCTCATCGCCGAAACAATGAGCACCACGGCACCGATCAGGATCACCGGAGGCAACGATCGCAGCCCGGCCATGCTCTCACCGATGATCTCCGACAGGCCGCTTTTGTCAACACCGTATGCCAATGCGAAGCCGCCACCGAGAAGAAGCAGCACGCCCCAGGGAACACGGCCCTCCGCAAAACCCCAGCTCATCAAACAACTTCGATCGGGCTCCCTGGAACCTGACGGTATGATGAAAAGCACGATCGCGCCGGCAACAGCAATGGCGGCATCCGTCAGCGCAGTTATCCCCGTGAGCGATCGCCAGCCACGGATCGTGGTCGCTTCATTGATCTTCAGGTCATCGCCGGTGATCCAAGCCAATGCCACCAGACCGAAGATGATCAACGCACGGATCTCCTCCTTACGTGGCGCACCGAGCGCGATCGCACGTTGCCTTACGTTCTCCTGATCGCCGAGCGATGCTGTGCCTACGTTGAACACCACGCGCGTTAGCAGAAACCAGGCGATCGCCATGTAGATCGCCGCGATCGGTACGCCGAAGGTCATCCATTCCGCAAATCCGATCGTTGACGCCTGTGGCAGTGCACGAAGGAATTCCAGAAGGATCAGGTTGGGCGGCGTTCCCACCGGTGTGGCCATGCCGCCGATCGTGGCGCCGTAAGCCACCGCCAACAAAAGCGGGATGGTCATCCGCTTCCGCACTTCCGCGGGCGCCTGTTCATCATCGAGCAGGCTCAAGGCGATCGGCAACATGACCAAAGCGGCAGCCGTGCTGTTGATCCACATGCTGAGCACCGCGCACGCCACCACCATTCCCAGTACGATGCGCGAAGGTGAACCGCCGATCCATGAAACGATCTTCAGCGCGATGCGCCGGTGGGCACCGCTCTTCTCGATCCCGAGCGCGATGATGAAACCGCCGAGAAAAAGGAAGATGATCTCGCGTGCGTAATTATTCGCCGTATCGGCCACCGACCCGATCCCGGTGAGCGGAAAAAGCACCAGTGGAAGGATCGACGTTACGGGAAGGGGCACCGCTTCGCTGATCCACCAGATCGCCATCCAAGCGACGATACCGGCCATGATCGCAGGCCCCACCCCGTGATGCCGCAACAGCAGGAAAACGATCCCGGCCAGCAATGGCCCACCCAGACGGAATATGAGTATTCGGGACATCGCAGCGAATGTACATGGGCGATCGGTGTTCCATGGA
>JAEZDL010000266.1 GCA_023418095.1 Bacteroidota bacterium
GCCATGCGTATCGGCACCAACCACGGCAGCCTCAGCGATCGCATCCTGAACCGCTACGGCGATACGCCGCTCGGCATGGTGGAAAGCGCGTTCGAATTCCTGCGCATCTGCCGCGACGAGAACTACCACGAGATCGTGCTGAGCATGAAGGCCAGCAATCCGCAGGTGATGGTGCAGGCCTACCGGCTGCTCGTGCACCGCATGATGGAGGAAGGCTGGGACTATCCGCTGCACCTCGGCGTCACTGAGGCTGGCGACGGCGAGGATGGCCGGGTGAAAAGCGCGATCGGGATCGGTGCGCTGCTCGAAGATGGAATGGGCGATACCGTGCGCGTGAGTCTTACGGAAGAGCCTGAAGCCGAGATCCCGGTCGCGAAAGCATTGGTGGCGCGCTACAGGGATCGATCGAAGCACGAAGAAATTCCTGATCTCTCCCCTTCTCCTTGGGAGAAGGGGCCGGGGGATGAGGGTTCAGAATGGAGTCCCTTCACGCACCAACGCCGTCACACACGCGAGGTGCTCAACATCGGCGCGCGGCATGTGCCCGTGGTAATGGCCGATCTCAGTTCACGCGAAAAGATCACACCGGCCACGTTGTTCCCTTGGGGCTATCGCTACAGCGTTCCACTGGATAAATGGAACCTGAAGGACCAGGCCTGCGACTACATCTTCATCGGCAAGAATTCGATCGATCTTGAGATCCCGGGGACGCTCGGCGTGGTGCAGGAACATGCCGCGTGGCTGCGTGATCGTGAGAAGCAACGGCATTATCCCTTCCTTCAACCGAAGGAATACCTCGGCGGATCGGAGCTGCATCCACAGTTGAATATCATCTACGCCACACTGCCTGATCTGATCGGGAATGATGGTGATACTTTGATCGAAAAATTGAAGTCCGATCGAACAGGTGTGTTGTTGATCGACACCTACAATGCGCACGGAATGGCGGAACAGCGGCGCCTGTTCTTCGAGTTGATGAACAGTGGTTGTGATGTTCCGGTGATCATTGGCCGCGCCTACGGCGGCATCACCAACGAAGAGCTTGTGCTTCACAGCAGCACCGATATTGGTCCGTTGTTGCTGGATGGCTGGGGCGATGGTGTTTTCATAGCGGACGAAGGCTTCGACAAGCTCAGCCTGACAAATCGTGATGAGTTGGTCTGCCGCACTGCATTCGGCATCCTTCAAGCCACGCGTACGCGGATCAGCAAGACCGAATACATCAGCTGCCCGAGCTGTGGCCGCACGCTTTTCGATCTGCAGGAGACCACCGCCAAGATCCGCGCGCGCACCAGCCACCTGAAAGGAGTGAAGATCGGGATCATGGGCTGCATCGTGAACGGCCCAGGCGAAATGGCCGATGCCGATTACGGTTACGTAGGCACCGGTCAGGGCGTGATCACCCTTTACAAGGAAAAGGAAGTGGTGAAGCGGAACGTGCCTTCAGCACAGGCCGTGGACGAATTGATCGCGTTGATCAAGCTGCACGGCGACTGGGTGGAAGTGCCTGAGGTGGTGGAATGAAGCGATCTGCTAGCTGTTCTCGAAGATCAATGTAAAGGTGCCGTTGGTGATCGTCATTGGCACCTGAACACCTGAGCAATCATAGAGGGTAGCATTGAATGTTCCTGATACTTTCACCTGCTGTACCGGACCAGAAATGGATTCCATGCTTGTGATCACAAAGGTTGAACCTGTTTGCGCACCACAGAAGCTGGTCCAAAAGTTCTCTTGCGAATTTTCATACACGATGGATACTCCCATATCTATTGGAAGATCCTGTTGGTAATTGACGTTCCCAGGAGAGAAGAGAGCTGTGAATTCCGCGGCGGTGACAACTTCATCTTCTATCGATCCGAACCCGACCTGAAAAGCACCTTCATCCCACATAAACCCTGAGAAGAAATTCCAAGGAGACGAACCCGTTGACAATGTAAAGTGGCCGTTGGGATCGTCCAATGAATGCGTTGTTCCATTCCAAGAGTATTCGATCATGAGATCGCCGCCACCGCCACCGCCGGGGTTGACCGTACCTTTTTGACAGCCGTAGAACGTGAAGGCCGCCACCACCAGGAGCGGCAGAAATGCGTTTGTGCGTATGGGCGTGATCATAGCCACAATGATAGCGACCGGATCGACCCCGTGGCATCGCAAGAATGAATTATGATCAACAGCGTGGAATGGATATCCACGCAGTTGGTGCGATCAATTACCGGCGATCGCTATCGAATGCCTTTTCGCGGAAGCCTTGTCCTCGTTCTCGTAAATGAAACTGATCGCGACCAGGAGGAATGCGATCACTGCCGCCTGGATCAACGTACTGAACTTTGGTTCGAGGGTGCGCATGAAGTTCATGATCGAAGGATTTTTGAGCCTTTACGTGGATCGATCCATCGGGATACGCACGAACGATATAAAGTTGTATGGCCAAGATGAAAACGCCGGACCGATCGATGGATCCCGGAAGTGCGAAAGGGATAGTAATGGAAAGCCCGGACCGCAGGGAGGACTTGGAATGGATAGCCCGGTGACGCGCGCTCTTGGCGCGGCATTCGCCCAAAAGATCTCAGTAATCGCGGAACTCGAGCATCAACTCACCGTTGGTGATGGTGCGCGATGCGCCACTGGAGTTGTAGACCGTGCAGTTGAAATTGGCGATCACCTTTGCCCAAACCCCTTGATCATCCTGATCGGTGGCGACTTCGGTGAACGTGAAGACCGATCCGTTCTGCATCGCGCTGCCTTGCTGCGTGGACCAAAGCACCCCGGAATCGTCAGTGTATTCGATCGCGACCCTGGAGAGGTTAACTGCGGTGGTGCTCCCGAACGTGCGTGGCCCCACGGTGAAGAATTGCTGGAACAGCGCTGGATCGAAAAAATCGTCGGCATAGTTGAGCGTTCCGACCTTGAGTTCGAAAACATTGGTGTTCACCGATCCATCGAAAATGCCTGCCGCGTAGAATTTGTAGGACTGCGGCGGATCGATCACTCCATCGGCGAAATAGAACGGGATCCGGGAGCCACCATGCACCATGGTGATCACATCGCCATCAACCTGCATTTGCACGCCCTGCGTTCCGGTAAGTGAAGGCGTGAACTGATCGGTGGGTGCCGGCGCCGGTATAATGGGTGGATCGCTTTCCTCCTTCTTACAACCGGTGAATAGAAGAATGGAGAGGAACAGTGGCGGGGCAAGGCAGGATATTTTCATGCGAACGGTGAAATTACGGCGATCGGATACGAAGGGTTCACCAGAGAGAACGGAACCGATCGGCCGGGTCGTAGATTGCTGCAATGAAGAAGATCCTTGTCGCCGGCTCAACAGGCTTGATCGGGAACACCGTGATCGATCTGCTATTGCAGCGGAAGGATGTGTTGCCGATCGCATTGGCGCGCCGTCACCTGGACAAGGCAATCGGTTTGGAACAATGGATCGCAAAAGATGATGAGCTGTTATCTGCCCTTAAAAATGAACGCGTCGATGCAGTGATCTGCTGTCTGGGGACCACGATCAAAAAAGCGGGAAGCCAGAAGGCGTTCAAGAAAGTGGATCATGATCTGGTGATCGGCATCGCGAAGTGGGCGAAGGCAAATGGCGTGCGCACCTTTTGTGTGGTGAGCGCGATCGGTGCCGATGCTGGATCGAAGATCTTCTACAACAGGGTGAAGGGTGAAATGGAGCGCGACCTGAAAGCGATCGGCCTGCCGGTGGTCCACATTTTCCATCCTTCGATCCTTACCGGACCACGGCAGGAGGAACGGGTCGGTGAACGGATCGGTATCGCTGCGATGTCGCTGATCTCACCGCTCATGATCGGGGGTTTGCAACGTTATAAACCGATGCCTCACGATCTGCTCGCGAAAGCCCTGATCAATGCAACGGATCTGCCTGTTGGCGGAACCTACACTTTTGAAGAGATCAAGCGGATCGGATCGGATCAGAAGGTGGCGAGCCGGCCGTGAGCGGCTTCCAATTCCGCTTGATCAAGCTTTTCGATCATCTCATCGCGGATCTTCTCGAATTTCGGTCGTAATGCTTCGGCCACAGGTCCGGAACTTGGGAAAACCTCCTTGCGATGATCCACCTGTACGCCATTCTTCCAGAACCTGAAGCATACGTGCGGACCGGTGGCCAGGCCGGTGCTGCCCACTTCACCGATCACATCGCCCTGGCTTACGCGCTGCCCTTTTTTCACCAGGATCTTGCGCATGTGCAGGTACTGTGTGCTGTATGTTCCGTTGTGCTTGATCTTCACGAATTTGCCGTTGCCGCGGCCATGTGCGGCTTCCATCACTACCCCATCGCCCACCGCGAGGATCGGTGTGCCGTACGGCGCCGCGTAGTCCGTGCCGAGGTGTGCCTTCATCACCTTTTGCACAGGATGTAGCCTGCGTTTGCTGAACCCTGAAGAAACACGGCTGAATTTCAACGGCGCCTGCAGGAACGCTTTGCGAAGACTGTTGCCGGCATCATCGAAATACTGTGTGCCATCCTCCTGCTCGAAAGCGAACGCCTGGGTTACTGCGCCACCGCTCGTATAACGCGCTGCGAGGATCTGCGGCATCCCGAATCGTTGCCCATCAACCGTGTTCTCCCGGTAGGTCACAGAGAACACATCATCTTTTTGGATCCGGTAGAAATCGACGGTCCAGGCGAAGACTTCCGATAACAGGACGGCGAGGATCGGATCGGCCCCGGCGCTGGCCAGATCGTTGTACAACGCCCCTGTGACGCGGCAGGCGAGCGTATGCTCGGTGGTATGCACAGGCCGCTTGCCAACCGTCACATCAAGGCTGTCCTCCTTCAAGGAGAACACTACGTACTCTACCGGATTCGATTCGTAGATGAAATAGCGTGGCGCAGATCGATCCCCTTCGGAAAAGATGAATGCGAACGGATTTCCGCTGCGCATGCGGCGCACATCGAAATGCGGCCCGGCGAGTTCAACCAACTGTTGCACGATCCCCATGGCGATGCCGTGCGCGGTGAGCATGTTGCCGAAGGTCTGCCCGTTCTTCACCCGCCCCTGCTCAAGCACAAAACCGGCCATGGGAATGCCGTATTCGTGCGGGGCAAGAGGCACAC
>JAEZDL010000115.1 GCA_023418095.1 Bacteroidota bacterium
ATATCTTGATCGTCTGGCTGTTGCCGGAACTGTTGCCGATCACCTGGCCACCGAAGCCGATCAACACGGATGATCCGCACGGCATGCTGATCTTGGCACCGCCGCCATTGAAACGCCACACGCCATATACCTTCACATGCATCGGCGCACCGGTGTAGCTGATGTTGCTACTGATCGTCACCGTCGTGTTCGCACCGATCTCGATCACATCACCATTACCGGGAATGGTGCCGCAGCTCCATGTTCCGGAGGTGGACCAGTTCCCGCTTCCGCTTGAATTGCAATTCACGGCCTGTGCGTTCTTCGTACAGATGGAAAGTGTGATCAGTGAACATACAGGCAACCAACGGCATATGCTTTTCACGTTCATGGCCGGGTGAAACGAGGACAATTGGAATATGTTCCTTTCTCACGGAAATATTTATCGATTTCAGTTTCGATACGATCGAATTGTCCTCCAAGATGGATCGATGCTTTTTCAAGTTCAGCAAAGGGCTTCAGACCGATCGGCGCAACTCAGGGATCTGAAATACCTCATAAAAAAAAATCATTCGGATAAGTGGGTCTTAAATACACTAACTTGAACTGTTCAGCCCTGAAATGCACTTTTGATCGCCTTTGATCGTCGTTCATCAATGAAGGAACGTCCGAGCATTCCGCTTCACATGCCCGCCCCCGATCAACACGCATCGGTATGGACGGAGCGGATCGTGCCGTTGAAGGGCGCAGTGCGTAACAGCGTTCACAGGCATTCCTACCACGAGATCTTCCTGTTCACCAAGGGTGAAGGCATGCATATGATCGATCTGGAGGTGTTCAGCTTCAAGGCGCCGTGCATGCATCTTGTCGGTCCGGGGCAGGTCCATCAATTGGAACGATCGTCCGGATCGGAAGGCGCCGTGATCATGTTCAGGGATGATCTCCAATGGCTGGATCCCACCGATCCCCTGATCAGGCCGCTGCTGCGCGGGAACGTGGCACCCCGCAGTTCCCGTTTGACGGACCAGGAGATCGTTCAGGCCATGGATCTTTTCCACCGGATCGAAGATGGACCGGACCCGGATCCCGAAGTGGCTGCGCGGATAAGAGAACACTATCTCGGCATCCTGTTGCTCCGATCCATCAGGTGGAACAAGGAGACGGCAACTGCGGATGCTGATCGAAAAAGCGGACAAGTGGACCGGTTCATGGAAATGGTGGATCGGGATTTCCTGGAGAACAAGAAGATCGCGTCATACGCCTCGGCCCTTTCGATCAGCCCCGGCCACTTGAACGAATTGGTGAAGAAGCGTACCGGGAAAAGTGCGAGCGGGATCCTGCACGATCGGATCCTTCTCGAAGCGAAACGTTTGTTGCTCCACTCCTCGCTCACCGTGAAGGAAGTGAGCTTCGCCCTCCGCATGGAAGATCCGGCGTATTTCACACGCATGTTCCGCAAGGCCACAGGAAGCACGCCGCTCGAATACCGCAACAGCATCCGTGAAAAGTACCGGAGTTGACCGGTTCCGTCCATTGCCGCAGCGATCGGCACACACCACCTTTGATCGCACAAGATCGCACCAATGCCACAGGAGAAGAAAAGACCCATTACCCCATCACAACTCGACCGGAGGCGGTTCCTGAAGGCGGGATCGATGTTCGGCCTCGGATCGTTGCTGCTACCCGATCTGTTACTGCCAGCCCCCGATGCCGGTGGTGATTGCCTCGCCACCAGCGACGACATACTCGGGCCATATTACCTCGCCGGATCGCCGGTGACAGCCCAGATCGCAAGCGAGAGCGAGCCCGGTACAAGGCTGCATATCTCCGGTTCGATCCTGAGCAACGATTGCATGACGCCTGTGCCCGATGCCATGATCGAAGTGTGGCAGGCCAACGATGCCGCGATCTACGATACGAGCGATGCCTTCAACCTGAGGGGTACGTTGCATAGTGATGCGAACGGCCATTATGCGTTTGAGACCATCATGCCGGGCGCTTACCTCAATGGTTCGCAATACAGGCCGAAACACATCCATTACCGCGTTACGCGCGAAGGGTTCCCCACGCTGATCACACAACTCTACTTCGAAGGCGATCCATACATACCGGCCGATCCATGGGCTTCACAGGCCGATGCGGCCATGCGGATCATTCCATTGAACGATGTGGGCGGTGAACTTGAAGGTGTGTTCGACATCGTGCTGGATGGACACGTGGGCATCAAGCCGAACCGGTATGGTGAAGAAGGCGATCTGCTGCCGCCTTATCCGAATCCTTCCGCAGAGCTCACCAGCATCCATTTCAACGTGTTCCGCAAAGGCCGTGTCCAGCTCGTGATCACCGATATGAAAGGTGCGCAGATCGTTACGTTGATCGATGAGCAGAAGCAGCAAGGCCGCTACACCACGCAATGGAACGGCCGCGATGCGGGCGGATCGCGGATCCGATCGGGCACATACCTGGTGCATCTTCTTCTCGATGGTGCCACTGTGCGCTGCCAGCAGCTCGGCCGGCTTTGATCCCACCTGTTGCGAACCGCATACGGATCGGCCTATCTTCGGGTGCAACATCCATCGCAACATATAACCGTTCAAATGAAGAATACACTTGGGACCATTCTGCTCGTGGTGGGCATCGGCCTGTTGATCTATGGATTCGTCCGCAAGGATGAATCACAGGCGGAGATCGGGATCGGCAACACCGAGATCCAGGTCGGGAAAAGTGACAGTGCCTTCTCCGGCTATTTCCTGATCGGTGGCATTCTGGCACTGGCCGGAGTGGTGATCATGGCCACCGGGAAGCGGAGCTGAAGAAGCGTTCCCGGACCGAAGCCGACCGTTCGTCACAAACAGGTGATGAGCGAGGCCCGCCTGTTACTTTTTTTGTGCCCACAACGTCATAGGTACAGAACAGCACATCATGAGAAGAAAAGTACTCCTTGCCTCGCTCCCACTTTCCATGGCTGCCTTCGGGCAGTGCGACTTCGATCCGGTGATCTCACCTGGCCCGGCGATCCTTTGCCCGGGCGAAAGTATTGAACTGAGCGTTGGCGAATTCGATGCATATCAATGGTATCAAGGGAATGAACCGTTCTCCGAGGACTCCACCATCATCGTGGACAACTTCAACTCGGGCGTGGAATATTCCGTGGAGGTGACCCTGGATGGATGCACGGAGATGAGCCCGCCAGTGTTGATCGACGGTTGGGTATTCCTGCCACCGTTCGTGATACATGGTGGCGATGAGCCGATCGGCACCGGGCCGATGGGCGAACTCACCTTCTGCGAAGGCGACACGCTCACCCTTGAACTTGGCCAGCCGTACACCACCAACATCACCTGGACGAACAATGGAGCCGTGATCCCGGGTGAGAATTCCTCCACACTGGTGATCACCGAAACCGGTGTCTACAGCGCGAGCGCTGCACCGGAAGTGTGCCCGAATTCACTCACGCCTCTCGGTGTCGCAGTGGATGTTCAATTCACCCAGGCACAGCAGCCGGAGATCGTAGCGAACGGCGATGAACTTTGCGCATTCCCGTTGGGCAACTCGTACATCTGGTACCTGAACGGGGCGGTGCTTGGATCGGAGAACACCGAGTGCATCACCGCCGATGATGCCGGCGCCTACACCGTGTTCGTGAACTACGGATCCACATGCAACGTTATCTCGGAGCCTTACCTGATCACCGGTATCGGCGAACTTTCAGATCGCCCCTGGCAACTGTTCCCGAATCCAGCGGAAGGGCAATTGAACGTTACGATGGATCCACTGATCGGCGAAGGTGCGATCTACAGTGTCTTCGATCCGATCGGCAGGGAGATCACCAGCGGCTGGATGCCTTTGAACGGGATCCTTCAATTGGATCTGGGCGCTCTGGCTCCGGGCAGTTACCTGTTCCAGGCAGCGCGTGATGGAAAGGCGCTCGCTCCGGCATCGCGTTTCACCATCGTGAAGTGATCGATCGGCCATAGAGTTCTTGGAAGAGCGGCCTCGGCCGCTCTTCCTGTTCCCGATCCATACATCATAAGCCACGGTAACTTTGCACGTTGAATGTACCCACTGCTCCGTCCCCTTCTCTTCTCCCTCGATCCGGAGCGCGCGCATGACCTCACGTTCGAATTCCTCGGCAGCGCTGCGCGTTTCCCCGGAGCACTTTACGTGGCAGGTGCGCGCAAACCCGCTCCGGCCGCCGCCATCGAAGTGATGGGCCTGAAGTTCCGATCGCCCGTTGGACTCGCCGCAGGACTGGACAAGGATGCTTCACATGTGAACGAACTCTGGCGCCTGGGTTTCGGTTTCATTGAGATCGGAACCCTCACTCCGCTGGCCCAGCCTGGGAATGACAAACCACGATTGTTCCGCCTGCCGAAGGATCATGCGCTCATCAACCGCATGGGTTTCAACAACGGCGGGGTGAAAGCTGCGGTGGAGCGCCTGCGCAAACGAAAGAAAGGCATTCTGGTCGGCGGCAACATCGGCAAGAACAAATTCACCCCGAACGAGCGCGCGATCAACGATTACGTCCAGTGTTTTGAAATGCTCCATCCCGTGGTGGATTATTTCGTTGTGAACGTGAGCAGCCCGAACACACCCGGCCTGCGTGCGTTGCAGGACAAAGGCCCGTTGCTGGAAATTCTCACGAAACTGAAAAGCATCGGTGAAGAGATCTCGGCCGGCACCTACAAGCTTCATCCATCAGTTGCAGGAAATGCCCGCACCGATGGCCGGTCCTCGCCGCGGCCGATCCTTCTGAAGATCGCGCCGGACCTTACCAATGAACAGCTTGAAGATGTGTGCGCGGTGGTGAAGGAAAGCAGCATCGCCGGCGTGATCGCGACCAACACCACCATCTCACGCGGATCGCTGAAGACACCGGCACCGAAGCTGGATGCGATCGGTGCAGGAGGTTTGAGCGGTCGGCCATTGCGCAAGCGTAGCACAGAGGTGATACGCTTCCTTCGTGACCGCTTGCCGGGACCGATCGCCATCATCGGTGTCGGTGGCATCGACAGTGCCGAATGTGCGATCGAAAAACTCGAGGCCGGGGCCGACCTGGTGCAAGTGTATACCGGCTTGATCTATGAGGGGCCGTCCCTGATCAAGCAGATCAACAGAGCTTACGTGAAATGGAAAGCCCGCAAGTGAAGCTGATCGAATGTCCGCGCGATGCCATGCAGGGCATCCGGCAGTTCATTCCCACCGATGTGAAAGTGAAGTACCTGAACACCTTGTTGCAGGTGGGTTTCGATACGATCGACATCGGCAGCTTCGTGAGCCCGAAAGCGATCCCCCAGATGGCCGATACCGCGGAAGTGTTGTCACGCATCGATCGCAGCGGATCGCGCAGCAAATTGCTGATGATCGTCGCCAACGAACGCGGCGCGGAGCAGGCGGCAGGGCAGCAAGGCGTGAGTTATCTGGGCTATCCCTTCAGTATCAGCGAGACCTTCCAGCAACGCAACACCAACACTTCGATCGAAGGATCGTGGGGCCGCACGCAGCAGATCGCGCAGATCGCCAAAAGTGCCGGGAAGGAACTGGTGGTGTACATCAGCATGGCTTTCGGGAATCCGTATGGCGATCCGTGGAATGCAGAGGTGGCGTTGCATTGGGTGAAACGGCTGGTCGAAGAGCTTGATGTTAAAGTGATCGCATTGAGCGATACGGTTGGCGTGGCAAAGCCCGAGGATATCGCGAACATGTTCAACGCTTTGATCCCTGCGTTGCCGCAGATCGAATTCGGTGCGCACCTGCACACCTCGCCCACCAATTGGAAAGAGAAGACGCAGGCCGCATGGGATGCAGGATGCCGCCGTTTCGATGGTGCGATCAAAGGCTATGGCGGTTGTCCGATGGCCGAAGATGAACTCGTGGGAAATCTTCAGACGGAACTATTCGTTCGGGACCTGGAGCAACGTGGAGTATGGACCGGTCTGGATCTGAAACTGCTGGATCGGGCGGTAGCTGAAGCCGGGGGGGTGTTCCCGATGTGATCCAATTCTGTTCTCTTATGTTCGTCCGCTCATGAGCCGCTATGTACGGATCGAACATTTCACGTTGGCCTTTTTCGGGCTGATCCTCGGTCTGGTCTCATTTCCTAATCATGCGCTCTTTCGCACTTATGCGCTGGATCTGGGCCTATATACCCACGCGCTATGGCATTATGCACATGGAAAGATCCATGACAGTTCATTGTTCCTCGAACAACAACAGCCGATCCTCGCCGATCATTTCGATCTGTATCTACCGTTGTTCTCTCCACTTGTATTTCTCTTCGGCACTTGGACACTATTGATCGTTCAATGGATCGCGGTCCTTCTGGGTGCCTGGGGTATCAGAAAATTTCTCCAGCATCTCCACATGCCTCGTAGGATCGCGTTAGTGGGAATGACCTTGTTCCTTCTCTATTTCGGGATCTTCGCCGCCATGGCCTTCGACTATCATTCCAATGTGGTCGCCACCATGGTGCTCCCCTGGTTCCTGCTGGCGCTTTTCCAAGGCAAAAAAGGCCAAAGCATCTTTCTCTTCCTATTCATGCTAATGTCCAAGGAGAACATGGGTTTTTGGCTGGGACCGATGGCATTGATTTTATGTCTTGAAGAGCAATTGCCTTCTGGCATGAAAACGACAGCAGCCGGACTTGGTGTTTTGGCGATCACATGGTCCGTCCTCGTGATCGGTATTCTAATGCCTTCACTTTCGATCGATGAAACTTATGCTCATTTCGATTATACCATTCTCGGACAAAGCATAATCGATGTACCAACAACGATCATGAAAAGACCCTGGGAGATCCTTCGGGCACTTTTTGTTGACCATAAAGGAGTACAGAACGGAACGGCGATCAAGCTGGAATTCTGGTGGATGATGGTACTCGCAGGTGGATGGGCTTTCTTCCTCAGACCGATCTGGGGCTTGACGGCACTTCCGTTGCTGGCCCAGAAGATGCTGCACGATGATCCTGGAAAATGGTCGGTGATCGCGCAATACGGTGTCGAATTCGCTCCCTTGCTGGCCATTGCCGTTCCATTGGCCCTGGTCAAAATTTCAGTTGAACGAATATTGCGACCTGCATTGATCGGTTCAGTGCTACTCTCACTGATCTGCACTATCCATTTCATGGATAGAACGGTTGCTTATCATGATCGTTCACGCATCAGGATCTACCAGGCACAGCATTATGAAAGGACATATGACATTGCTGCTGTTCGGGAAGTATTGGAACAAATCCCGGTAGATGCAGCTGTGAGTGCACAATCGCCGGCTGTTCCTCAATTGGCCTTACGCGAACACCTCTATCAATTCCCGATCATCAGGGATGCAGAGTATATCGTACTCCTGCCTCAAGAAAGCCCATATCCGCTTGATCAACTGCACTACCAGGTCCAGGTGGAAGCTTTGTTCAATGATCCATTATGGAAGATCATCGAAAAGAACAATGGTGTCATATTGATGCAGCGACATAAATGAACACGGTTCATCAGGTCTTCTGCAACTCCAGCACAGTGATCTCCGGTGGCATTCCTACACGCCCAGGGAAACCAATGAATCCAAATCCGCGATTGATGTACAATTGCTGGTCTCCTTGGGTATATAGTCCAGCCCATTGCTTATACACCCACTGTGCCGGACTATAGGTGGTATTACCTAAACGAACACCCAATTGGGCTCCATGGGTGTGGCCGCTCAATGTGAGATCGATCCCGGTACCCCAGACCTGTGCCTCCCAATGGGTGGGATCATGGCTCAGCAAGATCCGGAAGGGCAAGTTCTCCGTTCCGCGAATGGTCTTTCCAAGATCGCCGTATTGCTGGAAGCGAACACCCCAATTCTGCACACCCAGCAGGCCGATCCGTTGTCCGTCCATCTCGATCACCGCGTGTTCATCCAGCAGTAGCTTGAAACCCATCATGGCATGGGCCTTCTTCACATTCGCCAGATTCTCGGCTTTCGCCTGAGCACTCTCCCATTTCGGATAATCGCCATAATCATGGTTACCGAGGATGGAGTATTTACCAAGACGCGCCTTCGACCCCTTCAATACTTCAATGAAGGGGGCGGTCTCATCCGCATAATCATTCACCAGATCACCAGTGAAAAGGATCAGATCGGGTTTCTCCGCATTGATCAGATCGATCCCCTGCCGCACGATGGCTGTGTCACCCCCATAACTCCCCAGGTGGATGTCGCTTATCTGCACGATCCGCAATCCGTTGAAGGCATCTGGCAATCGGCTTGACCGGATCGGTACCCGTGCGACGTTGAAATTGCTCCTGCCTTTGGTAACACCGTACAACACTCCAGTAAAAGGTACCGCGGCTACGATCAATCCCAACTGGCTGAGGAAATTCGCCCGGCTGAGAAAAACGCCTTCACTTTCAGGCGTGCCAGGCATCAACTTGGCATACAACCAACGTCCTGCATGCAAAAGGTCATCGAGCGCATGGAAGACCACCATCACCAGCTTTGGGAGAAAGAAGAGAAGAAAGAGCGCGACGAGCGAGAAAACGTAGCTGTGATCGCGCCTCTCGCGCGTACCTTGCATGTCGATGACCGTATAGACCATCAAGCCAATGATGCCGATTGATATGGTCCAGTACAAAAAGCGAACGATACGGCGCAGTGTGATCGAGTGATTCGCCAGCGCAGTGTTTACACCTTTGTAGGCATACAGGTCGATCAGGATCAGCAGAACAAGGAAAATGACGAAATTGCGAACTGCTGCGGGGGACATGGGAAGCAAAGGTAGAAGGAGCTAACCTCTATTTCCGCTCGTAAACTTCGGACCAGGCATTTCCTTGTTCAAATCGTTTGAGAAGCTGGAAACCATTAGTGTAGCTACTATGAAGACTATCGGATGAATGGGTTTTGATCACAAATCGTGTATGTTCGTTTAATATTCCTTGGGCGTGAGGAAAAGTTCTTGATCCACTCAAATATCCGCTGAATGGGTCTGACATGTAATATATTACAGTAAATGGCGCTACGAATACTTCATTGTACCAGTTTCTATCTTCAAAATATCTTATCATCTCAGAATGAAGTAACACATCATCCCGATAGCTCAAACGCGCATCACCCACATCTCCCTCTGCGTCGATTTGGGTGAGCAGTATGACTCCGAAAATGAATACCAAGGAGGTTGTAATCAGATCTTTGTACTTGGGCACAATGCCATGGATCGCAGATAAGACAAGTAGAATAAACAAAGGATAGATCGGAATCAAGTATCGATTCGTATAAAAATTCAATGCAGTGAATAATAAATACGCAAGGATAAATCCGAATGAGATCATATGAAATTGACTGCGTTCCGCTTTCTTTCGGTCCAACCACCTTATGTGAGTCAAAAGAAGAACGAACATGCAGCCAACCGGAATGACCAAAGTTGGAAGGAGTGGTAGTGTCCAGCGGCCAAATAATACCTTAATAGCAGTAATGTACAATAAGGCCATGATTAGTTTATAATACCAAGATACATGACGAGTAAAAAGGACAGTACCAAAAGCAAAGATATAGGTGAGTACAATCATACCTTGCCTTTCGAATATCTCATAAAAAGTGATTTTTAACTTGTATATTATCGTTTTTATGTCAATTTCCATCAAACTAATATGCTCCGGAAAGAAGACCCATCCAAATTGCAAGTATTGGAGAATAAAAAAACTAACGGGAATCAATAGTGGTGTAGTAATAAAAAAAAGTTGTTTGATTCCGTCATTTCTAGTCTTTAACATATCAATGCATTGGATGACAAGTAATGTTAAAATAAGAACTAGTGCTGATTCTTTAATAAGAAGCGTCACCGAGGCTGAAATCAAATAACCAATGCTATTCTTTTTAATGAAGAAAAGTATGGTTAGTAGAATCCCAAACGTGAGCAATACTTCGGGTAAAAGAATTCCACTTTGAGCTAAAAAAGGTTCACAGCAGGCCGTGAGAGCGGAAGCGCCAGCGCCTATCCATGGTGAGTCTGTCACGTATCCTAATAGAAATACTGTAACAAGTACACCGATTGAGATCAGCAATATGAATGCATGTTGTACCATTCGGTTGTCACCTACCAGATACATCCAACTACTTACACTGAAGTAGAAGAACAGAGGATGACCTCGACTTAATGTGGGGTCAATGCTTCCGGGAAGCAGAGAGGGGCCCGCATCATGCATAGCTCTCACTGCAGGCGCATAGGACCAAGCTTCATCCCAGTAATAGGGTAGGCCTAGGTAGCTGACTTTGAAAGCGCTAAATAATAATATGACGGTGCTAATGAAAACAATAGGACCCACACGGTTGATTTGGGCATGTTGATCATTCATGCCTTAAGCGACCGATTGAGACAATGGATGGTTAATTTCACCCCCTATGCAAGCCTGCCAAAATATTGTTCTTGTTCCGATCCTCATATTATGTATTGGGCCATTGCACGCTCAGGTTGAATGGAGGCGAACTTACGGTGGATATGCTTCAGACGATGCGCATAACGTCATCGAGACAAGTGTTCCCGGCTATCTCATTACTGGTACTACAGGTAGCTTTGGCATGGGAGCTTCCGATATTTACGTGATCCGCATTGATGAACTTGGGCTACCTATCTGGTCCAAAACATTTGGCGGTCTAGGGGTGGAATCAGGTGTTGCCGGAGGAGAGTTCATGGATGGATTTATGCTTTGTGGCTCCACGTCGATTGGATCTTCCGGAGGTTATGACTTCTTCTTGGTTAGGATCGGTGCCGATGGCGCACTTGTTTGGGAAGATTCATTTGGAACTACAGATTGGGATCTTTGCCATGCAATGTCGACAGATGATTCCAGTGTATTAGCGGCTGGGATCACCTATGGTAATGGAAATACAGAAGGCCGAGGTCATATAATCAAGGTCAACGCTCAAGGCGAGCAGCAATGGGTCTATACTGATTCGGTTGCTGGCCCTTCAGAGTTCAGGGGTATACAGACCGTTGACAACATGACATTTGCTGTAGGTTCTAAACTAGTTAATGGTTCAAAGCAAGCCATGATCACTGCATTGGATAATAATGGTGACGAAATCTGGAGAAATTATTTTGGAGGAGCACAGGATGATTGGTTCAATTCTGTGATCGTAAATGACGTAGGTGAAATCATTGCCGCTGGTGCTACAAGGAGCTTATCAGAATTCGAGCGGATATATATCGTGAAAGTAACGAACGAAGGAGACGAGGTCTGGCAACGAGACATTGGCGCAGCTACCGCAGATGCTGCCGCCACTGCAATTAAGCAAGACCACGAGTCAGGTTACATCTTGACTGGATACAATACACTGAATCTAGGAGAATATGATATGATCATTACATCCATAACCGAAGATGGCTGGTTTGAATGGGGAGATAATTATGGAGTTGGTAATCCGGCCGTTGGTAAATCTTTGCAACCAACCAATGATGGTGGGTATATAATAGCTGGCTGGTCAGAAGGACATGGTCCCGGGATTCGAGCAATGTATGTTGTTAAAACAAACGCAGAAGGATCAACATCTTCGGATGTCATTCCATACCTAGATCCCGTCTCTATACCTATCCACTCCAACTCCAATTTATCGATCAACCCCAACCCTACCTCCGCCGGCAGCACTCTGAACATCACAAGCTCGCAAATGAATCGCGTGAGATACATTTCACTTTTTGATCCAAATGGAAGAGAGATCATTCAGCAGATCTGCCGTCCGTATGAAGGATTTCGTCTTCCTCCGATCTCTGATGGGTTATATTATTTATGGATTGAAAATGAAGATGGATCTAGATCAGTCCATCCCCTGATCATCAACTAAGCCCCATCCCCCACCTCTCCTCATCTTTGTGCGATGCGCGCCGATCGCATTCGCGTTCTCTTCCTCTACACCGAAGCTGCACCTTACCTGATCGCCTGTCTTCAGCGGCTCGCTGGCGATCATGCTGTCGATGTGCATCTGGTGCGCTGGCCGGTTAACAATGAAGCGCCGTTCAATTTCGATGCTGATCACATCCACGTTCAGCAGCGCGACCGTGATCGAAATGATGAGCTCATCCAATTCGTGAAGGCACTTTTACCGGATGCGATCTTCATCAGTGGTTGGGTGGATCGTACATACTTGCAGATCGCGCGAATGCACAGGCGCCGTGGAATTCCGATCGTGCTTTGCAGCGATACCGCGTGGCGGGGGGATCTGCGGCAGATCCTTGCATCCTTGCTCGCGCGGCGCATGGTGCGCTCGGCTTTCTCCCATGCTTGGGTTACCGGCGAGGCACAGGCACACTACGCGAAGCGGCTTGGTTTTCCGGCCGATCGGATCAGGAAAGGTTTCTATTCGGCGGATACCGATCGATTCCTTCCGATCGGTGAAAAATTCCTGCAGCGCCAGCATCCGCGACCACGGCGGCTTTTGTGCGTGGCGCGATACATTCCAACAAAAGGGCATCAATACCTGTGCGATGTTTTCGCGGAATTGTGCGATTCAGGATCAGCAGCCGATCGCGAACTCTGGATCGCTGGCACCGGTGAACTCTTCGACCAGGTCCGTAATTCCGAGAGCGGCAGGCATCCGCGGATCAAGCATCTTGGCTTCAAACAGCCGCATGAAATGGAAGCCCTGTTGGATCAGGTCGATGCTTTCATTCTGCCCAGCACCTACGAACCATGGGGCGTGGTGGTGCACGAACATGCATGTGCCGCCATGCCGTTGCTGTTGAGCGATGCGGTCGGCGCAGCGGAAAGATTCCTCCGGCCTGGTGAGAACGGTTTTTCGTTCAAAGCGGGAGATACGGAAGATCTGAAGGTCGCGCTGCGCAAGTTGATCCGTCTGGAAGATCGCGAGCTGATCGCAATGGCACAACGCAGTCATCAATTGGCGAAGGAATGGGATCCGGGGAAATGGGCGGCCACGGCGATGGAATTCATTTCCGACCGGCCATGAAGAAGCCGCAGGTGCTGGTGCTGATCGATTGGTACAAGCCTTTCTACAAGGCTGGCGGACCGGTACGCAGCATGGTGAACATGGTGGAACACCTCCACGATCGGATCGATTTCCATATTGTTACCGGCGATCGCGATTACATGGCCGATCACCGGAGTGAAGAGATCCGTACCGATGGCTGGATCAGCGGCGAAAATGGTGAACGGATCTGGTATGCTTCAAAGGAGAAGCGAACTCTTCGCAACTGGTTCAACCTGCTTGCTTCGGGCGATCACGATGTGATCTACTGCAACGGACTTTTCTCCCGCTGGTCCACGATCATTCCGCTTTGGATCCTGCGCGGATCGCAGCAACGAAGGATCGTGGCGGTACGTGGCATGCTGGCGAAAGGCCCGATGTCGCAACGGCCGCTGAAGAAACGCCTTTTCATTTTCATCATGAAGATGATCGGTTGTTTCAAGGGCGTGGAATTCCAGGCGACGAACCAGGAGGAGATCGGGGACATCAAGCGATGGATCGGTAAGGATGCACTCATCCATCATGTGCCGAACCTGTCGCGCAAGCGGACCGCATCGATCGTTCCGATCCACAAATCCGCGGGTGGATTGCGCCTGATCAGTCCTGCGCGGATCGCAGAGGAGAAAGGCACTTTGTTGGCGATCGAAAGGCTCCGGAACCTGCGTGGGAATGTGACGCTCGACCTGTATGGAACGGTGTACGATGCGGCCTATTGGCAGCGCTGCGAGAAGGCGATCGCTTCACTCCCGGCGAACGTGAAGGTGACGTTGCATGGTCAACTCGATAATGAGGAAGTGATGGGCACGATCGCCCGATCGCATGTGCTCTACATGCCGAGCACAGGTGAGAATTTCGGCCATGCCATGTTCGAGGCGTTGTCCGTGGGCAGGCCGTTGCTGATCAGCGATCGTACGCCATGGCGCCATCTGGAGGGCCATAAGGCCGGCTGGGACCTGCCGCTGGAAGATCCCGATCGCTTCGCGGATATCCTTCAAAAGGCGATCGATATGGATGATCGGGAATTTCAACAGCTCGTGCTCGGCTCATTTGCTTTCTCACGGCGATATTTGGCGGATATTAAGGCGATGGAGAAATGTCTGGAGATGTTCATGAAGTGATGATGGAGCAAAAGTCAGTTGATCTTTCGCTCTTCGATAACAGGACCACGTTCGATCCCGGTGCGGGCTTCCTGAAGCGCACGCTGTGGTACTTCACCAATGCGGTCTTCTTCATGAATCCCGCCTTTCCCTTCCGCCGGGTGAAACCGTACCTGTTGCGGCTGTTCGGCGCGAAGGTGGGCCGTGGCGTGGTGATCCATCCATGCGTGAACATCAAGTTCCCCTGGAAACTTTCGATCGGTGATCACAGCTGGATCGGGCAACGTGCATGGCTCGATAACCTGGACCGGCTCGCGATCGGCAACAATGTGGTGATCAGCCAGGGTGCCATGATCATACAGGGCAGCCACGACTACAAGAAGATCGATTACCCGACCTTTACCGGACCTGTGGTGCTGGAAGATGGCAGCTGGATCGGTGCCGGCGCGATCGTTACACTTGGCGTCACGATCGGTTCACATGCCGTGCTTTCCGTTGGAAGCGTGGCAACGAAGGATCTCGAGCCGTACATGATCTACCAGGGCAATCCGGCGCGTCCGCTGCGGCGGCGTTTCATTGAGTGAGTCGATCGCAATGAAGGTCACGCTGATCACTGTTTGCCGCAATGCCGCCGCTGTGATCGCGGAGACGCTGGAAAGTGCGTTGTCCCAGGATCATGAGCGGATCGAGTTGATCGTGATCGATGGCGCGAGCACCGATGGTACCGTGGAGATCCTTCGCGATCTTGAGCAGCGCGTGAATTCCAGCCCTGCCCCCGGTCCCACAATGGTGCTTGTAAGCGAACCGGACAACGGGATCTACGATGCCATGAACAAAGGCCTACGCCTGGCTACTGGCGATGCGATCGGTTTTCTCAACGCGGGCGATCTGTTGATGGATCGTGGCGTGATCGGAAAAGTGGTGCGTGAATTCGATCGATCGGGGGCGGATGCCGTGTATGGTGACATCATCATGGTGAACGGGAAGGACATCCAAAAAGTGGAACGCACCTGGCGCAGCGGAACCTACGATCGCCAGCGGTTCCGCAAGGGCTGGATGCCGCCGCATGTGGCCACCTTCATAAGGAAGGAGGTCTACGACCGGCATGGTCATTTCAATACGGACCTGCGGATCGGCGCGGATTACGAGATCCTGTTGCGTTTCCTGTACCGGCATGGGATCAGTGCCGTACATCTGCCGGAGTTCCTGGTCCGCTTCCGCCTTGGCGGCATGAGCAATGGTGGCTTCAGGCAGATCCTTCAAGCCAATCGCGAAGTGCGCCGGTCGTGGGGTTTGAACGGGTTGAAGGCGCCACCCCTGCTTGTTACGCGCAAATTGTGGAGCAAGGTGATGCAGTTCTTCCATTGATCGGCCTGCCGGCCGATCTAACTTCATGTCCCCAATCACTGCCATGAACAAGGAATCCTTCCGTGTATCGGGTGAAGATCTGCTCAACAAGATCAAGGAATTGATCAGTGAAGGCAACGTGCGAAAAGTGACCATCCTGAACAAGGATGGCCGCGAAGTGATGAGCTTTCCGCTCACGATCGGTGTTGTGGGCGCGTTGTTCGCGCCGCTGCTCGCTGCGATCGGTGCGCTGGCCGCGTTGATCGGTGAATGCACCATCGCCGTGGAGCGCGATCACGAAACTGTCCGCAATACCGAGAGTGCACCGCCACCGGGTGCTGAAAAGCTCTAGATCCCTCATGCTTCACAGCTCTTAACAGCGAACGGTCCCTACTTCTCCTGCTGCAACGGTTACATTTGTAACTGTTTCGATCTCTTTTGAATACTCCCGATCCTTCCGTTTCCGTAGGCTATTGGGCTGCGATCGTGGCGCAGCAACATTATACCCTCCTGCTCGATCGCATGCGCGGGCACGACCTCGATCGGGGTTTCTATGCACTGCTCACCATAGCCGAGAACGATGGCCGCATGAGCCAGCAGGAACTCGCCGAAGCGATGCATATCGAGAAGGTGACCATGTTACGCCTCATCGATATGCTCAGTGAGAAGGGATATGTGGAAAGGATCGGCTGCGCCAACGATCGTCGCAAGCATCACATAAGGTTGCTTCCCAAGGCCAGGCCGGTGGTGGAGCGCATCCGGAGTGTTTACAAGGAATTGAACCAGATCGCATTCAAAGGACTGAAAGCCGCCGATCGCAAGCTGCTCATCCAGCACATGAACAGGATGCTCGGCAACCTGGCGATAGGTGATCTGCGCCCGGTGCCGCTCAAATACAAGAAGACCGCACGATGAAAATTATGCCAATGCTGCTCACGATACCGGCGTGCCTCATGTTGCACGCATGCGGTAGTGAGGAGAAGCCCACCGGGTCTTCTGGTCCGCCACCGGCGATGGCCGTGCAGGTACATGTGCTGCGCCCTTCACTTCTCAGGAATACGATCTCGACCACGGGTACGCTGGTCGCCAACGAAGAAGTGGAGATCCGAAGTGAAGTGAGCGGCCGGGTCACGTCCATCGGTTTCAAGGAAGGCGCGAAGGTGCAGGCCGGCCAGGTGCTCGTTCGCCTGAACGACGATGATCTGCAGGCCCAGTTAAGAAACGCTGAAGCAGCGCTGAAACTCGCGAAGCTCACCGAGGAAAGGCAGCAGCAATTGCTCGATGTGAAGGGCATCAGCCAGGAGGCTTTCGAAGGCACGCAGGTGGATCGGATCGCAAAGGAGGCGCAGGTGGATGAGTTGAAAGCACAGATCGCAAAGACCACCATACGGGCACCATTCCCGGGAATGATCGGTCTTCGCTCGATCAGCGAAGGCGGTTATGTGGCACCCACCACGTTGATCGCCACGCTCACCCAGACAGACCCGATGAAGCTGGACCTGAACGTGCCCGAACGGTTCGGCCGTGATATGCAGGCCGGAACCTCGGTGGCGTTCACGATCCAGGGCGATACGACAGGTTATACGGCCGAGGTCTACGCAGTGGAACCTCGCGTGGATCCCGCCACCCGTACCGTGAAGGTGCGGGCGCGAAGCAGCAATCCACATGGCAGGCTCGTCCCCGGTTCGTTCGCGCGGGTGAACGTCGACCTCGGCACAGTGAAGGATGCGCTCACCATTCCCACCGAAGGATTGATCCCCGATATACAGGGACAGACCGTGATCCTGATCAAGGATGGAAAAGCGAAGACAGCGCGTGTGGAGATCGGATCTCGCACGGAGACCGAAGTGCAGTTGATCAGCGGTGTGCAGCCCGGTGACACCGTGGTCACCAGCGGACTCCTCACTGTGAAGGAAGGAATGGCATTGCGTCCGGCCGAGGTGGCGAGGGAACGGGAGGATACAATGCAAAGCGCGGCAGTGAAGGAATGAACATCAGCTCGATCAGCATAGAACGGCCCGTGCTCGCCACGGTGATCAGCATCTTCATCGTGCTGTTCGGCATCATCGGCTTCACGTACCTCGGCGTGCGTGAATACCCGAGCGTAGATCCGCCGATCATCACCGTTACAACCAATTACACCGGCGCCAACGCGGACATCATTGAAAGCCAGATCACCGAACCGCTGGAGGAAAGCATCAACGGTATCGCCGGCATACGATCGCTCACCAGCATCAGCAGCGATGGCCGGAGCACGATCACCGTGGAATTCGAGCTGGACGTTGATCTTGAAGCTGCAGCGAACGATGTGCGCGATCGCGTGAGCCGTGCAGTTCGGAATCTTCCAACCGACACCGATCCGCCGATCGTGGCGAAGAGCGATGCCGATTCCAGCCCGATCCTCTCCATGACGATCCAGAGCGATCAGCGCAGCTTGCTCGAGCTAACCGAGATCGCGAACAACATCTTCAAGGAAAGGCTTCAGACGATCCCCGGTGTAAGCGAGATCAGGATCTGGGGTGAGAAGAAATACAGCATGAAGCTGCAGCTCGATCCGGTAAAGATGGCGGGTTACGGCATCACGCCGGGCGATATACGCGCCGCTCTGGAACGCGAGAACGTGGAGCTGCCAAGCGGTCGCATCGAGGGCTATCGCACCGAGCTCAGCATCAGAACGCTCGGCAGGCTCACCACGGAAGAGGAATTCAATGACATGATCATCCGCGAGGATGGGAACGTGCTTGTGCGTTTGCGGGACGTGGGCCGCGCCGTGCTTGCGCCGGAGAATGAACGCACGCTGCTTCGCGGCAATGGCGGCATTCCGCAGGTGGCGGTAGCTGTTACGCCGCAGGCGGGAAGCAACTACGTGGCCATCGCCGATGAATTCTACCGGCGCGCCGATCGGATCAAGGCGGAACTCCCCGGCGATCTGCGTTACGATCTGGCGATGGATACCACCGTGAGCATCCGCAATGCGATCCTCGAAGTGGAGGAGACCATATTCATCGCGTTCATCCTCGTGGTGCTCATCATCTTCATCTTCCTGCGCGACTGGCGCACCACGCTCATTCCGGTACTGGCGATCCCGATCTCGTTGATCGGCGCGTTCTTCATCATGTACGTCGCCGACTTCAGCATCAACATCCTCACGTTGCTCGCCGTCGTGCTGGCCACGGGTATCGTGGTCGATGATGCGATCGTGGTGCTCGAGAACATCTATGCGAAGATCGAAGGAGGAATGGATCCGATGCGCGCCGGACATGAAGGATCACGCGAGATCACCTTTGCGATCATCAGTACGACGATCACGATCGCGGCGGTGTTCCTGCCGATCATCTTCCTCAGCGGACTTACAGGAAGGCTGTTCCGCGAATTCGGCATCGTGGTAGCGGGTTCCGTGATCATAAGCGCTGTGGTGAGCCTTACGCTGACGCCCATGATGAGCGCGCGTTTGTTGAAGCACAAGACAAAGCAGAGCCGCTTTTTCGAGATCACTGAAAAGTGGTTCAACAAGCTCGCCGACGGTTATCGCAATACGCTTGAAAAATTCCTGGTCCGCCGGTGGATCGCATTCCCGATCATGATCATCAGCGGCATCTTGATCTATGTGGCAGGCGTGAACACACCGAGCGAACTGGCTCCGATGGAGGACAAGAGCCGCTTCACCATCAACAGCACCGCGCCGGAAGGCACGAGCTATGAGATGATGCTCGACTACCTGGGCCGCATCCTGCAGACCGTGGATACCATGCCTGAAACCCAGAGCGTGCTTTCCGTGACATCCCCAGGGTTCGGTGGATCGGTCTCGGTGAATTCCGGTTTCGTTCGCGTTACGCTCGTCGATCCCGATCAGCGCGAACGCACGCAGGACCAGATCGCGAAGGAAGTGAACGCACTTGTGCAGCAACACAATCTGGCGAGAAGTTTCGTCATCCAGGAAGCCACGATCGGCGGCGGCCGCGGCCGCGGTCTACCGGTGCAGTACGTGATCCAGGCGCCGGATTTCGAGCGGCTGCGCGAAGTGATCCCCACATTCCTGGATGCGGCGCGCCAGGATCCGGTCTTCCAGGTGGTGGACCTGAACCTGAAATTCAACAAACCTGAACTGAGCGTGGAGATCGATCGTGATCGTGCACGTACGCTCGGCGTCAGCGTTCGCGATATCGCAGAGACGCTTCAACTCTATTTCAGTGGACAACGTTTCGGTTATTTCATCCTGAAAGGGAAACAATACCAGGTGATCGGCCAGGCATCACGCAACCAGCGCGATGCACCGGTGGATCTCGCGAACGCCTACGTGCGCAACGACCGCGGTGAATTGATCCAGTTGGAGAACCTCGTGCGCACCACCGATCAAAGCAGCCCGCCGCAACTGTACCGGTACAATCGCTATGTGAGTGCCACGGTGAGCGCTTCGATGACGGAGGGCCATACGATCGGTGATGGCATCGAGGCTATGGATCGGATCGCAGGCCAGGTGCTCGATGAGAGCTTCAGTACGGCGTTGGATGGCGAGAGCAAGGAATTCACCGAAAGTTCAAGCAGTCTCACATTCGCGCTGATCCTTGCGCTGATCCTTGTGTTCCTCATCCTTGCCGCGCAATTCGAAAGCTGGATGGATCCACTGATCGTGATGTTCACCGTTCCGCTCGCACTTGCCGGCGCACTGCTCAGCCTTTGGCTCGGCGGCCATACCTTGAATATCTTCTCACAGATCGGCATCATCGTATTGATCGGCCTTGTCACCAAGAACGGGATCCTGATCGTTGAATTCGCCAACCAGAAACGCGAACAGGGAATGGAGAAGATGCAGGCGGTGATCGAAGCGGCAACGCAGCGTTTCCGTCCGATCCTGATGACCACGCTCGCAACGGTGCTCGGCGTTCTTCCGATCGCGCTCGGCCTTGGTGCGGCGGCAAAGAGCCGCGTGCCGATGGGGACAGCATTGATCGGCGGACTTCTTTTCGCGCTTGTGCTCACGCTCTTCGTTGTGCCGGCGCTCTATAGTTTCATGGCAAGCAAGGTCGTAAAACGATCCGCTGAGACACTTTCCGATCAAGCATGAAGAACATCGGCCTGATCTTTTTCCTTCTTCTCAGTGGATCCTTGTTCGCGCAGGATACCACAAATGTTCTCACTCCCGATCAAGCTGTTGCGATCGCATTGGAGAAGAACCATGGCGTAAGACTCGCACGTCTGCAAGCCGAAACTTCCGAGGTTATGAACGATGCCGGCAACGCGGGAATGCTTCCTGTGCTCGGGTTGAATGGCCTTTACAGCATCGATAACAGCAGCACACGCCAGGTGTTCTTCAGCGGTGAAGTGCGCGATGCGGAGAATGCCAATACGCATGTGTTCGATGGCGCGCTCTCGTTGAATTGGACGGTGTTCGATGGTCTGGCGATGTTCGCCCGCAAGGATCGGTTGGAAGCGCTGGAACTGATCGGCCGATCGGAGCTGAAGCAACAGATCGAGACCACGATCCATGATGTGTTGAACAGCTATTACCTCGCCGTGCAGATGGAAAGCGCGGTAAGGGTGCAGCGTGAAGGGTTGGTCACATCGCGCGAAAGGCTGCGGATCGTTGAGACCGGCGAACGGCTTGGCGCCGCAAGCGGATTGGAACTGGTACAGGCGAGGCTCGATCTCAACGCGGACAGCAGCGCGCTCCTCGACCTCATCGATCAGCGATCATTCGCTGTATCGGCACTTAATACGTTAATGGGACGGGATCCTTCCATGCCGGTGCGCCTTGGGTCCGCGATCCCCGTCACCGACGAGCTGGATCCCACCGTGATCCGTGAAAAGGCCCGCACCAACAACGCTTCGCTCGCTCAGGCTAAGCTCATGCAGCAATTGGCCGAAGCATCGGTGCGCGAATTGCGCGGTGCGCTATTGCCGCAGGTAGATCTGTTCGCCAATTATGGGTACCGCCGAAGCACCAGCGATGTCGGCTTCATACAGAGCAGCCGCGCGGTAGGGCCGGACTATGGCGCCATGATCAGCATTCCACTGTTCAGCGGCTTCCAGCAAAGATCGGCGTTGGAAGTCGCCCGTATCCAGCAGGAACAAGCAGCTCTTTCCATCGATCAGGTGCAACTCCAGCTCGATCAACAGATCACCGATGGCTGGACGAGCTACACAACTGCGCGCCAGCGCGTGGAAATGGAAACCACCAACCTTGAAGGGATCAGGCAGCAGGTTGAAGTCGCACTGGAAACATATCGGCTCGGAATGCTCACTGCCGTTGAACTTCGCGATGTGCAACAAGGGATGATCACCGCCGAGAACCGGCTGCTTCTCGCCCAGTACGAAGCGAAGATGGCCGAGTTGCGATTGAAGATCTTGGCAGGAGAGATCTAGGAAAGCCTCTTTCCTATCGACGAGCATAACTTCGATCTCGACCAAATGAGGACATCCAAAAACTGCTTGAATTCCATCGACTTTGGAACGATACTTGATATTTCCGCGACCCTAATCAATTGACCACAGAACCAATGAAGAACTTTTTTTTGACAGCAGCTTTCGCCCTGGCCGGGACGTTCGCTTTCGCACAGACCACACCCGATCGCCCTGCGGCCGCTGCAGCACCCACCGAAGCAAAGGCACAGGACACCAAGAAGGCGTGTTCCATGCCCGACATGCGCGAAGTACAAAAGCTCGATCTCACCCAGGATCAACTCGTTCGTGTACGTGAGATCCAGGCTGAATGCGAGCGCGACTGCGCTGCTGCAAAGGCCGAGA
>JAEZDL010000121.1 GCA_023418095.1 Bacteroidota bacterium
GTATCCGCGCCGGTTTGCCCGGGTTGTGCACCTTGCTTCCATGGGTGTGCAGCCAGCGCACCGATCCGTCGGGATGATCGATGCGGTATTCCATCTGGAAGACCTGGTCCTTCTTGATCGATCGATCAAGTGCCCTGCGTACGTCGGTGCGATCCAGCGGATGTACCCTCAACAGGAATGCTTCGATGGAAGGATCGAATTGCTCCTGGGTTATGCCGTGCATGGCGAACAACGCCTCGCTCCAGGTAAGGCGGCCTGCGGCGATATCGAGGTCCCAGATGCCGACGCGACCGGTGCGCGTGGCCAGCCTCAGGCGTTCCTCGCTCTCAATGAGGGCTTCGTTGCGTGCCTGAAGTTCCTCGTTTATCGTGGCGAATTCCTCGTTGATGCTCTGCAGTTCCTCCTTGGATGTCTCGAGCTCCTCGTTGATGCTCTGCAATTCCTCGTTGGAGGAGACGATCTCCTCATTGGCTGCCTGCAGGTCCTGGTTGGCCGCTTCGGATTCCTCGGCGATCAACCGCATCTGTTCGCGTGCTTCGCGCAGCTCCTCCTCAAGTTGCGCGATCCGCACTGCGGACTGATCAACGGTGGTGCTGGTGCCTTTGCGCCGCTTTACCGGGATCGATCCCACTTCTCGGAACAGGACCAGGAAATGCGGATCGATCTCCTGCTGGATGGGGATCACATCGATCGTGAGGTCGATCTGTTTTTGCTCCACTTCAATACTGATCCCATTGCGCACCACCGGTGACTTTTCCCGCCGGGCACGATAGAGCATCGGCCTCAATTCCATGGCCAGTTCATGCCGCACCATCTTCAACAGGCTCAGGCTGGCCTTGCCGGTGGAAGGGCCCAGATAGTTCGTGGTGTTCCCCTTGAAACGCACGATCTCCAGATCCTTGTTCACCACCACGCTGGGTGGCACGTAGGTCCGGAGAAGCAGTTTTTCCACTTCCGAATCAAGGTCGGAATTGTGTTCGTTGCGATCGGAAGCACCGGTGACAGCGCTTACAAGAACACCTGCTGGCAGCGAATGGTTCATCTGCAGATCGATCGGTACTTTCTCACCCGCGATCGCTTTGCGACGATAGATCCGGCTCTCACGCGATGATGGAATGAAGATGTCGCCGGCTGGCACGGTGGTCTCGGCCTTGCCAAGCATGAGGGAACCGCCAGGCCGCAACGCATAATGGAAATTCTTCAGCACATGCGCCTGCGCATTGTTCTCCAGGTAGATGAGCACGTTCTGGCAACTGATCAGGTCCAGCCGCGAGAACGGCGGGTCCTTCAACAGATCATGCCGCGCGAACACGCACATGTCCCTGATCGTTTTGATCACCTGGTAATGACCATCCACGGGAATGAAATAGCGCCGCACCTGCTCGGGCGGAAGCAATTTCACGGCTGAAGCACGGTACACGCCCAGCCGGGCCTTTTCGATCGTGCGCTCGTTAAGGTCGGTCGCGAAGATCTGCACCTGTGTGGTGAGCGCCCGATCGCCAAGGGTCTCGAGCAGTGTGATGGCGATTGAAACGACCTCCTCGCCGCCTGCGCACGCCGGGACCCAGATGCGCAAAGGCTGGTTATCCTTATGGCCGGCAAGCAGTTCGGGCAGCACCTTGGTGCGCAGTTCCCTGAACAGTTTCTCATCACGGAAAAAGCTCGTCACATTGATCAGCAGATCGTTGATCAGCGTATCGATCTCCGCAGGGGTGGTGCGCAACAGATTGAAATAGGCCTTCAGGTCCTCGCATTGGGCGAGGATCATGCGGCGGATCACCCGCCGGTGCACGGTGGCCTTCTTGTAATTGTTAAGGTCTATCCCTTTGCGCGCATGCACCAATTGCAGTATATGCAATATGTCCTTTTCCTGCGGCGGTAGTATGCGTGTATCCCCAGCGTACACCTGGTGCAGCAGACGTTGCAGTTCGCGGCCGATCGCTTCCGGCGCTCGCACCATGTCCACCACACCACTGTTGAGGGCGCTGGTGGGCATGGTGCGCTGCATGGCCGAACCATCCTGCACCATGATCATTCCATCCTCCGCCTTTATGGCACGCGCGCCATCGGTGCCGTCGGTGCCGGTGCCTGAGAGAATGATCCCGATCGCATTGGATCGATAGGCCGATGCGATGGATCGGAAGAAGATGTCGATCGTATTGGCCCTTGACTTTCCTTTCGTGGCAGGTTCCAGTGCGAACTTCGCCCCCTTCACGGTCACTGCCATCCCACCGGGCGCTATGTACACCCGGTCCGCCGCGATGTCCATCCCATCCTCGATCACGACCAGGGGGAGATGCGTGTTCGGTTTGAGCAGGTCCAGGAGGACCTTCTCGCCACCCGGCTCCATGTGCGTGATCACCACGTAGGGCAGGCCAAGGCTTTCCGGCAGGTTGCCCAACAGCGCGATCAATGCCTTGGAACCGCCTGCAGATGCACCGATCGCCACCAGGGGCCACTCATTTTCCTTCTGCTGCGCGATGATCCCCTTCCTTTGCAATGGCCCCTTGATCCTTTCCACCTGCTCCCTTGGGATCAGTTGCACGCCATCTTCGCCCATCACTTCTGGTTCCAGGATCCCTTTGCGGATGAGTGCCCGTACCTTGTTGGGATGGCAGCTTAGTGCGCTCGCCGCTTCGGGAATGGTAAGATACCTGGACGCTTCCTTCACCTTTTTTCGACCTTTCATCTTAAGCGCCTGACAAGTTCTTTTTGGGAGGAACAAGTTTAACCGATCCCGGGGCGGAAGGCTATTCCGTTGGCAACAAATACAGTGAGGCAACCCGGGGCTATCCATTCCGTCATTCAAAGAGAACCTGCATCTGCAGGCCTGTGAAGTTCTTCCTCAGGGCCGGAGCGTTCCCTTATCCATGCATTCATTCCCGATCAACCTGCTGGCACGAACGATCGGTGCGCTTATCTCACTTCTTTCGGTGCTGGGATCGGAAGCGCAACGATCGGAGTTCCATATCTACAAGGGAGGAGAGAAGGTGGGCAACATTCTGGTGGGTCGGAGCGAAGCGGGTGAGCAGGTGCGCTATACCATGGATTCGTATTCTGAATTCAGCCTGATCTGGACCCAGGAGGTGCGCACCAGAGTGGTAACGGAATACCTGCGCGGCTCGATCGACCATTGTTATTCGAGCATCAAGGTGAACGGATCCATCCGCGACTCGAGTTACATGCGGTCCAGTAACACAGATAATGACTGTTACGTGCATCCCGACCGGCCTGCAGAATGTGGCCCGGCCACGGATTGGAGTACGGCCCGCATGTATTTCGAGGAACCGGTGGGCACACGGTCCATCTACGTGGAAAGCGTGCTGAAGGATTGTCCATTGGAAAATTCCGGGCCGGGCCGTTACACGCTCACTTTCCCCAATGATGTGCAGAACCATTACGTTTACCGGAACGGTGTTCTGCACGAGATCCAGGTGATCAGGCCGCTGTTCGACCTGGTTTTCCGCCGGGCATAGCGGCCGATCGGCCCATGGCTTGTAGGTCACCGGGTAAAATCAATTATCATGAGATCCAATAGTTCAATGTTGCGTGCCGATCTTCTGTTCCCCCTCCTTGTGGCAGGTGTGCTTGTTACCGGCTGTTCCAACGATGAACCAGAAGGTGCGGTAGGCACCGATCGGATGGAACAGGGTACGATCGGGCCCGATGGCCAGCCGGTGGAGGATGATGGTGCTGCCGCACGTACCGGTAACACCGATCGGGCGAACACTTCTACCGATCCGGAGCGGGGAGCCGAAGGAAGCGGTGTTGATCGTGAGACCACAGCAAGGATCGAAGTGGCCCGCGAGGAAAAGAAGCGCAATTCCGATGAACTGAACGGGTTGCGTTCACAACTGATGGCCGAACTCGAACAGGTGCGCTCCCGGTTGAACGATGGTGCCGCAACCCCTGAGAAACGTAATGAGGATCAGGCGCGCGCGGCCACGCTGGCCCAAGGCCTCGAACGGCTCGACCGGGCCTTGGAGGAGATAGAGGCCACCGCGGATGCCACATGGAATGAGATCAAGGAGAAGTCCAACAAGGAAGTGGAGGAATTGCGCGCATGGATGAAGGAGAACGATGTGAGACCAAGATCGTGATCGAACGCCCGATCGGAAACAAAAAGCCCCGGGATCTCCGGGGCTTTTTCACTCAAAGGCTCACATAGCTTTTACGTGAAGGTCGCCGCTTGAACTTGTAGCTCACTTCCACGTTCACGAAACTGAAGGAATCAAGAAGCCCGGGATTTCCGCGGCGGCTGGTGATGATGCTTTCGGTGCCATCGGTGCCCCAACCGGTGGGATCGCTTATGTAGCGGGCCAGTTCCTGATTTGTGGGATCGCCCGCATAGGTGGCATCGATCTCCGCGTAGGTCGCATACCGATCGCTCACATCATCGAGCAGATCGGTGGTGAACATCATGTAGCAATATTCCATGCCCACGCTCAACTGCTTGGTGAACATGTAGCGTATGCCGAACCCCATGGGAACGGCCACATGCCAAGGCGAAACCTTGGATCGGCGAGCTTCCTTACCACCGGGATCGGCACCAGCTTCCGTACGCCATGAATAAAGATCGGTCTCGTAGGTGCCATCACGCTCAATGATATTGGCGTTCGGGTCGCCGCGCGGTCCGTCGCGAAGTGTTCCATCGGACCATGAGTAGTAGCGGTTCTCCAAGGCGATATCACCATTGAAAAGATCGGCCTTCGGGCGGCCATGATAGATCCCCAGACCTACATGGAACGTCATGAAGAACTTCTGCTGGAACAACGGCTGGAACGGTTGGCGGTAGGCGTTCAGAACGAGGTGGCCGCTCGCGCCGATCAGATCGGTGCGGAAGCTTAGCCCGCGGCCGTAGTTCTTCAGTTCGGTGACATCCTTACCATTGATCATGCTGCGCTCATCGTACCCGATGCGGAACCAGCTGAGGCGAGCTTCGGTGGTGAGCGAGCGTGTTACATAACGCTTCGGATTGTTGAGGAAATCGCGAAAAGTGATCGTGAGGCCAGGACGTGTACCATTCCATTGGATCGGACCATCGATGTTGCCCAGGTCCCCATAGTAATGGGTAACGCCGGACATGACGCCGACCTCGAGGTTGCGCTGCGCGAAAAGAGAGGTGAAGCCGCAAAAACAAAGGGCCAGAGCTAGGATCCGCGACATGGGCAGGAGATAATTACATCGAAGTTACATCACAGAAGACGTAAACAATGCAATGGGTTGCCCAAGTTCTCAACGTTCCCCGAAGATCGCCGTGCCGATCCGCACCATGGTGCTTCCTTCCGCGATCGCGATATCGGCATCACCGCTCATTCCCATGCTCAATTCCTTCATTCCAAGTGCGGGATATTTCGATCGGAGCCCATCGAAAATGCCTTTCAATCCACGGAATTCCGATCGCACCCGATCGCGATCGGTGGTGTTCGTGGCCATTCCCATCAATCCGCGCAATTCGATATTCGGTGTTCGCTGCGGATCGAACCTTTCCAGGAAGGGTTCGAGATCATCTTCCGAAAAACCGTGCTTGGTCTCTTCCGCCGCAATGTGAACCTGTAGGAGCACAGGCAACGATCGGCCAAGCGCTGCCGCACGCTTGTTCAATTCAAGCAGGATCTTCTCACCATCCACCGTATGCACCAAAGCTGCTGCTGGCGCTATGTATTTCACCTTGTTGGATTGAAGGTTACCGATGAAATGCCAGTTGATGTCCGCGGGAAGGAGCGGATGTTTGTCACGCAATTCCTGCGGATAGTTCTCTCCGAAGTCGCGATGCCCGAGATCGTACAATGCGTTGATCTCACCCACTGTACGCTTTTTGCTCACGGCGATCAACTTCACATGCGGTGGGAGTGAAGCACGAACCTTTTCATAGCGATCCGATAAGCGATCCAGATCAGACATCTTCCAGCGAATACACAGTGATCCCGCTTCGCAATTTAGGCTCGATGTAAGTGCTTTTCGGCGGCATGGTACCGCCGGCATCGGCCACTGCGCGCATTTCGGCGAAACTCACGGGATGAAGGTGGAAAGCCGCAGCGGCACTGCCATTGTCCACAAGCTTTTCCAGTTCACCGATCCCGCAGATGCCGGGCACGAAAGAGATGCGCCGATCGGACCGAAGATCGGTGATGCCAAGGATGGGAGCGAGGACCAGTTCGTTCAACCGCGCCGCATCAAGCTTCGCCGCAGCATCCGCGATCCCATCCACGGCGGGTAGTTTCAAGGCATGCCAGCCTTCCTGCGTGCGGATCGAAATTGTGCCATGGGCCGATCGAACCGATCGCACCGGCGAGAGCTGGCCGATCGAAGAAAGCTTTTCCAGGAATTCCGCGGAAGTGAGCCCGCTGAGTGAAGAGACCACCCGATCGAAATTGTAGATGAAGAGCTGGTCGTGCGGTACGATGTAGGCCAGGCACCACGCAGCCGGATCCACATCCGTGCAGGCCTGTTCCTCTGCTAATCGCGCGCTTGAAGCCATCCGGTGATGGCCATCGGCGATATATAGTGAAGGGATCTCAGCGAATTTCCGCTGGAGCGTTGTGCGCAGATCGATATCGTCGCTCACCCACAAACGATGCTGGATCCCATCGTTGGTGATGAATTCGTAGCAGGGCTGCTGTTCGCGCAATGGATCGAGCAGCGCAT
Source organism: Bacteroidota bacterium (assembly GCA_023418095.1). Taxonomy (GTDB): domain Bacteria; phylum Bacteroidota; class Bacteroidia; order Flavobacteriales_F; family PHOS-HE28; genus PHOS-HE28. The sequence goes on from JAEZDL010000121.1 coordinate 6,649, forward strand.
GCCAGTCGGTTCCCGGCGGAGTTGCAAGAAGGACCGGTTCCGCGTTGATCCCGGTGGCCTGCAGATATTCGGTGAAGAGTTGTTCGCGCGCGGTGAGCGTTTGCTCGTGTACCTTGATCGTTCCGTTCAGGTAATCCGTCACGCTCACACCGGTGATCAGGCCACGCGAAACATTGCCGTGCGCGTGCTGTTCATACAGGTAGATGGAAGGGCGCTGATCGCGCAACATGATCCCTTGATCGCAGAACCTCCGGAACGCATTGCGGATCAGTTTATACCTGCTCTCGCGCTGTAGTTCGCCGGCATCGGTGTTCTCCTGCGGATGGATCACATGCAGGAAACTGTATGGATCACGGCGAAGTTTCTCGGCGAGTTCCTCCGGAGAGTACGTAACGTAGGATCGCGATCCCACAAATGCAGCCTTGTCCGGCACCGGGCGCCAGGCACGGAACGGACGAAGTGAGATCATCGATCGATATCCGCAGTGGAATGCCAGGAAATGATCTGCTCAGCGAGTTCATCGCCAACGCGATCCTGTGCTTCGATCGTGGCGCCGCCGATGTGCGGGCTCAAACTGATCTGGTCGATCGCGAGCAGATCTTCACGTGGAGTTGGTTCGTTGGTGAACACATCGAGCGCTGCGCCGCGCACTTTTCCACTGTTGATCGCAGCGATGAGCGCATCCTCATCCACCACGCCACCGCGCGCTGTGTTCACGATCACCACACCTTTCTTCATTTGCGCGAATTCCGCTTCACCAATGACGGGTTTTCCATCCTTCGGAGCGGGAATGTGGATCGTGATCGCGTCGGAAAGTGCGAGCAGTTGCTGCATATCCACCAATCGAACAGGAACACGCACGTTCATTCCGCCTACTTCCACACCGATCGCTTCGATGGATGAACTCCGATCCACGTAGATCACCTTCATGCCGCAACCGAGCGCGTAGCTTGCCGTACAGCGGCCGATCCTTCCGAAACCGATCACACCAAGCGTTTTCCCGCGCAGTTCCGTTCCCTTTTCGTATTCCTTCTTCATCTCCTTGAAGGCCGTGGCGCCTTCCTTTGGCATGCGACGGTTGGCCTTATGGAGATTGCGCATGAGGGTGAAGAGGTGCGCGATCACCAGTTCGGCCACGCTCGTGGTTGAGGCTGCTGGCGTGTTGATCACCCCGATGCCTTTTTCCTTCGCGTACGCCACATCGATGTTATCCAGGCCAACGCCGCCGCGACCGATCAGTTTCAAGGTCGGGCACGCGTCGATCAGGTCCTTGCGCACTTTCGTGGCGCTTCGCACGAGCAGCACATCCACTTTTTCCTGCTGGATGAAATGGGCCAGCTGGTCCTGCGGGATGTGATCGGTAGTGATGTTGAAACCCTGCTCCTTCAGGCTTTCACGGGCCTGGGCCGAGATCCCATCGTTGGCGTGTACACGTATTTTCATCCGTTCTTCTTCGAGAATTCCTCCATTACTTCCACAAGTGCCTGCACGCTTTCGATCGGAAGCGCATTGTACATGCTGGCGCGATAACCGCCAACGCTGCGGTGCCCGCGGATCCCGCTGATCGAAGCTTCCTTCCAGAGCGCATCGAACTTCGCTTCCAACGCCGGATCGGTCATCACGAAGGTCACGTTCATCACCGATCGGTCCTCGATCGCCGTTGTTCCCTTGAAGATCGGCAGCCGGTCGATCGCATCGTATAGAAGTTTCGCCTTCGCATTGTTCAGCTTTTCGATCTCTTTCACGCCGCCTTTCTTCTGGATCCATTCCAACGTGAGCATGCTCACGTACACGGCGAATACCGGTGGTGTGTTGTACATGCTTCCCTTGTCGGCGTGGTTCTTCAGATCGAGCATCGGGCTCAATTTCCGCCCGGTCTTGCCCAGCGCATCCGGGTCCATTAGGTACACTGTAGCACCGGCCGGACCGAGGTTCTTCTGTGCACCGGCATAGATCAGCGCAAAATCCGAAACATTCACCGGACGGCTGAAGATGTCGCTGCTCATATCGCAGATCACCGGCACCGGGCTTTTCGGGAATTGCTTGTACTGCGTTCCGAAGATCGTGTTGTTGCTGGTAAGGTGGAAATAATCCGCATCCGCAGGGATCTCGAAGCCTTTCGGAATGTAGTTGAAGTTCTTGTCCTCACTACTGGCCACAACGATCGTCTCGCCCACGAGTTTGCTTTCCTTGATCGCACGCGTGGCCCATTCGCCTGTGTTCGCGTAGGCCGACTTCCCGCCGGGACGCATGAAATTGAGTGGAACTATGTGGAAGCCGAGGCTCGCACCGCCGCCGAGGAAGACGACCTGATAGCGATCAGGCGCGCCGAGCGTTTCCTTCACCAGTTGCTGCGCGCGGGCCATCACCGCTTCGAACGGCTTGCTGCGGTGGCTGATCTCCAGGATGCTAAGCCCGCTTCCTTCGAAATCGAGCACCGCTTCAGCGGCCTTTTCGAATACTTCCTGCGGAAGGATGCATGGGCCGGCGCTGTAATTGTGGACCTTCTTCTTCGTGATCGTGCTCATTCGCTGCCTCCTTTGGATCGGCAAAGGTAGGCTTGCCGTGATCGGCGCGGAAGCACTTCGGCGTAGTTATTCAACGAGGCCTGTGGATCGCGATCTCAGGGCTTCGGCGCGGGCGGAGGCGCATTGAATGGTTTGCCCGATCGGCTACGGTCGCGAGCGTCGATGTCGCGCTGGAATTCCCAATGATCCTTCTCCCACACATAGGCATCGTAGCTCATGTCCGGCCCATAGAAAGCGAACTGGCCTTCCAGATCGGGACGCGAAGGTGAAAGATGATCCATTACGATCGCCGAAAGCTCTGGATCATAACGCAAGACCATGCTTGAGTGAAATGAAAAGTTGAAGACCCTGCGGTTCTTTTTCAATTTGCCGCTGCCGAAGATCGGGGCACCGAAGCGAGGCGATCCACCCTTGAAGTGAAGCACATCGATCACCTTTCGGGTTTCCACCCTGTCGTATCCCTTCCAACCGAGCAGGTTGTAATAGTTCTTGCCTCCTTTTTTCACTGGAACTACTTCATAGTATAACGCGCCATACCATTGGTCTGTAGAGAGTTCCGGCGTTTCAGGTGAAGTAATGCTGGAAGTGGCATCCTTCAATTCATGTATCGTTCCCTTTCCGTTCTTCGAGTGAAGCAAAAGCCCTTCGAAATGATGGCTTCCATTCTCCCTGGGAAGGTTCCAGGTAATTAAACGAAAGCTTTTATCTGGAGCTTCCACTTTGCTGACCTTCAACCCATCGAGTGAAGTGGAAGTGTTGTTCTCTTTCCCTAGAAGTTTCTTCAGGTCAGCTTTCAGGATCTGGTTGAGGCTGTCGCGTTCCCGATCGGAGGAAGAGGATGCGATCCCGGCCAGTGAAGCGTTCGCTTTTTCGATCAATGGATCGGTCGCAGGCTGGGCGATGCCGGATAAGAGCGAGATCGCGAACAGGAAAAGCCAGAAGATCCGCATATGGATCAAACGTTGAACTTCCGTTGAAAGTACCTGCAAATGCGCTCCGATCGGGCCGATCAAAGATGCATGAATTCCTTCTTCGCCATTAGCTGCTCCTTGGTCTCGCGATGATCGGGGTCGTCCACACAACAATCCACTGGACAAACCGCAGCGCACTGCGGTTCATCATGGAAACCAGTGCATTCCGTGCATTTGTCCGGAATGATGAAGTAGATGTCCATCGCCTTCGGCGCATACGCTTCATCGGCATTCAAAACCGATCCCATCGGCGTTACCTGCGGGCCATGGAGAGACGTGCCGTCCGAAAGGCGCCACTCAACGCCGCCTTCATAGATGGCGTTGTTCGGACATTCCGGTTCGCATGCACCACAATTGATGCATTCGTCTGTGATCATGATCGCCATGGAGGTACGGGCTACTTTTGTGCTTCGATCCCACTTGCGGGACCAGAATTCTTACGGGCTGCAAAGATAGCCGATCAAAAAGTAGCAATGGAAAAGGTATCTCGATCGATCGATCTGGCGCAGCGCATTCCAGCGTTGGCGCAACTGGGTTCGATCATGCGCGCGTTGGGTGGATCGGAGGATTGGCCGGGCCACGCGAGCGGGACAACGAAGGAAGAATACGGTCTGCTCGATGCGGCGATCAGGCGCGCTTCGCAATTCAATGGCTGGGCCACGGAAGAGAATGTGCGCCACGCTTTCAAGGTTTGGGGCCAGACTTTGGATCGCGATCGGATCAAGGATTGGGTGGATCGGTATCCGTCGCTCGGATCGGATCGCGAGGTGAGAACGATCGGGCTTGTTCTCGCCGGAAATGTTCCGCTGGTCGGTTTGCACGATGTGATCTGCGTCTGGCTTTCAGGGCATTCCGCCATGGTGAAATGTTCATCGCAAGAACCCGAACTGATCCCGGCGTTGATCAGGCTTTTGAATGAATTGGTGCCGGAGACTTCCGATCAGATCCGCACCACGCACGGAAAACTTGGCGCGATCGATGCCGTGATCGCAACGGGAAGCAACAACACAGCGCGCTACTTCGAACATTACTTCGGTCATCTTCCACGGATCGTTCGCAAAAGCCGCGTGAGCGTAGCGGTTCTCGATGGATCGGAGACAAAAGAGGAGATCGGATCACTGGGCGAGGACATCTTTCGCTACTTCGGGCTCGGTTGCCGCAACGTTTCAAAATTGTTCCTTCCGGCGGACTTCGATCTGGATCGCATCTTCGATGGGATCTATTCGCACAACGCGATCATTCAGCATAACAAATACGCGAACAACTACGATTACACACGCGCGCTTTGGTTGCTCGATCAGGTGCCTTTTCTGGAGAACGGGTTCATGTTGCTGAAGGAGGATCGGGCGCTGGCAAGTCCGGTAAGTGCTGTTTTTTATGAGCGATACACCGATCGTGAAGCTTTGGAAGAAAGGTTGAAGCAGGATGAAAGTTCGATCCAGTGCATCGTTGGGCATGGACACATTCCTTTCGGAAAAGCCCAGATGCCTTCACTTATCGATTATGCTGATGGAGTTGATACGATCGAATTCCTGATCGGCCTGGATCACTCGCCTTCACAGAACTCGTAAGCCCCGAGATCGGGAAATCCTTCGCAGCGATCTCTTCCTTCAATGTCTTGGATCGCATCGATATTACCGGCGATCGGGATCGCTTTGTTGCGTGCAAAGGCGCCCGAAGTGAGATCGAAGTCCCGATCCTCCACACTGATGAACCCCGGTTCCTGGTTGCGGTAGATCCGATCCTGGACGGGGAAGAATTGCGTGTTGTTGGTGGCTTGATCGGTCTTGAACAGGAACTGATCGAAGGTGAACTGCTGCATTTCCGGTGAAGCGATCTCCAACTGGAATTCATTCCCGTTGTTGCCGTAGATGATCCCGTTCACGAACTCGCTGCTCTCGATCTGCCGTGTTTCACCATTGAATGAATTGGTCATTATGAACGAGGGTTCCTGGCGCACTTCGTAATTCCAGTAATTCGCGATCGTGGTGTGGTTGAAGAAATAACTGCCTGCGCCGGTGAGCGCCATCGCGTACTGGCCGCAATCGCCGATCAACAGATTGTTGCTTTCGATCCTGAAATTGCGGCTCAAGATCCCGGCGGCACTGCAATTCCTGATCTTCACATTGTTGAGGATCAACTTGTTCTCACTCAAGGGCCAGCCCGCAACCCCGAATGGATCGGATTCAGCCTGGATCCCGATCAATGCGTTCTTGATCACCACGTTGGTGAATTCGTTGTTCGCGCCGGCGCCTTCATTCACCCATATCCGATCCCACTGGCCGGGAAGTTCCGCATACGCAGGTTCGAGCCGATCGCTTTGGAAAGTGATCGGCTGTTGCAACGTGCCAATCGCTTCGATCCTACCGTAGCGGTACACCCAAAGTCCACCACCACCATGAAAATGGATCCGCGCACCGGGATCGATGCGCAACGAATTGCAGGAATCCACAACCTGGTAACCGAACACAACGTGAGGTTTATCACTGGCCCAGACCGCCAATTCTCCACAGATCTGGTTGCCATTCTCATCATACCCGCCCGCCGCGTAACCAAAAGGAGGAAGTCCTTGGATCTGTTGATCGGGCACATGGTAATACGCATCTTGTCCCCAAGCCTGTAGCAGCACTTCCTGCTGTGTTCCATTGGTGCTGAACAGGATGTGATCCTCGATCACCAAAGGATTCGTGGCATTGTTCTGATCGAGCGTTGCTTCCACGAAAACGAAAACGCTGTCCTTCCCGAGGATCTCCACATCGGAGAATGCAGTGCCCGCAACGCCATCCACATTGATGCGGAAAGGGGAGGGCTGGCCACCAGCGAGGACGATCTGGACGCGCACCGCCCGATCTTCTTCATTCCGCGCAACGAAACGCTTGATCACCGATCCAGGCGACTGTGTGAATACCGTATCGAAAAGAATGCTGTCCTGGCTGAAGCTGAGGCTTACGGGATCATCGGTGAAAAGCTCCTCCTTGCGGCAGCCGGAGAGCATGATCAACAGTGCGCTGAACAGGATGAATGTGAACTTGGGCTTCAAGGGCTGCAAAGATGGCCGATCAGGTTGAAGTACGGATCAGCGGAAAGATCATTGCATGCCGATCGATCTTGTGAACGAAAAAGCCCCGGATCGTCCGGGGCTGGAAATTTCGTTGGATCGGCCGATCACTCGCCTTTCGGCGCTTCGGGCTTGTTCGCGTGGCGTGCGTAACGCTTCTTGAACTTGTCCACCCGGCCGGCGGTATCGATCAGCATCATCTTTCCGGTGTAGAACGGATGCGAGGTGTAGCTGATATCCAGCTTGATCAGAGGATATTCATTGCCATCTTCCCACTGGATGGTATCCTTGGTATTGGCGCAGCTGCGGCCCATGAACGTGTGATCGTTGGACATGTCCTTGAAGATCACCATGCGGTAGTTCGTGGGATGGATATCCTTTTTCATCTCATTTTCCGTTGGGGCGGCAAAGGTAAGCAGCAGGATCGGAACTGCAAATTCAAAGCGGCGAGTGGCAAGCGGCGAGTTTGCAAGTACGTATCCAACCTTCAACCTTCAACCTTCAACCTTCAGCCTTCACCGATACTTATCGTCCTTTCCCTGGCCTTCGCGGATCATTTCGAGGGCCTGTGCAATGCGCCGTTTGCGCGTTTCCTCCTGCCTGGCATCGGTCACCCATTCCACATATTCCTTTTTGTGGCTGTAGTTGAACTTCTCCCAATGGGCCCAGGCCTGATCGTCCTTTTTCAGAACGTTCTCGAGTTCGGGGGGCACCACCAGGGCCTTGCGCGTTCGTGCTTCGGTGAGTTTCGTTCCGGCCTCGTTCAGTTTGATCGCCTGTTTCACCAGGTCCACGAATGCTTTCTCATTGATCTGTTCGCCTTCGTGTATCTTGTAGGATCGGTTGCCCTTCTCATCGGGCTTTTCCACTTCTTCGAAAAGGCCATGGGTGTCCTTTAGCAGTGAACCCTTGTGGAACCACACACCCACGAATTTCTTGAAGCCGTGCATGCCGATCATGATCCCCTTGTATTCGAAATGCGGGCTGTTCCACTTCCAGGTCTCTTCGATCTTCTCGTCGGTGGAATGGATGAGCTGGCGTAGCCTGACCAACAGTTTTCGCTGCCATTCAGGCTGCTCGGCGATATATAGATTGATCTGCTCCTGCGCTTGCATGACTATTCAAAAATGGGCACCAAACTTATCATCCGATCGATAGCAATGGGCGATCCTCATGCCCTTTCAAGAATCGTCGCATAGCCCTGGCCAACGCCAACGCACATGGTACACAGGGCAAAACGACCGCCCGTTGGGTGCAATTGAAGTGCCGCCGTTTGCAGCAATCGCGCACCGCTCATGCCGAGCGGGTGGCCAAGTGCGATCGCCCCGCCGTTGGGATTGATCCGTGGATCATCATCAGCAAGACCGAGACTGCGGGTGCAGCTGAGCACTTGTGCGGCGAACGCTTCGTTCAGTTCGATCACGTCCATTTGATCCAGCGTGAGACCTGCGCGTTGCAGCGCAAGTTGAACAGCCTTCACCGGGCCGATCCCCATAACACGCGGTTCCACGCCGACCACGGCGCTGGTTACGATCCGGGCGAGTGGTTTCAAGCCATGCTGGCCGATCGCCTTTTCGCCTGCCACCAGAACCGCTGCGGCGCCATCGTTCAGTCCGCTGGAATTGCCCGCAGTTACGGTTCCGTTCTTCCTGAAGGCGGGCTTCAACCCGGCGAGGATTTCCAACGTGGAATTAGGCTTGATGAATTCATCCTGCGCAAAGAGGAATGGATCGCCTTTCTTCTGGGGGATGGGAACGGCCACGATCTCCTTCGCGAAGCGCCCGTTCTCACGCGCAGCAGCTGCCTTCTTCTGGCTCGCAAGCGCGAACCGATCCTGATCCTCGCGGCTTATGGCATTCACTTCCAGAAGGTTCTCAGCGGTCTCGCCCATGGCATCGGTGCCATACTGCTCCTTCATCTTCGGATTGACGAATCGCCAGCCGAAACTGCTGTCGTAAAGCTGCATATCGCGGCCATAGGGCGTGCTTGTCTTGCTCATCACCCAGGGACCACGCGTCATATGCTCCACACCGCCTGCAATGAACAGATCGCCCTGGTCCGCAGCGATCGCACGTGCTGCACCCACTACCGCGCTCATGCCAGAAGCGCAAAGCCGGTTCACGGTTTCACCCGGTACGTTCACCGGCATTCCAGCGAGCAGGAGCGCCATGCGCGCAACGTTGCGATTGTCCTCACCGGCCTGGTTGGCACAACCCAATATCACGTCATCAATGGCTGCCGGATCGAGTTCGGGATGCCGATCGAGCAATGCTTTTATCACATGCGCCGCCAGATCATCGGCACGTACCGGGGCAAGACTGCCGGTGAAATTGCCGATCGGTGTTCGGATCGCATCAACTATGAATGCTGCCTTCATTTCTTCTCTTCTTCGGGGAACCAGGGCTTTCCGGTGCGGAAAACAGTTCCTTTGAACAACGCCACGATCCGTTCGCTCTGATCCGTGATCGATATCTGGTAGATGCCGATCCGGTTGGAAAGATTCTTTTCCTCGGATCGCGCGGTGAGCCGATCTCCTTTCTTCACCGGACGTGTATGGCTGATCGATGTTTCAATTGAAACGCTCTGGATCCCATGGCTGTTGGATGCGAATGCGAGGCAACTATCCGCCAGCGAATAGGTGATCCCGCCATGCGCGATCTCGAAGCCGTTCAGCATTTCATCGGTCACGGTCATTGAGAGGATGCATTCTCCCGGCGCAACGCGGTCCCGTTCGATCCCGAGCCATTTGCTGAACGGATCATTGTCGTACATACGAGCTACGACACGTTCGGCAAGTTCCTGCGGATCCATCTACGCCGCAAAGGTATCCTCACCGATCGGGAATAATTCCGGAGTTGTTCTTACGATCGCTCCTTCATGCTGAAGCAGCCAGCGTTTCCGATCCAAACCGCCGATGTATCCGGTGAGTTTTCCATTGGAAGCGATCACGCGGTGACACGGGACAATGATCGGGATCGGATTGGATCCACAGGCTGAGCCGATCGCGCGTGCGAAGGAATTGCCGCCGAATCCCTCCGCGATCTTTCCGTAGGTAAGGGTCGATCCGATCGGGATCGATGAAAGCTCCGACCATACCTTCAGTTGAAGATCTGTTCCTTTGAGGTCCAACGGAAGATCGAATTCCTTCAACCTGCCTGAGAAATATGCTTCAAGCTGGCGCGCTGCTTCGTGAAGCAAAGGCGATCCCGATCCACTGGATCGCGGCCCAGCGAACCGAAGAGCCTTGATCCGATCGTGATCGCCATGGAGCCAGATCCTGCCGATCGGAGAATCAACTATGATGTGATCCTGATCCAAACCGCTGCAAAGTTGATCATGTTCCGATCCGCCGAAGATCGGTCCATAATTTCGCCGCATGCAGCGTGCGCGGGCCGTGGCCATCTTCCTGATCACAACCCTGCTGCTGATCCTGCCTGCGCTGATGCTGATCTACCAACAGGAGAAATTCCAGCTCCATGCGTGGCTGAACCAGCATCATACTCCGGGCGCTGATCTTTTCTTCAGCTGGGCCACGCATCTTGCCGATGGCTGGGTTCCGGTGATCGTTTCGATCGCACTGCTGCTTTTCAGGGATCTGCGATCGTTCCTGATGATGGGTTTGAGCACTGGCATCAGCGCACTGCTCGTGCAATTCCTGAAACGTATGATCTTCGAAAGCTGGGACCGGCCTTTCATGCACAAGGACGAGTTGGGTGAAATGGGTTGGGTGATCGGGATCGAAATGAACCATCACTTCAGTTTTCCCAGCGGCCATGCGACCTGCGCGTTCAGCATGTGCCTTGCGTTGGTGGTGATCGCCGGAAGAACGCGGTGGTCGGTCCCGCTGGCCCTGCTGGCAGCGTTGCTTGCTTTCAGCCGCGTTTATCTCTCGCAGCATTTCATGGAGGATATCGCGGCCGGATCGTTGATCGGAACAGCGACCGCCAGCATTTTTTATCTGCTTCTTTATAAAGGTCCGCGCGCGGCCGATCAACGCTTCGATCGAAGACCTTTCCGCAAACGAGCGGTCAATCCGCGTAACTGATCCGGTAGATCATGTCCGCATCATCGTCGCTCACGAGCAGAGAGCCATCAGGCATTTCCAGCACGTCAACAGGTCTTCCGGTAGCCTTCGCGCCCTTCAACCATCCTTCGGCGAACACTTCGCTCTTCACCGAGCCATCTTCCTGCGGGAATGCCACGATCACCTGGTAACCGATCGGTTTGCTGCGATTCCAGCTGCCATGCTGCGCGATGAAGATGGCGTTCCGGTATTTTTCAGGGAACTGGTCGCCACGGTAGAAACGCATGCCGAGCGGAGCCGTGTGCGCACCCATCTCCAATACCGGTGGAACGAATTCGGAACAAGCCCTGTCCTTGCCGAATTCCGGATCGGGGATCTCCCGGCCATGGCAAAATGGAAATCCGAAATGTGATCCGGGCCGATCCAGCCTGTTCAGCTCACACGGTGGAAGATCATCGCCCATCCAGTCGCGACCGTTCTCAGTGAACCAGAGCACATCGGTCCCCGGATGCCAATCGAAGCCCACCGTATTGCGCACGCCGTGAGCCACGATCTGCCGATCGGAACCATCGGGCCTCACTTTCGTGATCGTGGAGAAGATCTCATCATCGGACTTGCAGATGTTGCATGGCGCACCTACCGGGATGTACAGATATCCATCGGGTCCGAAGGCGATGAATTTCCAGCCGTGATGCGTTTCCGAAGGATAGCCTTCGATCACGGTTTCCGGCTCCGGCGGATCGGATAGGCGCTCTTCGATACCGCGCAGCCGAACGATGCGATCGACAGAACTTACATAGAGATCCCCATCGCGAAAAGCCACGCCGGCCGGCATGTTCAGGTCGCGCGCGATCACTTTCTTCTCATCGATCAGGCCATCGTTATCCGTATCGCGCAACGCATGCACGATCCCCGCCGACCGCGATCCAACGAACAAGGTGCCCTTGTCGCCCCAGCACATCGCACGCGCGTTCTTCACACCATCAGCGTAGATCGAAATGGTGAATCCTTCAGGAAGTTTGATGTCTGCCAGTTCGGGTGGACCGCCTGGCACGGTGGGCACGCAGATCGAACTGTTGAGCACCATGCAGGTGAGAATGGCAGTGAGGCCCTTCAACATCGTCCTCATCATTTGTTCCTTTCAAGTGATGGCACGATCAGGACCGGCACACGGCTATCGCGAAGCACTTGTTCGCTCACGCTGCCCACGAACGCCTTGAAAAGGCCTGTCTTTCCGTGCGAACCCATGATGATCATGTCCGCGCCGAGCCTTTCGATCTCTTCGAGCAGAGTTTCGGTGGTGGAGCCTTGTATGAGCAGGCCATCGCATTCCAGACCGGACATTTTCACCTGTTGGGCGAGTTGCTGGATCGCGGTGTGCTCTTCACGCAATACTTCAGCTCTTTGTTCGCGCACGTAACGTGGCCCGGTATCGAAACCAACGAAATCCGGATCGGGCGCGGCCACATGCACCATCCAAAGTTTCGCGCCGGTACCGCGCGCAACAGTGGAGGCGATGCCGATCACTCGATCGGTCTCTGCGGAAAAGTCAACTGCTACAAGTATATTCCTCATGTTATGATCAATAACGGCCAAGATAATCCAGCCCAGCGCCGAATGATCAAGTAATGGCTGGACTGAAAAGAAAAAAAGGCGGCTCGATGGCCGCCCATTTTTTGCATTCATGAAGTTCAAGCCGCTTCTTCGAGAAGTACGAGCTTGTTCAGGTGTTGCTTCCTCAATTTACCACTGCTGGCGAAGAACCAATCCTTCACGCCATAATGGTAACCACGGCGAAGACCGGAGCGATGGGTACCGAGTTCGCCACGCTTGCCGCTCAATTTCTGGAGCACACGGGTGATCTTCGCCTCAACATCGGTTTGGGACATGCCTGGATGGGCGGTCTTGGCCCAATCGATCGCATGTTTTAAGATCTCCTCCTTGGGGAGAAGGCGTTCGGAACCTTTGATGGCCTCGATCACCATGGTATCCCAATCGCTCAGGCGATAGCCGCCATCCTTGATCTGGCGCTTTTTACGGCGGCCGGGCTTTTGCGAAGCCGTGAAGCCAACGCCGATATCGGTTTTTCTGGGACGGCCTGGACCGCGTTTGATCACGGGTCCATCCGGGGTGGGGTTCATGTTGATCGGACCACGGACCGTTTTGAGTTCCTTTATTGCCTTGCGCACGTTGTCCAACTGAAAGCTCAGCCGGCGGCGTTCACTGCGATATTGGTTCAGAAGCTGGTCTATGTCCTTCTCGCTCAGACGTTTATTGGCCATTATGTGTAAAGGGGTTGTACCGGAGGATTTGGAGCGGTACAAAACTAAGAAGCGGATCAGTTTTATAATTGAACTACGCGGGATTTTGCATAGCTTAACATTCCAACTTTGAAATGCGGAAATTCAATTACCGGTCGATAAAATTTCAACCTTCATCGATGGATCTTGGGCTTTGGTGAATTTTCCGATCACGCTCGCACAGGGTGTATGATCTTTCAATACGCCCAATATATGTTCAAGGTCCGATGGATCGGCCGCGATCAAAAGACCTCCACTGGTCTGTGGATCGCTCAAGATCATCATCCGTTCCATGGCATCGGCACCTCTCGCTTTGGCCGCCTGATCCCTCCAATTCCTGAACGTTCCATCGGGATAACAGCCCTGCGCGAGGTATTCCAGAGCTTCGGGGATCACCGGGATCGCGGCGTGCTGTATCGATGCGGCCAGGCCGCTGCCTTCGCACATCTCGAGCAGATGGCCGAGCAGGCCGAATCCGGTGACATCGGTGAGCGCGTGCACACCTTCGATCGCCCCGAGCGCGGTACCTATGGAATTGCTGGAGCACATTATTTCGAGCGCGATCCCTGCATGTTCCGGTTTCAGCTTGTCCCGTTTTCGTGCGGTGGCCAGAATACCCAGCCCGATCGGTTTCGTGAGGATGATCACATCACCTTCACGCGCGGTGTTGTTCCGTTTGATCCGGCCGATCGGCGCTTCGCCGGTGACCGCCAGTCCGAAGAAAGGTTCAGGCGCATCGATGCTATGTCCGCCGGCCAACGCAATACCCGCATCGGCACACGCTTTTCGTGCGCCATCGACCACTTCAGCGGCCAGTTCCGCTGGAAGTTTTTCCACCGGCCAGCCCAGGATCGCCACTGCCAGCAAGGGTTTGCCGCCCATGGCGTAGATGTC
>JAEZDL010000132.1 GCA_023418095.1 Bacteroidota bacterium
ACATCGCGTTTGCCGCCGCCTTCGGGCATTTCCCAACTGTACGCCTCGGTCGGATATCGGTACTGGCCAACGATCCAGGTGTTGCCTTGTTCATCCAGCGGGAGCATGCCCACGGCGATGTTCTTGAAATGGATCACGCCATAGATCCCGTTATTTCCTTTCGGATCGATGACCTCGTGATGTTCGATCCAGATCCAATCCGTTTCGTAACGCTTCTCTTTTGAGAGAGTACGCCATGGCCCGCGCTCTTCCATGGGAGCCGAAGTTACCGTTCGTTCAAGGTAGTCTGAAGATGAGCTCCATTTCCATCTGCGTTCGCAGCCGTTTCCCATTAGCCACGCCCGGCCGCCATGGCATGTCGCGCAACATGCGCATCGCCTCGGCAACGCAACCGCCCCCCAGCTCGCTTATCGCGTGCATGTTGGAAAGATTCCCGCTCGGCTCCACCACGAACCGCACTTTCACCGGCCCCTGAATGCTTCGTCGCAAAGCCTCTGGCGGATAGCGAAGGTTCTTGGCGCACCATTCGGGAAATCCACTTGCGCCACCGGGAATGAGCGGCCGCGGTGGATCACTTACGTGTGAGGCCGGATGAACGGCCACCGAATTCATTATCGGGATCTCGGCGATCGCAGGGTCGAGCGGCCTACGTTCCTTCAACGTTCGCCGGTACCGTTTCGGATCGAACGCGACCACCACGGTATGTTCGGCATCTACGAGCGCATCACCCACCTGTGCGGGTTGCCACAGAATGAGCCGGGCCAACCGCATCGCTTCTTGATCGCATGTGGCCTCGAGGGTCTTCCATACGCGTAGGTCGCTTACCGAACCGTCGGCCATCACGTTCAGTTTCAACCAGACTTCGCCCTTTATCCCTTTTTCCAAAGCAGTTACAGGATAGTTCAGTTCCTGTTCGAAGAATTCCTCCATGGCAGGTAGCCCACCGATCGGTCGGGGCATGATGAAACCTTGCGCGTTGGCCGGAATTAGGCGGATGAGCAGTGTTAGAAGCAGGAATGAACGTACCATGTTAACGGTGCTGCACCTGTAAATTTGTGCGATGCCTCCAAAGTTCAAGATCGGTGAAAAGGTCGCCTTCGTAGATGAGGTGGGCGGCGGTACGGTGATCGAACTATTGGGTGCCACGCATGTAAAGGTGCGAACTCATGATGGATTTGAGATCGATCGTGCCGTGAAAGGTTTGGTACACGATCTACGCGGGCGTGAACATGTCCTTTACAAGGTAACGGAGCACCAGGCGGGCATGGTGGCGGCCAACGATCTGCTGGAAGAGAAGCGCAAACGGAATGTGATCGCGCGGCCGGGCAAAACGCCAAAAAAGCCCGAGGATAACAGCGTTGCCGAGGTGGACCTGCATCTACATGAGTTGATCGATGACGAGCGGCAGCTGAGCGATGCGGAAAAATTATCCTATCAACTTTCATTCTTCGAACGAAGATTGAACGCTGCGATCCGCGACGGCAAGAAGAAACTGATCGTGATCCACGGGGTGGGCGAGGGGATCCTGCGCGAAGAAGTGAGAAAAGTGCTCCAGTATTACGATAACGTGCAATTCCATGATGCGGACATGCGCAAGTACGGTGCAGGTGCCACCGAGGTGTTAATTTTGCGATCGAAGCATTGAGGTGGTTGAAGAGTTGAACAACCTCGACTTCTCGTTCTCTCAAAAGTTCTTTCACATCCTGTGCATCGCTCCATCGCTCTTCCGCAAGGGAGGGAGGAAAGTCCGGGCAGCGTAGGGCGCCGTGCTTCCTAACGGGAAGGAGCATTACTGGTGACGGTGGTGTTACAGAAAGTGCCGCAGAAAGGGAAACCGCCGATCCGCGAAAGCGGAGGCAAGGGTGAAAAGGTGGTCCCGTCTTCGCGCGGGATAGCGCGCTTCGGCGTGTGAAGTAAGAGACCACCAGCATCGCTGGCGACAGCGGTGGCTTGGTAAACCTCACGGGCTGAAAGGCCATGTATACCGGAAGTCCGCCGAAAGGCGAACGTGGATCGTCCGTCCTTGTGGCGCAAGCCGCATTCCGGAGGGTAGGCCGATAGAGGCGAAGGGTGACCTTCGTCCCAGATAGATGATGGAGATCCCGCTTCGGCGGGATACAGAACCCGGCTTATAGATGCACAGGTGATCTATGGAAGGCCTTGTCGCCATTGGCGATGAGGCCTTTCGCCATTGTTGGGTTCACCTGAGGACCCAAGTCCGATCAAGAAAGAGGAACGGCTTTTGAATGATCCGCCGGATCGATCCAACGAGCGATCTTTAGACCATGCACATGATCCGATCGGTACTTATCCTTTTCATCGTTCTCTCCGCCTTTGGATCGGCAGCCCAGGAAATGGTGACCATCCATGGCCGGGTGAATGCCGGCGGCTCCGATCGGAATTTCTACGATCTGATGATCGTGAACAAGCGCACGCGATCGGGCACATTCGGAAATGCCGATGGCACGTTCACCGTTCGCGCACTGCAGACCGATACGCTGATGATCGGTTCGATCGGCCACCAAACGATCTCGATCACCATGGCGGACAGCGTGCCCAAGGATCGCTATGAAGTTGATCTGCGGTTACGACCGATCAGCGTGCAACTCGCCGAGGTGGAGATCCTGCCGGAACGCACCTTGCGCGAGATCCAGAAGGACATCGACAGGCTCGGTTACAAGGAAAGTGACTACAGGATCAGTACAGTGAACGCATTGGAAAGTCCGATCACGTTCCTTTATCAGGAATTCAGCCGAAGGGAGAGAAGCAAAAGGCTTGTCGCGCAGCTGGAGAACGAGGATCGAAAACGCGAACTGTTGAAGGAATTACTGACGAAATATGTCGCCTACGATATCATCAACCTGAACGATGAGGCCTTCGATGATTTCATCGATTTCCTGAACGTTCCCGATGACGTGATCAAAGGGCTTTCGCAGTATGAATTCCTTCTGTACGTGAAGAAGCGGTATGAGCTCTATTCAAGCCTGGGTCCGACGCGGAGGCATTGAACGGTGTAACTTTACTCGAAAGCCATTGACATGACGACCGCCGATCTGCGATCATCGATCATCCAGCTGGTCCAGGACGAAGAAGATACGAGCGTTCTTGAAGCGATACGTACTTTGTTGAGCAGGGTGAAGTATGCTTCAGCCGAGGAGGATGACATGACCGATGCTGAAGTCGCGGAATTGGAGGAGCGCTATCAAGAGATCATGACTGGAAAGGTGAAGCCAATGACACACGAGGAGTTCATTAGGAAGTTGCGAGAGGGTGAACAAGATGACCTATGAACTGTTCATCCACCCACGCGTTCATGTTGAAGCGGAAAAGATCAGGGTGTATCGGGAGCGTGAACGTCCCGGAAGTGGTGTAGCCTTCATTCAAGAGTTGGATCGATGTTTATCTGCGATCAAGATCAGACCAGGATCATTCCAAAAGCGAAAAGGAAATTTCAGACATGCTCTTCTTCAGAAGTTGAAATACAGAATAGCATTTCGTGTGGAAGCTGATCGGATCATGATCTTGGAGATCCGCCACACCGATCGTAAACCCAGCCGATTCGGCCCTTGATCACACCGGCCGCTCCATCCCGGCGATCGGTTCCACACCAAGCTTCCTGCCTGTGCGGATCATCAACTCCCATGCTTCCTTGCGATCATTATGGATCTCACCATCGAGGATCGCATCCTTGATCACCGTCTTTATATCTCCGATCAGCTTTGACGGACCCACACCGAACGCCTTCATGATATCCTCGCCGGTGATCGGTGGCTGGAAGTTGCGCACGCGATCCTTTTCCTCCACCTCCTTCAGCTTTTCGATCACCAGCTCATAATTCTTCAGGTAGCGCTCCTTCTTCCTCTCGTTCTTGCTGGTGATGTCCGCGCGACACAGGATCATCAGCGCATCGATGTCATCGCCTGCATCGAAGAGCAGGCGGCGCACGGCGGAATCGGTCACTTCTTCCTTGGTGAGCGCGATCGGACGTAAATGCAACGCCACGAGCTTCTGCACGAAACGCATCTTCTCATCCAGCGGAAGTTTCAACCGGCGGAAGATCCCCGGCACCATGCGCGCTCCCTTGTCCTCATGCCCATGGAAGGTCCAGCCGTGTCCGGGTTCGAAGCGTTTGGTCTTCGGTTTGGCGATGTCGTGCATGATCGCCGCCCAGCGTAACCAGAGATCATCGCTCTTCTCGCACACGTTGTCCAGCACCTGCAACGTGTGGTAGAAATTGTCCTTGTGGCCGATGCCGTGTTTCTCCTCCGCGCCCTGCAACTCCACCATTTCAGGGAAGAAATGGTGCAACAACCCGGTCTCCAGCAATAGCTTGAAGCCAACGCTCGGTCGGCGCGTCTGGATGATCTTGTTCAGCTCGGTGTGGATCCGTTCGGCACTGATGATCTCCAAACGTTGCGCATTGCGTTTGATCGCATCAAGGGTGATCGGATCGATCACGAAGTTCAATTGCGTAGCGAAACGGATCGCGCGCAGCATGCGCAGTGGATCGTCGCTGAAGGTGATGTCCGGATCGAGCGGTGTGCGGATCAAGCCGCGATCAAGATCGAGGATGCCGCCGAAGGGATCCACCAAAGCACCGGCACTTCCTGGATTCAGCGAAATGGCCAGCGCATTGATCGTGAAATCGCGCCTCTCCTGATCATCCTTGATCGTCCCTGGCTCCACTTCCGGTTTCCGGCTGTTGCGGCTGTAGCTCTCGCGTCTTGCGCCAACGAATTCGATGTCCATTTCCTTCCAGCGGAACATGGCCGTTCCGAAGTTCTTGAACACATGCACATGTCCGGCGTCCAGACGTTCGGCCACGCGCTGCGCGAACGCGATCCCATCACCTTCCACCACGAAGTCGATGTCCTTGCACTCCCGCGCGATCAAGCGATCTCGCACGTAGCCGCCGATGGCGAAGGCAGGGACCGAAAGCGCAGCAGCTTCCTGCGCCACGGCGGCAAAGAGCGGTTCACGCTCCACACCCTTCAGCCGATCGGGATCGACGCTGTAACTGCTGGTACGTTCCGGGAGCATCGTTCCCAAAGTTGCACGATCGGCCATCGAAAGGCCGCAAAAGTAGGCCTTCCTGCGAACGGGCATGGAAACCTTAACTTTGAAAGTATGGACGATACGCGCATCTACGGACCGATCTGGATCTCACCCGGCCGGGTAAGTGGCACGCCATGCTTCACCAATACGCGTGTTCCGGTGCAGCATCTTTTTGATTATCTGGAAACAGGCCACACGCTGGATGAATTCCTGGATGAATTCCCCACAGTTGAGAAGGATCAAGCGGAAAAGGTCCTTCAGATGGCCGAACGTATGTTAGCGACCGAAACTTTGCTGGATGCGTTTGTTGCTGGATGAGAATGTCACCCGGCTGCTTGTTCCATTGTTGGTCGGGCACGAGGTCCTCACAGTGAGATCATTGGGCTGGGCGGGCCGCAGCAATGGTGAGTTGCTAAAAGGCATGGTCGATCAGAACATCAAGATACTGGTCACATTGGATAAGAGTCTCCAGTACCAATTACCGTTGGATCGATATTCCATCAACCTCATTGTTCTGCGAGCCCGTAAAAATGATCTGGCCGGTTTGGAGCCATTGGTACCCAAGCTGCTCAGTTATTTGGAGCAGAATGAACTGGTGAAGGTGAAGGAGATCAGTTGATCTTCCCGATCACTTCACCCACCCCGATCTCTCGCGCACACTTGAAATGCCCTTCCGGACAAGCCCTGTATCCATGCAAACCGCAGGGCCGACAATACAACGGTTCCGATCGTTCCACCACGCGCCCGTTCTCGCGTAACGGCCCGAAACCGAACGCAGGAACGGTGCTGCAAAAGATCGCGGTTACCGGAGCGTTCATCGCGCTGGCGATGTGCAGCGGAGCGCTGTCGTTCACGTAACTCATTTTGGCACGTTGCATGAGCGCGGCGGTCTGAAGAAGTGAAAGCTTACCGGCCAGCACTTCGCCGCGACCTGCGGCCCTGGCGATCCGATCGCAATGCGGAACATCGCCGGGCGCACCGATCAACAGAACGCGCCGATCGGCCGGCAATGTTTGGATCAGCCCGATCCATTTCTCTTCCGGCCATTGCTTCGTGTACCAAACGGAAGCGGGAGCGATCACGATCAGATGATCAGCCCTTCGGCTCCGCTCAGGGTTTGAGATGATCAGATGATCTACTGCCGCGCGATCGCTTTCCGATGGATGAAGACTTGGTAATGGCCGCGATCGGTCGGTGATGTGTGCGATCAATGCATTGAGGCGATCGACCTCGTGTACCGTGGCATTGTCACCCTGAGCCCGTCGAAGGGATCTCGGATCGTACGGCCGGATCTTCGCGGGCTGCGGGATCGCATGCTTCACTTCCCGGTCGAAGAGAAAGCTCAAAGGATTCTTGTCAAAACCGATCTTCTCTTTTCCCCGCGCAAGCACGGTCATCAAGCCGGTGCTGAAGAAGCGCTGGGCGTTGATGATGTGATCGTACTCGGTCCTACGCAGTTCGCCGATCAGCTTGAAAAGGTTCGCGTTCTTCTTCGATCGCTTATCCCAGACGAACAGCTTCCGGAGAAATGGATGTTGATCGAACAACCCTTCATTCCCTTTACGCACCACCAGATCGATCGCAGCATCCGGGAAAAAGGTATGCAGTTTTTCGATCAATGCTGTTGCGAGAACGGCATCGCCCAGGAACGCGGTCTGTATGATCAGGAATTGCTTCACACCGCCACGTTGTGCTCGCGCAAGGCATCGTTCAGCGAGGTCTTCTTATCCGTGCTCTCCTTGCGCTGGCCAATGATCAA
>JAEZDL010000134.1 GCA_023418095.1 Bacteroidota bacterium
TCGCGCACCGCTTAAGTACGATCCGCCAGGCCACGCGGATCCTGGTGATCGAAGCGGGCGAGATCGTGGAGGCTGGAACGCACGCGGAGTTGATCGCGCGGGAGGGCAGGTATTTTGAATTGTATACGTACCAGGCGCGGATCTGATGGTGTGAATGGTGAATGGCGTGAAGAGTTTGGGCGCAACCCTAAAGGGTCTGGCTATTCGCTTCAAGTCCTCGCTGCGCTGCGGGCTTTACGCTTCTATCCCTTGCGCACATCGCGTCATATCTTCACTGCATGAGGATCGAAGATCAGCGCGAAGGAGAGATCGGAAGTTTCATCGCTTATGATGATCGCGGAGAGCAGGCGGGCGAATTAGCTTACCGCATGGATGGCACCGACCGCATGATCCTTGATCATACCGATGTGGAGGAAGCTTTCAAAGGCATCGGACTTGGCAAGAAACTGATCTTGGCCGCTGTGGAACATGCGCGTGAGAACGGATTGAAACTCCGGCCGCTTTGCACCTACGCGCAGTTGATGTTCGAGCGCA
The DNA here is from genome assembly GCA_023418095.1 of Bacteroidota bacterium. GTDB lineage: Bacteria > Bacteroidota > Bacteroidia > Flavobacteriales_F > PHOS-HE28 > PHOS-HE28. The sequence goes on from JAEZDL010000134.1 coordinate 535, forward strand.
ACAAGGAGTGGGCGGATGTGCGTTATTGAACGATCGTTCCGCGACCCGCCGATCCGATCGGTGCGAACAAAAGCGCCCGGTATTTCCGATCGAACAGAACGATCACCACGATGGCGATCAGCATCGCGATGAAACCGGCAACGCCAACGATCGTTCCGACCAACGGATGTCCGCCCCAGGAGAACAGCACCATTGTTCCCGCGCTACCGTTGATCAACCCGTGCAGAATGCACGAAGACCAGATGCTTCCGCTACGGCTCCTGGTCCAATCGAACAGGAAAGCCGCGAGAATGCAAAAGATCACCATCATTCCGATCCCTGCGATCGGGTATTCAGGATAGTTGTGTCCCATCGCGATCAGCGGCGCATGCCAGATCCCCCAGATCGACCCGGTGAACAGGATCCGCTTTGCGCCGCTCCATTCCGCGGTCCGCTGGAAGAGATAACCGCGCCAGCCCAATTCCTCGCCAAGCATGAAGGGAAGATTCGCGGTCGCGGCGGCCAGCAACGCATAGATCATCGCACCGGCCAGCACGAAACCTGCCGGGATGTTCTCGATCTGTGCGATCGCTTTTTCAGCTCCATCCGCGCCTGCGCTTTCGAAAAGCTTTTGAAATGACTTGATCAATTGATCCGTGGTGATCGACACATGGCCGAACGAAATGATCCCGGCACCATCGCCAAGTAGGGAAAGAACAAGCAGACATAGCGGCACCAGACACATACCGAGGATCGCAGTGGCGATCACGATCCGCCAATTCGTTCCCTTCAACCCAAGCCCGAGACCGATCCATTTCTCCTTATCGATCAAGCGTTGTTGTATGATCGCGGCGATCGCCGGGCAGAACATCACCAGCGCAGCTAGCAGCATGAATGGAATGCCAGAAGCTGCGTTCACCCCCGCAAAGTGGCCGATCGCCGCGATCCCCCAACTGAACAGGAAGGTGATGGAAAGGAAGGAGACGATCTTTCGTGAGGAACGCACCGCCGAAATGTACATGGAAACCTTTGCCAGCGCACCGGGTGGATCGTAATGTGGAGCGTTATCGCACGCTACATTTGCATGGAAATGTCCACGATACCAGCGGGCTCCCCGGCGATCCCAAGGCGCGTCGCCGATGCATGTGCGCTGTTCGCCATCATTGGTGGCCTGATCATTCTCACCGGATGGGTACTGGAGATCCGCCGCTTTACGGATTGGCTTGGCACCGGGGTGTCCATGATGCCCAATGCGGCGCTCGCGATCGGGCTTTCGGGTGCCGCCCTGCTCTTCCGCAACCTGGGCAGGGAAAAGCTGGTATGGATCTGCTCTGGCATCGCCGGGCTCATCGGCCTGCTTACGTTCAGCCAGCATATCGGCGGCCTGGATCTGGGCATCGACCGGTTGATCCTTGCCAGGCCATGGGGACAGAACGGTACCACTTTCCCAGGCCGAATGGGACTTCCGGCATCGTTCATGCTCTTCCTGTACAATGCTTCGGTGATCGTTTCCACCTTCGGTCCCAAAGGCCGGCTGAATGCTTCGCGGGGTGCGGCGATCTGCATAGGTATTTCCCTTCTTTCCATCATCGGCTTCCTGTACAAGGCCGATCGGCTCTACGTCATACCCGAGCTCACGGCGATCTCGTTGACAACCGCGATAACGCTGATCGTTCTGGGAAGCGGGCTTATCGCTTCAATGCCCGATGTGCAGCCCATGCGCACGCTGCAGGAAAGCACTGCAGCGGGGGCGATCGTGCGCCGGGCCCTTCCGATCATCATCATACTTCCCATCCTTGTAGGCTGGTTGCGGCTGAAAGGCCAGCAGATCGATCTCTACGACATGAACTTCGGAGTGTCCATTGGTGCGATCGTGGAGGTTACGGGCCTGATCTTCCTGCTCTGGTGGCTTGCCGGGGCCGTGGGGCGGCACGAACAGACACAACGAAGGATGGAGGCCGACCTGCGGCTTTCGGAGAACCGCTACCACACCTTCATCAAGCAAAGCTCCGAAGGGATCTGGCGCTGCGAACTCACCGAAGCGATCGATATATCCCTGCCAACGGAGAAGATCCTTGATCTGGTGTACGAACGCGGCTACATGGCCGAATGCAACGATGCCATGGCACGCATGTACGGCTTTGAGCGTGGCCAGGACCTCATCGGCACGAAGTTGGACCAACTGCTGCCACGAACGCCGGAGAACGAAGCATACCTCAAGGCATTCATCGATTCAGGCTTCAACCTGCATGGCGGTGAAAGTGCGGAGCTCGATCGAACAGGCCGCACGGTCTACTTCAGCAACAACCTCGTCGGGATCATTGAGGACGGAAAGGTGTTGCGCGCCTGGGGCACACAGCAGGACATCACTGCACGGCGCGCCACGGAGGAAGCCTTGCGCGAAGCGGACAAACGCAAGGATGAATTTCTGGCAACGCTCGCACATGAACTGCGCAATCCACTTTCGCCGCTGGTGAGCGGGCTCGATGTACTTGCTTCCGGGGTCAATTCCGATCCAGCGGATCAGAAGGAGATACACCGGATGATGCAGCGCCAGTTGCAACACATGGTGCGGTTGATCGATGATCTGATGGACGTGAGCCGGATCAATCGTGGCAAGATCGCCTTGCGTTTCGAGGAGGTCGATATCGCTTCGGTGCTGCAGATGGCGCTGGAATCGAGCCGCCCTTTCTTCGAGCAATGCGGTCACCGTGTGGAGATCTCACTGCCCTCCGATCGGCTCATCGTAAAAGGTGATCCCGTGCGCCTGGCACAGGTGTTCCTCAACGTGCTCAACAACGCCGCGAAATACACCGCCAAAGGCGGTCTCATCCAGGTGCGATCGGAACGCATGGGAATGGCAGTTGAAGTTCTGATCAAGGATAATGGGATCGGACTTCAACCCGAACACTTCAACTCGATCTTCGAGATGTTCGGCCAGGTGGATCGTTCAACGGCCCGATCATATTCGGGGTTGGGGATCGGCCTTGCGCTGGTGAAACGCCTGGTGGAAGATCACGGCGGAACGGTGGAAGCGCGGAGTGAAGGGCTCGGCAAAGGCACCACCATCAGTGTGAAGCTCCCCCTGCATGCCGTGCAGAAGCAGGAACCAGCGATCACGGACCAGCTGGCCGCTTCGTAAGGTTCACTTCGCCGAAGGATCGTTGTGGTACACCCCGTGGATGTTCCGATCGGGATCCATGAAGTAGGCCACCCAACCCACGCCTGGGATCGGCATCTTCGGCACCACGATCGTTCCGCCGTTCTGCTCGATCGTGCGCACGCTCGCATCCACATCGGCCACATCGATCACGTTCACAAC
>JAEZDL010000179.1 GCA_023418095.1 Bacteroidota bacterium
ACATAATAGATCCCAGTGCTCCAATCGATCGAAGCCATGGATCCGCTTAGCGGCTGGCCGGAACCTATGCTAACGTTGGCCAGTCCGTAGGCGTTGGTGGTGACCGCGTGTTCTTCATCATAAACCACTGGTCCGGTGTTGCTGCCTTGTAGCAGCGAGATGCGCAGGGTTACGGATGAGTTCGGCAAGGCGAGTCCCGATGGGTCGCGTAGGATGGCCTGGTAGCTGAATTCGAGCGGAGCCTGTGCCCATGTGTGCCCGATCAACAGCAAGGCGAACAGAAGTGCGAGTGAGTGTCTCATGGCTTAGCGGGTAACGGTTATCTTATAGGAGTAAGGGATCTGTTGAGGGGTGAAGAGGCGGAAGACATACGATCCGCTGGAGAATCGCTGCATGTCCAGTGTCGTGAGCCGGTCGTTCAAGTGGCCCTGAAGGACCCTCGCTCCTTTGGCATCGATCATCTCATAGGCATGGCCTTTCGCGGCATCTCCGAGATCGATGTGGAGCTCATGTCTTGTAGGGTTCGGGTAAAGCACGATGTGTGGCGGTGGAATGGATCCCACATCCGTGATGATGTAGGCCCAGGGCTGTTCGAATCCCTGGGTGAGCGCGGCATCAGCGGATACCGCCGTGTTGATCACCGGCTCGCCGATGGTGTAGGCGATCGAGCCGCCGGGTTGAACATGTTCGGTGCCTGAGGTGGCTACCACCTGCTGCGCCTCGAGCGTATTGCTCAGGACCATGCTTAGTATCAGGATGCTTGTCTCTTTCATGGGCGTGGGCTTCGGTTGCTGCACAGCTTGGCGCGCTGCACATGGAGTGATTAGGAGAAGCGAAGTACTCCCACCGTGGAAGGCGCATCAATACCACGTTGGTGGTACCTGTTCTTCGGCCATATGCGCGATGCCCCGGATCACGGGAATAAAGGATCAGTACGACGATCAATGTCGTACTGAAAGGAAAGATTTGGAAAGGGTTAGCGGAGCTCTACGGCATTGCTGCTTTCGCTGATACCGGATGAAGCGCCGCTCTCCAGGATCGCCTGCAACATGTATCGATAATTGCCGCGGCTTCCGAGCCCGGCATCCGTGTATCGATCACGATCACCAGGCACTGAAGCGATGGCCACCGGCGCAGCATCGTCCTTCCTGCGATAAAGCACGTAGTGCTTCACCTTTTCTTCAGGTCTAATCCATTCCAGTTCAACGGTGCGTGATGCGGCGTCGAGCCTGGCCTGCACCGATCGGATCGGCTTGGTCTTGAGCTTTGCGTGCACGCGTACATCGAGCGGGCGTTGCTCACGCGAAACGTTGCCGGCGCTATCGATCGCGCTAAGGCGATAGCTGTAGTACTTCGGTCCGGATACGTTCCGATCGTCGTACGATCTGTTGTTGATCGAAGCAGGCCATTGAGCGATCCGCTTCCATTCCGTTGAATCCTGTGACTTCCTGAACAACTCATAGGAGGTCACATCGCCACTTGAACTTGGCACGATCGAGAAGGTAACGGAGGTATCGCTCACTGAATAATCCTTGAACAATGGCGGCACCGGGCGGATCGTATCGGGCCGGTGCAGCGTAAGCATCTCGCTCATGCCACTGTGGTTGAAATTCCGATCCACGGCGACCACGCGGAAATGGATCCGGGGTGTCAACGAATTCAATGTGATCGCATGCTGGAATGTCGTATCCGGATGCGGATCGGGCGTGAGGTTCGTGAATTCATGATCCGCCTGGTTCGCGAAGAACACGCGATATCCCTGGATGTCCTCTTCACTTCCCATCCGCCAATTCAGCTTCACCACGCCGCTGCTATCGATCGTACCGGCGAGCCCGATCGGATCCGCCGGCGGAATTGAGTCCACGAGAAAGCCATAGGCCGAAAGGGAAACGGATGCGTTCCCGGCGGTATCGACCGCCCAAACCCGGTAGTGGTTCTCGCCACGCAATGTTCCGGATGGATCAGTGAAGGATCGTACGTCGACCGGGAGCAGTGCATCATGCAATGGTCGGTATGCGGCTGTGGCCGCATAGGCCTTCTCCACACGGAATCCTTTCAGGTCCGCTGCCTTTTCCGGCTGCTCCCATAGCACGACCAGATCGCCGTTCCGATCCTCGACCCCTTTGATCACAGGATTCGCCGGAGCTGTTCGATCGCGACCCATGGCCAGTATCTCCTGTGATGGCTCCGATGTTTCCCCGAACGCAGTGATCCCGCGCAACCGGTAGCGGTACGTCATGTAATTTCCTGCGATGCTCGTATCGGTGAAGAAATGCCGCCGATCGGTCGCGGTGGTATCGCGAAAGGTCTGCACGTATGGCGAAGTGTTCAGCCGGGTCCATTCGCCGTTACCGGCAGAACGTTCGATCCAGAACGCAGTGAACGCACCGTTGGCAACATCGTTCATCCATTCCAGGGTCACCTGGCCTTCCACCTCTTTTGCGTGCAATTCCGGACCGATCGGAATAAGGTCGGGCCCCATGCTTCTGTTCACTGCGATCATCGCGGTATCAGGTCTTTCAGGATCCAGGGCGATAACACGGTACAGGTACAGCATGTTCGGCGCAAGATCGCGATCCACCCAACGCAGACCGAGCGCATCCGCAGCGCTTGCATCGAGATCGGCGCTCAGCATCGCGATTGAGAACCGCATCCGTGAAGCGTTCGCCGCATCCGCGATCGTACTGAGGTCCTCGATCTTCGGCGCGATGGAGAACTGCTGGCCATGCAGCGCCTGACCGGCTGTCGCCAGGTATTTCGATCCGCCATCGGCCTCTGCCTTGAATCGCTCAACGTTCCAGGGGCGGATCACCTCGGTGTTCAACTGCTCCGGGATCGGCCTGCCAGCAAGGTCGCGGTGCATGGAAAGTCGTTCCACCTTGTAACCGGCCGCGTTGTAGCGATCCCACGCGACCGGGCTCAAAGGCGCCCACCGCAATACGACCGAATCGGGCGTATTCCTTGCGATCACATGGAATGTTTGTGCGTGCATGCCAATGAACGGCAGCAGCATCAGTATGAAGATCGTGGTCCTCATGGCGCTGTGAAGAAGTTCACTTGTCCGCCCAGGCTCCCCAGGTTCCCCAGGTTCACGTTCGTTTGTATCACGATCGGCGGGGTGGTGCCGGTGGGATGGTCGTACACCGCCGTACCGGACAAGGGCGGGAAAGTAGGTCCGCTGGAGAAGTAGAGGATCGTTGGGATGCACTCACCCGGTGGATCCTGGAAATGGAAATTCACCGTGTAATTCCCCTGGTACATGTTGCGGTAGGTGTGGCCCAGGAAGGTCTTCATGTTCGATCGCACCGGCTCGGGTATGAAGCTTTCCACCGCATAGGGCGATCCATAGTTGTCGATGATGTTCGCAGTGATCGTCTGCATCCGGTCGAAATCCTGCTTCACGTAGGTTCCGCTGGTGACCTTGAGGTAGAGCGATGCGTTCGCAGGACCGCCGTCAGAGAGTTCGTCCGAGAAATTCGCTTCCGCACCAAGGCCGATCGGTGCACTTTCCTGTTGGGACAATGGCCCGGAGAGGTCGTTGTAGGGATGGAAGTGTACCGTATTCACCGGCGGTATCCCGATCGTATCGGGGCCGTAGATAATCCAATTCATTCCAAAGGGACCGTTCACCACCGTTTGTCCGCGGATCAAACGCAGCGAAGTGAGGTTCTGCGAACTGTTCAGGATGTTCTGGTAATAGGTGTAGATCACCGGCTGGTTCCAGTTGGTGTTCCAGATCCCGGTGCGTGCTTCCGAGAACTTCACCAAAGGAGCGATGCTTCCCGTGGTGAACGTATGACCTCGCCCATCGAACACATCGAAAGGCTCACCGGAGAACCAGGGTTGAAGAACTTCGAAGGATGATCCTGCGGGATTCGCGAGGTGTTGTGTGCCCGAGTGACCGAACGACGCGGCCTTCGCGGCAAGCGTGCGGTGCATCGATGTGCGGAAGCTGTAGTCGTACAGCAGTTTTTCATTCGCCTTCACATTGTATCCGCTCAACATCCGGCGGTTCAGGTTCGCGAGGCCCTGGTATACCGAAGTGGATTGTGTCGTAACCTCGGCGGACATCATCGTGGCGAGCGGAGCCGCCGATGCCTGGATGATATCGAACGGGCTCGAGGGTGCGACGATGCTATCGCGCCAGATCAGCTGGATCGCATAGATGCTGGCCGATGACAGTTCGGGCACATCGAAGAATACCATCGACTTGCCGGAATGCGTGACCGTCGCGTTCGTTTCAGTGATCGCGGAACCGTTGCGTGGTACGAAGAGCACCTTGTAATTGCGAACGGTATTCGCAGCCGTGGGTTGGGCGAATACGGGTGTACCGCTCATGTCGCTCTTCAACTGGATCACACCTTTGCGGCATTCATCCTGAAGGAAGAACCGTTGCCCGGTGAAGGGATACGTGTAGTCCACATAGCTGGGAATGATCTTGTCCGGCCCGGCTCCTGTCCTGAACACATTCGTCTGATCCCAGAACACGGGCTGGCCATCTTTCAAAGCCGCCGCCCATGCGCCATTTTTCAGTTCCTCCACTTTGAGCTTGATCCTTACCGAATGTGTCGTATTGGGTTTGAGGAACGCCGCGGGTACGAGCGTCATCTGATCCTTGGTTAGCGCGGTTATCGTGGAAACGTTCAGCACGTTCAATCCCTCCTTCAACTCGAAGGTCTCCACCTTCAGGCGGAAGGTGCGCAGCAGACGACTGCCATCATCCTGCACCTGGTACACATCGAATGGCGTATCGATCTTCATGTTGAAGACCACGGATGGATCGACCCCGCAATCGACCCCTGCGTAGTTGTAGGTGATGCCATCATTGTAGCGTGGAGTGAGATCCCCGATCGGCACAAGGCCGCTGAGGATATCCTCGTTCGGTGGATCGCATGGTTCGCCCAGTTCGAAGGGGAAGGTGAAATCGCCGCTAACCGCGCCATGCAACACGCTGTAGCTCCCGCTTACGGCACCTTTCAACCAGGTGGGATCCGGGAAGCCGCCTTGCAACATGGCGGCCGCTCCAACGGTGAAGATGTCCACTTCGCCTTCGTGCACGTAGATGTCCACGTACAGACTTACACCACCGCTGAGGTAGGCATACACCTGCCCCTTGGCGTACCAGCCGTTCACGCCGATCGTCCCGCCCTCGCCCATGCCATGGCATGTGGTCTCGCCCATGTCCAGCAGCGCAATATCAAGGCCGGCCGCTGCCACCATGTTGAACCGCAGCAGCAGGAACTTCAGTTTCTCTTCTACGGACATGCGTGCACCGAATGCAAAGCCGTTACCGTTCTGCACCTGTGCACTTCGGGTGAAGTAATTCGCGGGGATCGCCTCCATCACGTTGGCCGGTGGATCGGCCGCTGGTGGCAGGTCCTCACCGATCATGATGTACGCTTCAGTTTCGAAAATACCGAGGAAGTCGAGCCCGATCGGTGTAGTGGGCGTTCCCGCGAACAAGTGCCATGTATCCGGCGTCACCAGCAATTCAACGTTACCGGCGAGGTCGTTTGGGCCGGTACCGGTCACTTTGCCACCGGTCAAAGAAACATACAGGGCAAAATTCGCCGAGAACACATCGTTTGGTAGATCGTAGGAGATCTCGGCTGTGCCGTGAACAGGGTTATATAGCCGATCGGTCCGTTCGGCCATGAAGTACACGTTCCCGTTGAGGAACATGGTGGAAACACCTCCGGTGGAACTGAGCGTAGCACCCACGGTGACATCAGCATTGTAGGCGGTGCCGCCACCTGTATTGCCGAACACCATGGTCCCTTGGAATCCATAGGATGTATTGGGGCCCGGCGCGTAGGTGACATTGGTGAGCGTAAGTCCCGGTGGCGCTTCTTCCATGTCCTGGTTCGCGATCTGCGAGTTCGTCAGTTGCTGTGCACCCACCAATGGCGATGTGCGTTGCATATGGTACCACGCGCCGCCCCCGAAACCATAGATCGTGAACCCTGGGTAAACGTCGATGCCATTGTCCATCACGGCCATCGCATCGGCGAACCAGTAGCGCAAGCCATCCTTGTTGCCGAATTGCATCGCGGCGCGGACCTTCAACTTTCCCTTCATGAACTCGGCGTTCAACAGGCCCTTTATTCCATCGCCGTAGGTGGCATCGCCTTCGTAGAAGCGAAGCCCACCATGCACTTTCACCACGCCTACATCGCCCATCACGCCGATCGAATCGAGCTCGAGCGAATGGTGGCCCCACTGATGCATTGAAGTGGTGTTCAATTCACCAAGCAGCGCCAATCGCGTGGTCGCGGTGAACACATTCACATCGCCGGTAAGGTTCAAATTCAGATCGAACACCAATCCTGCCATCGGTGTACCGTTCAGATCGCGCCGATCGATCCCGATATTGGTGATGCTGACCGGGAAGCCTCCCACTTTTCGCACCGGCTGCTCCTCATCCGGCAGCAATTCATCTTCCGCGCCACCGATCCATTTCTGCGGACTGGTGAAGGAGAACGTGGCGCTGTCACCGGCATTGGTGTATGGCGCTTTCGTGCGGAACGTGAGGTTGTTGAAATGGATGTCCCTGAAGTTCATCCGGCCGATCTTCGGCATGGTCTGGTCGATCGTGATCTTGCCATGCAACATCATTTCGGCCACTGTACCAAGCGAATCGTGCCCAATGGTGGCCGTGATATTACTGGTCTCGTCGAGCACGAGCGTTGAATGCCAGAGCGGCGCATTGATATCGCTCTTCGGTTGCACGATGAATTGTGCGTACCAATCATCGGTGGCGATTGTCTGGTGTACCATCGCGCTGTAAACGAGAAGTGTATCGGTCACCGGAAGATGGATCCGCCCCTTGAAACCCGCCTGACTGAAGGAATTCGCAACAATGTTCAACTGCAGCGTATCGATCGAATAACCCCAGCCATCCAGGCTTCCTTCATCAACTCCAAGAATGTTCGCCGCCTTGATGCTGCAAGACAATCCCTGGTAACGGTCCAGCAACATATCATCCACTATGAAGGTGACGCGGCCCGGGTTGTCGAACGCTTCGATCCCTTCGGGCAGCCGCACCATCGCCCGCTTTAGATAGAATCCTTTCCAGATCGGCAGCAGGGTGCCCGGCGGACTTTGTTGCACATTCACCGGTAACTGTTCCGGAATTGACATGTTCGGCGGATTGGTGTGCGACGCAACATCAAGCCATGCTTCCTGCACTTCGAAGCCCCAACCTTTGCCGCCCTTTACATGGAATGGTTTGTTGAAGTCCATGCGTGTGATGAAGCCGCTTCTACCGGCGCGCGCCTTGAACGCTCCGACGATCTTTGTCGGACCATCGCCTCCATCGGCCATGTCCTCCACGAGTTTTTCCTGGCTGAAGCGGAATTCGCCGTCGATCTGAATCGCGCGGAAACCGCGGCAATCCCATGCGACGAACGTTCCGGAATCCGCCACGTTCATGAAGTCGAGACCGTTGAATCGTGTCGCTTTGATCAACAACGTATCGTTATCCGAAGAAACGCCTGCTTTGATATCATCGAGCAGGTAGAGCGTTGCCTGTTGTGTTACACAGCCAACGCCATCCGGCCGGAACGGAACATCCATGTTGCCAAGGCTGAGGTTGAAGTCCCAGTCCGGGATCGGGAAGCTCATGCCTGCGTTCAATGTGGCGAGCGTATCGGTGAATCGCATTGCGAGAATGCCGATGATCAGGTTGCCTTCCGGCGTATATTGATCGATCGCGATCGGTAATCCCATCGGCACTCCAGGCGTCAACTGGCTCACCAGCCGGCCGGTGGTGTTCACGAAACTTTCGATCACCAGCGCCTGTTCCTGGTTCATTCCCGCGAGCAGCGATCCGCCTTCGATCCATGCGGGAGGTATGATGTCCGCATTGTCGTAGATCCCTTTCACCGCACCATCGTACATCTTCATTTGATGATTGATGCTGATGTTCTGGAAAGACACTTTCAGATCGGTGCTCATGAACGGCACTGGGATCGTTCCCTGACCACTTGCCTTGTTCGCAGTCCATGTGATCTGGGTCACTTTCATATCGAATGCGCCAACTTTCACGATATCGTTGATCTGCACCGTATCGATCGGAACGCGTTCTTCCAAGGGTACCCTGGCGATCTCGCACGAAGCCATGCATTCCGCCGGACGAATACTATCAACCGGCTGCTCAGGCGTTGTCGGCGCCGTGATGCGGAACTTGCGGATCGGCCCTTCGTGATAGGCCTCACCAGCCGTCATATTCGGATCGAGCATCCATTTCACGCGCCAGTAATAGGTGCCGGTATCCTCGGGAGTGAATTGATAACTGACCTCTTTGTACAATTGATCGCGAAGACAATCCTCTTCACACAAATGATCTCTGGATGGCAGGTGCATACCAGCGCCGAGCCGTCCATCCTCGCTCGCCACGGGTACCTGGAAATCCTGCGTGCGCGAGACTTCGAGCACCCAGCGTTCATCGATCGTACCATCGACTTGCACTGCACTTCCGCCGCCTTCAGGCAGATACCAGATCGGATAGGGTGGTGTAAGCCGCGCCGGGGCTTCGGCCGTTTTGAAGCGCAGTTCCACTGGTGCGAATCCCTGTAACGTGCTGTCGCCGCCGTTCTTTGGGATCTCGGCTTCGTGTTCCGGTAGCAGCGGCCGCGGCCGGCCCATTCCGCCCACGAACGTTCCAGTTATCGTTCCGGTCGATAGGTTCGATCCGTAGTAGTCCAGGCTGACCTCGAGATCCGCGGATAGATCGTATTTCTTTCCGCGGAAGAAGAACTTATTGCCGACATGTTCGAGCGGACCATAGATGTTCACGTGTGAAGCGTGATACTCGGTCATATTGAAGTTCGGATCGGGAATTGCCGCGCGCAATAAGGCCTGTTGCGTGATGTGCGCACCATTGTACCAATGGATCAATCTGGTGATGAAGTTGAAGGAATTGCCATTCTCCAGAACCGTGAGCTGACTGTTGAAGTATTTGTATTTCGCGTATGGATCGAAGCGCTGGATGATCGGGATGAAATCCCATGGCAGTGTATCACCAACGAGCGGATAAGCGAAATTGAATAAAGAGGTTCCTCCCAGATAAGTGAAAGAACAAGGCGGAGAATAACCTTCATTCTGGAACACCACCTGCCCCAATGCATCCACCGCCTGCACGCGCCATACATACCGTTGCCCGATCATCAACGGCGCCATGACCTGGTTGTAGCTCAGTATCGGTTGCATGGTCTGTGTCTCCTGCACCAGATCCACACTTGATTGGAGTGCGGTGAGTTCATCGATCCCTTCCTGCCAACGCGCCAACCGGAAGTTGTATTCGATGACCGAACCCGGTGGAGATCCCGAGGGAAGGATCCAGTTGAAGACCAGCATCTGTGGCTCCGTAGCAGTTTCAGTTCCCTCACAGATCGGATTGATCGTAACTGGCGCAGGTGGATAAGCGATCGTGAACGTGTTGGAGCATCCGAGCGGTTCGGGCTGGCTGGCCATCGTTTCAGTAAGCCAGTCGATCGCTTGCAGGCAGATCTGATATTCACCTTCAGGAAGAAGTCCGCTGCGTATATCGGTCTCAGTGATCCCGGTGAATTGTATGTCCGATGCATTGCCTTGAAGAAAGGGCTCCACTTGTGTGGAGGAAAGGGCGGTCACTCCCTGAGGGACCACAATAGGTGCAGTCCAGCCATTCCGTCCTGTTGAGGAGACAGCGATCTGTCCATCGGTCGTTGCGATCGAACCGTTCAAATAAACAAGTCGGACCACTGGATCGGGATTGAAGATGTTGATCAATACCTGACCGGGCACCTGAAAATAGCTGGCGTAGCTTGCATTGTATGGCGGCATCACCTGCACGGTCACCATCAGGTTCGGCAAGCCCGGTGGCACGGGTGGTTGTGCCTGTGCAATGCAGGAAAGCAGAAAAGCTGCGATCAAAAGCGGACGATAGCTGGGAACCTGGGCCATCATATTCAGCTTTTAGTGGAGAAGAGGAACACGTATCCGCCCACGAAGCGGATCTCGGTGAAATTCCGCGAGACGAGGATCGTGGTGTTGTTCTGTAGCACCGAAGCGCTCAATTGCAGGCGGTGGTTCTGCGAGACGCGGTATTGCAACATGGAGCTAAGGTTCTGTGTGTATCCGGCCTGTTCGCCATCCTGCCGCGCGATGTTGTAGGTGCCGTTGATCGACAAGGTCACTTTCTGTTTGGCCAATGGCACGGTGAAGCCCAGGGAAGGACCCATCAATTCATAGTTGCCCATGATCGTGGTGTTTCGTGTATAGTTCACGCCAGTGTTCACGGCAAGGTTGTCGCGCATCCTTATGTGCGAAGCGTACAGATTCCCGTAGATCACTTCGTTCTCGCTGCTCGCATATGTATCGAATGTGTTCAGGTCGGTGAGGTTCTGCATGCCGCCGGTTAGGCTCAACGCCACGGTGCGCACCTTTCCGGTCTTGGTATAGCGCTGCGAGATCATGTAGGTGCGGTTCACCTGCGCTACGCGGAACGTGTCGCTCAACGCCTGCAGGCCTGCTTCCTGCGTGATCCCGTAATTCGTGAAGCGCAGATCGATCGAGTACGACCGCGAAGCGTTGATGGTGACATTCGCCGATCCGATGTTTCGGAGTGATGTGGCGCTCTTGCGTCCGTACAGATTATCGTGCTGCCTGCCGATGCTTCCGCCCAAACGCACTTTGTTCTTCCAGAGCCTGAGCGTTGGTTCCACGGTGATCGCCCGCAGATCGGTCTGTTGGTAGAATGTTCCCAGCGATCGATAGTCAGGGTCCACCTGCTTGAATTGGACACGGAACCCGAAGAATCGATCCATGTAATTGAGCGCCGTGTTACCGGCGAAAAGCGCACGTGATCCCAGCCGTGTTGTGAATACGTTCGGCTGGTTGAAGTTCACCTCCTGGTCCGTCACTGCCGGATAACGGATATCCTCATTGATCGCACTGGCTCCGGCTTCGGTGATCCAGCTGATCCGCTTGGTGAGCATGAACCTCGCGCTGATCCCCACCGCGACATTCTCTTTCGGCGCGATACGTGGATCGCCGATCGGTTGCGAGATCGAAGTGGTATCGTCCGCAGCGCGGAAGAGCATCACATCAACATGGTTCTTGTGGCTGCCAACGCCGACCTTCACGCCATAACCCATGCGCAGGTAAGTGGGGATCGGCGTGATCGATGCGAGCGTATCCTGCGCAACAGGTTTGGTGAACCTTCCATAGAAGGCGGCGAAACGAAAGCCCCTCGGTTCCAATTCAACTCCCGCCCCGAAGAACTGCAGGCCCGAAAGTGTGTATTGGTTGAATCGCATGCTGCCATATCCCAGGTGCAGCTTGGCCCATTTGTAATATGGGCTCATGCCGTACCGGTTGAATGGTTGGGAGAAATTGCGCGCTTCCGGTCCGATGTTGAACGAGATGGGCACCTGCCATCCGTAGATGCCTACAGTGAGGCTGCCGTTCGCGTTCCACCAGTAAGGTTCATTCCGGCCAGGACCATCGCCGATATGGATGTATGGTCCGCCTTGCAGGGAAAGGCTTCCGTTCATGTGCACCGGCCTGCCTTTTCCGATCTGCTCAAGATCCTGCGCATTCGCCATCATGCTGCAGAAGATGATGATCAATATGAGGACCGGTGAACCTGATCCGAAGGTCCGATCACCGATCGGTGTGCTTGAGCGTTGCATGGGTCCGTAGCAGGATCCCAAAAGAACTTACCCCTGCAACGGCGGACAATAACACCTTAGTGGTACTGGATCAGATCGCGCTGTGCGGATACACTTTGCGGATCGCTTCCATGCGCGATGATACCTGCAATTTCTCGTAGATGTTCCGCACGTGCTTCCGAACCGTCTCCGTGCTGATCCCGGACTTCGCGCCGATCTCCTTGTACATCAAACCGTTCGCCAGCAGATCAAGGATGCATTTCTCGCGATCGGTGAGCTTCTCATCCTGAATGCGCTGCTGCACATCCTTCTGGAAGGAGGCCACCACCAAACGCGCGATGGAGCGGCTCATGGGCGAGCCGCCCGCATGGATGTCGCGGATCGCGGCGGAGATCTCGCCCATCTCCGCATTCTTCACCAGATATCCTGTGGCACCGGCGCAGAGGGCCTGGAAGATGAACGCAGGATTCTCGAACACCGTGAGCATCAGATATTGGATCGATGGCCGTAAAGGCTTGGCCTCGCGTACGAGATCGATCCCGTTCTTCCATGGAAGATTGATGTCCATCAATACCACATCGACCTCCAGATCGGGCAGGCCTTTCAGGAAATCCTCCGCGGATGGATAACCCCGGACGAACTGGAAGCCTTCTTCGCGTTCGATCCGGCTGCGCAAAAGTTCGCGGATCTCCTTGTCGTCCTCCACAAGGGCTATCCGGATCGGAGGCTTGCTCATGCGTGCGGTTCCTGGATCCAAGGTATGGGTCCTTTCGCCTCGATGGCGCAACCCATGCCTGGAGCTGTTGTGATGTGAAGGTCGGCGCCCAGGGCTTCGCAGCGTGCCCGCATGTTGCGCGTGCCATTTCCGTTCTCGCGTGAGGCCATCAGGTCGAAACCGATCCCGTCATCCTTCACCAGAAGATGGAAACTGCGAGGCGTGGTGCGAAGGGAGACCTTGATATGGCCGGCCTTGGAATACTTCAGCGCGTTGTTCACGGCTTCCTTCAGGAGCAGGAAGATATTACGTTTTGTCTGCGGATCGATCGGCCGATCGGTCCCTTCATGATCGAAGTCCTGCTCCAGTTCCACGTTTCTTCCTTCGAACATTCGTTCGGTGTGATGTTCTGCATGAAGAACGAGCGATCGCACAGAGTCGTGCTGCGGATCAACAGCCCAGACGATATCGTGAAGCGAGGTGTTCGCTTCACCGGAAAGCGTGGCGATGCGTTCCAGTTTTTCCGCTGGCACCACTGCGTGGCCGTTCTTCAACTCACCGATCATCATCCCGATCTTGGTGAGCTCGCTGCCGAGTTCATCGTGCATGTCGCGTGCGATGCGCGTTCGCACCTGTTCCGCTTCACGCTGCTTCTCGCTGATCACCAACTGCCGCTGCGTGCGCAGGATAGTGTCACGTGTTCGCCGGATGTAACGAAGCCGGGACCACAACCCAGCCGACAACAGTAGCACCAGCACGCCCCCGAAAGCGATCAGGTTCCTGCGGTTGCGTTCGGCGAGCAGCGCCATCTGGTGATCGCGCTCTGCAAGGTTGCGCGCCTCTACGTTGGCAAGGCTGTCCGCGAATTGTTTCTTGGCGAAACCATACTCCATTTCCTGCCGCACCAGCGAACGGGTCTTTTCAGAGTTGAAGATCGAATCGTTCAATTGTTCGAACTCCAGCCTGTAGGCGTATGCCTTGGCGAAGGAACCCGCTTCGGCCGCGGAGTTGGAGAGATCCTTCAGCGCCATGTGCACGTAATCCGAAGCACCTACCTCCTTCGCCAGCGCCAGCGATCGCTCCTGGTGACGCATGGCTTCGCGGTGATCGCCGCGGCTCACGTAGAGTTTGCCGATGTTCAGTTCAACATTGGCCATACTCTTCTTGTGGCCCAACCTGGTATTGATCGCCAGTGCGTTCTCCAGGCTTTCCATCGCCTTGTCGAAACGGCCCAGCGAGAGATAGATGTACCCGAAGTTGTTGTACGATGTGGCCGTGCCCATCTCGTCGCCGATCCTCAACCGCAAGTCCAGAGCTTTCTGGTGCCATGAGAGCGCCTTTTCCAACTCGCCCAGCTCCGCATACGCGATACCCAGGTTGTTGTACGTTTCCGTGAGCCCCCATTCATCATTGTCCTCTTCACGAAGCGCAAGCGCTTTTTCATGGGCCTCAATGCTGGCCTTCAGATCGCCATGCGCCATATGCATGGTGCCGATCACGCTGTGCTCCTGCGCGATCCCTTCGCTGTTGCCGATCGATTCGTAAAGCTTCAACGCATCGAGGTAATACTTCAATGCTTCGGGATAGTTCCCCTGATCGTCGTTGAGGAGGCCAAGGTTATGGTAACTGGCCGCTATTCCCGCCGGTTCTCCGGCAAGTTTGCGCGCGGCAAGAGCCTTTTCGTGCTGGGCTTGCGCGGCGGGGTAGTTGCCCCTGTACCATTCCACAACGCCCATGCTGTTGTAAGCGTTGCCGATCCCGGTGTGGAAGCCAAGCCCTTGGGAAAGGGCCAGCAGTTGCTGCGCGTAATGGTAGGCCGTATCCAGGTCCCTGGTCCAATAGGCGCGGCTTAGCCGGTACAAGGTGCGTGCACGTGCGGTATCCGGATCGGAGCTTGCGATCACGGCTTTCAGGCTGTCCGTGGCGTGCGTTTGGGCGGAAGCTTTCCGGCCGGGAA
>JAEZDL010000016.1 GCA_023418095.1 Bacteroidota bacterium
TTATCGATCAGGTGATCGGCGATGGCGGTCGGTGTCTTGTGCGGACTTTTCGCGATCATGTCCACCACGGAAAGATCGGTTTCATGGCCGATGCCTGTCATCACAGGAATGGGCATGCGCGCGATCGCGCGGCAAAGATCCAGATCATTGTACGCCTCCAGATCCAACTTCGATCCGCCACCGCGGATCAAAACGATCGCATCGAACCGATCGGTCTTCACCGCTTCGAGCGCCATTTTCAATTCGCGCGCAGCGGTCTCACCCTGCACGATCGAATTGAAGAGGCAAACATGGAACCGGTAGCCGTATTCGTTCGTGTTGAGGTGTTCCATGAAATCGGCGTACGCCGCCGTTCCGCTGGATGAGATCAACGCGATCCGCTGGATCACCATCGGCTCGTGCACCGATCGGTTCAGATCGAAAAGACCTTCTTCGCGAAGCTTTGCGACCGTCTCCAATTTGCGCTTTTCCAGTTCGCCCAGGCTGAACGACAGATCGATCTCTTCGATCCAAAGGCTGAGGCCGTACACCTCATGGAATTGCACGCAGGCCTTGAAAAGGATCTCGGCACCTTCTTTCAGGATCGAATCACGCTCGCTGCCCAGCGCCTGTTCGATCATTGCCAGGTTGGTACGCCAGATCACCCCACGCATCACTGCCACGCGAACGCCCTGATCATGTTGCGCCAATTCGAGGTAGACGTGCCCTTTGCGCGAAATTCCGGTGATCTCCGCCTTGATCCAGAAGGATCGGTCATCCGTGGCCTGCCGGATCGCATTCTTCAGCGCCTGGTTCAGCTGTAGCAGGGAGAAGATCTTTCTCTCTGCAGGCGCGATCGTACCGGGGTGAATGCTCATGGATGCCACCGATCACATCGATCGGCGCGCCTGTAAAGTACAATGATCTCCGGCGACCGACCCTGAGGATCGAAGATCTTAACGAATGGACGGATCGGCCGCTGGGGACAGATCGACCAGACCGCCTTCGTTGTATTCCTCCACGCAGCGCCGCACGAGCATGCGGTCGTTGGATGAATCGATGCATTGGCACAACCGGTCCAAAGCCGGTTCACTTCGCTGGAAGCGCACGTAATCCTTCACCTTTTTGCGTTCCGCCGGACCACCGTGGCGATCGGCGTGAACAACCGGGATCAACTCACCGTGCAAACCTTTGGATATGTAGATGGAACCGGCCTGCCAGAAACAGATCGGCCCTTCCTCGACCAGCCGCACGGGCAGATCGTAAGGCCCGCAACGGAAGAGATCACCGCGCCATTCAAAGCCCCACAATTCCTCCCACTTCAGCCGCAGCATTTTCTTCTCCTGCGCGAAATGTGCGTAGTGCTTGAAGCCGACATTGGTGGTGCCTGCATAATCGCGGCACAGTACGCCGTTCCCGTTCTGGTGATCCTTTTCAGATCTGTAAACGATGGCGCGGGTCTTTTCCTGGGCGGTGGAAAGAAGCGGAAATAAAAGGATCGCGAATAGTAAACGTGTCTTCACGGTGGTGGTGTGAGGCCGTGAAAATATCCGCCGGCATGGAACCGTACGAATGCATTTTTCCACGATCGGTGTTGGGATCGAAACGGATATAAAAGAAGAACGCGCCTTACAGGGCGCGTCCTTCTCCTTCCCAACTGACCTCTTTCGCTCAGCCTGCGCCGAGCTCTTTCTTTACCATCGCGGCGATCAGGCTGCCGTCAGCGCGGCCGGCCAGGCGTTTGTTTGCCTCGCCCATCACGCGGCCCATGTCGGCCATGCTCTTGGCGCCTGTGCTTTGGATCACTTCCCTCACCGCTGCCTCCACTTCGGCATCGGTCATGCGTTGCGGCAGGTAGGCTTCGATCACACGGGCCTGCACCTCCTCTTCCGCAGCCAGGTCTTCCCTTCCCTGCTGACGATAGATGGTGGCGCTCTCCTGCCGCTGTTTGTGCAGTTTCTGCAGGATCTTCATGCCCGCGGTCTCGGCAAGTGCTTCGCCCGCGCCTTCCTTGGTGAGTTCGAGCAATATGGCCGATTTGATCGCGCGCAATGCGTTCAGTTTGTCCTTCTCGCGCGCGAGCATGGCCGCCTTGATGTCGGCATCGATCCGTTGTTGCAGTTCCATGCCTAGTCCACGTTATCGTGCAGGTACGGGTTGTTCCGCTTCAATTCCACGCGGCGCTCCCCATTCTCATCGGTCTCTTCGCTCAGCGTGTAACGGCTGATGTTGGAATCGGTGCTGTGGGCTGCATCCGTCAACTGGATGTTGCGGCGCTTGTACGCTGGTTCGCGCTCCAGATCGCTGAGGCCGTTCGGTGTGCGCAAGCGCAGGTTCAGCTCACGCACTTTGGCCACACGCTGTTCCACACGCGCCTGATGTTCGGCCTGTGAAAGTCTTGCTTCGTTCACCTCGGTGCGCTGAACGTTGTTCGCACGTTCGTTGTGGGCCGGTGGAACATTGTTCAACGGAGCGGAGGCGTTCACTTCCGGCTCATCGTACAGGCTCATGCGCTTCACCGGCTCCTCTACCGGTGCGGGCGGCTCGGGCACACGGCGCTGTGGCACCGGCTCGTTGATCTCGAATTCGATCGTGCTTTGGGGTGGCACATAGGCCGGCGGAACCACTGCAGGCGGAACTGGTTGCATCTGTGCCACGGGTTGCGGATCTACCTGCTTGATGTAAGGTTCGGTGGGCAAAGGCGGCGCAATTGGCGGTTGTGCGGTGGGCAGCACCGTGGCCACAGGATTGCGGATCGGTTCGGTGATCATCGTTGGCCGGTCATCATCCAACGGGATCACTTTGCGTTCGTTACCCTCCTTGTGTATCTCACCGGTGAGCGAATTGGTCTTGAAACCGGTGGCGATGATGGTGATGCGCACCTTGTCGCCCAGGCTTTCGTCCATGCCGTAACCCCAGATCACGTCCGCGCTGCTTCCCGCCGCATCCTGGATGTGATCGGTGATCTCGCTGATCTCGTCCATGAGCATCGCGCGCGGACCATGGGTTATGTTGAGCAGCACGTAGTTCGCGCCCTTGATGTCGTTGTCGTTGAGCAATGGCGATGACAGTGCCTCCTGCGCGGCCTTCAATGCGCGATCCTCGCCCTCGGCCTCCGCCATGCCCATGATCGCCACGCCGCTGTTGATCATCACGGTCTTCACATCCTCGAAATCGACATTGATCTTGCCGGTCTCGTTGATGATGCCTGCGATGCCGCGGACGGCCGTGGTCAGCACATTGTCCGCATGTTCAAAGGCATTGTCCAGCGAAAGGTTCCCGTAAAGATCACGAAGCCTGTCGTTGTTGATCACCAGCAGCGTATCCACTGCATTCCTCATCTCTTCGATCCCACCAGCAGCCTGGTGTTTCCGCTTGCGGCCTTCCCATAGGAAAGGCATGGTGACGATGCCCACTGTGAGGATGCCGAGCTCGCGGGCGATGTTCGCGATCACCGGTGCTGCGCCGGTGCCGGTACCTCCACCCATTCCTGCGGTGATGAACACCATTTTTGTGCGTGTGCTCAGCAATTGACGGATCTCATCGAGGTTCTCCTGCGCCGCATCCTTGCCACGCTCGGGGATCGATCCGGCACCGAGACCTTCGGTGAGGCCGATGCCGAGCTGCAATTTCACCGGCACCGGACTGATGTCCAACGCCTGGCGATCGGTGTTGCAGATGACGAAGTCCACGCCGTTGATGCCTTGCTGGTACATGTGGTTCACAGCATTGCTGCCGCCACCACCCACACCGATCACCTTTATGATCGATGCGAGCTCTTTGGGAAGTTCGAATTTCATGTCGTTCTATTTGGGAAGGTTGGAAGGTGTGTCAGCTCAGTTGTCATCGTCCTTCAGCAGATCGCTCGCCCCGGTGAGCACACTGTTGAAGAATTTTCCGAGGGGATTGCCACTGTGTGTTTTCACCGGGGTCTTGCCAAGCGTGCGGATCTCGGCGATGCGCGGCCGGCGGCGCTCCAGGTAATCGAAGCCCTTCATCACAAGGCCGACGCCAGTAGCGTACAACGGGCTGGTGACAGCTTCCACATTGCTCTTGGCGAGGTGTTCGTTAGGGTAGCCGATCCGCGTGGTCATGCCGGTGGCATATTCCACCAATTGTTTCAGGTGCTTCAATTGTGCGCCGCCACCGGTGAGCACGATACCCGCGATCAGCTGCTTCTCCAGGCCGCTGTTCTTGATCTCGAAGTAGACATGTTCAAGGATCTCGTCCATGCGGCTCTGGATGATCTCCGCCAGTGTGCGCAGGCTGATCTCCTTGGGTTCGCGGCCACGCAAACCGGGGATGCAGACCACTTCGTTCTCCTTGTTCTCCGCAGCGACCGCGCTGCCGAACTTGGTCTTCAGCAATTCAGCCTGATCGCGCATGATGCCACAGCCCTGGCGGATATCCTCGGTGACCACATTGCCACCGAAGGGGATCACCGCGGTGTGCCTGATGATGTTGTCGAAGAAGATCGCGATGTCGGTCGTACCACCACCGATATCCACCAACACAACGCCCGCTTCCTTCTCTTCCTGGCTCAACACCGCATCGGCGCTTGCCAGTGGTTCCAGGATCAATTCCGTCACGTTCAATCCGGCGCGATGCACGCATTTGTTGATGTTGCGCGCAGCGGTCACCTGGCCGCTTATGATGTGGAAGTTCGCTTCCATGCGGATCCCGCTCATTCCGATCGGATCGCGGATGCCCTGCTCGTTGTCGATGATGTATTCCTGCGGCAGCACATGGATGATCTCCTCGCCCGGCGGCATCACCAATCGGTAGGTCTCATCGATCAGCGTATCGATGTCCTGCTGGCGGATCTCCTCCTCGAGACTTTCGCGCATCTTCATTCCGCGGTGCTGCATGCTGCGGATGTGCTGCCCGGCGATCCCCACGTTCACCGTTCCGATGTCGACACCGGCACTGTCCTCGGCTTCCTTCACAGCGATCTTGATGCTTTCCACCGTCTTCTGGATGTTCGCCACCACGCCACGTGTGACACCATCGGATCGCGACTTTCCCATTCCGAGGATCTCGATCTTGCCCTGCTCATTCTTGCGCCCGACGATGCAGGCGATCTTCGTCGTGCCGATGTCGAGGCCTGCGACGATCTCTTGGTTCTGGTCCATTCGTGTCAGTGGTTATGGCGTTGTTCTTTTTGTGCAGACGATCTGGTCGGCGAAGCGCAGGTCGATGGCCGAATACCGCCGCCAATCCGCCTTCGGGATGCCTTTCTCGTAGAAGATCCTGAGCTTTGCGAAGCGTTCCTCCAGGGCTGATCCATCGCCCAGCAGGATGCGTTGCCCGCCTACGCGCGGGATCAGTTCGAAACTTCCATCACCGGCCACAACGACATGGTCGATCAGGGCGTTCCAGAACGGATCCTCGCGGATGAAAAGTGCGAGCCTGTGTATCTCGTCCGATCGGTGGATCGACATGATGCTGTCGTTCGCGTAAACCGAGCGAACACCTTCGATCGCACCTGGTTCATAGAGCGACCCCACCGCCACGAGAACACGCGCAGTATGGTTCGGCTGTACGGGCATCGTCCATCCGTTGCGATCGATGTAGAAGCTGCTGCCGTCCGAATTGAAGATGCGCACCACCGGTTCACGCTGCACCACGTTCACGTGAAGCGACCCATTCATGGTGTGATACACTTCGGCCTTCGCAATGCTCGGAATATTGCGCAACCGCGCCTCTATCGCAGGCAGATCGATCTCGGCGATCGCGGCACCCATGATGGCGGTTCCCTGATCGAGCACTTCGCGTCGAACAGCGGCCTCATCGATGAAATGCACGCCCTCCGCACCTTTCACGCGAACGTCAAGATCGGTGATCACCATGCGGCCGGCGGTGCTCTCCACGAATCCGAGGATCGCAAGAACGCCGGCAACGGCGATGCAGATCGCGAGCGGACGAAGGATGCGCTTCCAGTTCTTCATGATGACCGATCGCGTTCGTTCAACATGCTCTCGATCGCTGGTACCAGCCGGTCTATGTCACCGGCGCCGATCGTTACCACCACCTGCAGATCGCGTGATCGCAGTTCATCAACGACTCCTTCACGCGTACTCAATTCCTTCGCCTCCATGGGCACCTGCTCGAGCAGCCATGCCGAGGTGATGCCCGGGATCGGCTCTTCGCGTGCAGGGTAGATGTCCAGCAGGATCAACTCATCCAACTGCGCGAGGCTCTTCGCGAATCCCGCGGCATGATCACGCGTGCGTGAGAAAAGATGCGGCTGAAAGATCCCTGTGATCCGTTTACGCGGGTAGAGTTCGCGCACACTTCCGATGAAAGCATCGAGTTCCTTCGGATGGTGCGCATAATCATCAATGAACACGATGCCGTTCCGATCGATGCGCTTCTCGAAGCGCCGGTTCACGCCACGGAAGCTTTTCATTGCGCTCTTCAACTGGTCCGGTGCCACGCCCAGCTTGAGCGCCACAGCACCGGCGACGATCGCATTCTCAACATTGTGACGGCCGGGCATCCCCAGTTTCAAGCCGCGCAATTCAGCCTCTTCCGTGATCAGATCGAAGATCTGTTCACCGTTCTCGATCCGCAGTCCCTCCGCACGCGGCAGGCCTTTTCCATCCAGGCAGTACGTGACAACGTTCTTCTGCTGCGTGAACTTCCCTTCGATCGCCTTATGGACGAACAAGGTTCCCTTAACGAGTGAAGCGAACTCGGCATAGGCCTGGTCCATCGCTTCGCGCGTTCCATAGATATCCAGGTGATCGGGATCCATGGCAGTGATGATCGCTTCCTGCGGATGCAATTTCAAAAAGCTGCGGTCGTACTCATCCGCTTCCACCACGTTCAACTGCGCGTCCTCATTCAGGAGTACGTTCGTTCCATAGTTCGAGGCGATCCCGCCAAGGAAAGCGTTGAACTTCACCTTTCCCACCGCGAGGAAATGCGCAAGCATGGTGCTCACCGTGGTCTTTCCATGTGTACCGGCCACCGCTATGGTAGGTTGATCGCTTGTCACCATGCCAAGCAACTCGGCGCGTTTGAGCACTCGTGCACCGCGTTGCTGCCAGTAGTTGAAGATCGCACTGGTTACAGGCACGGCCGGCGTGCGGATCACGATAACGTCACCGGGTGTCGCACTGCGGTAATCATCGGGGATCAACGCTTCGCTCTCGTTGAACTGCACATCGATCCCTTCGCCCTGTAACTGGTTCGTCAGTTCACTGGGCGTGCGATCGAAACCGGCAACACGCATGCCTTTGCGACGGAAATAACGCGCAAGACCGCTCATACCGATCCCGCCGATCCCGATGAAGAAAAGTCTATGTCCCTGCAACGTGTTCATCTGCGTGCAAGGCGTATTACTTCCGCAGCGATCGAATCCGCTGCATTGTTGATCCCCAGTGAAGCCATCGCTTCGCTCAAGCGATCCAATTCCTGCCGATCATTGATCAGCTTGAGCACCGCGTCGCCTAATTCCTCTACGGCACGATCATCCTTCACAAGCACCGCCGCTTTCCGATCGGTGAGTGCGCGCGCATTGTGCGTCTGGTGATCTTCCGCAGCCGTGGGAAGCGGCACCAGGATCGCAGGCTTCTTCACCAGGCATAATTCGCTCACACTGATCGCACCGGCACGCGCGACCACAAGATCCGCGACAGCATAGGCCAGATCCATCCTGTTCACGAATCGATGGACCCTGCAATCGGTGTAACCCAACTCTTCGACCGCTTTTCGCGCTTGATCGAAATACGGTGTACCCGTCTGCCAGAGGATCTGGATGCCGGCCTCTTGAAACTTCGCGAGAGCCGCTTGAATACCGCGATTCACGCCGCGTGCGCCAAGGCTTCCACCGGTAACGAAAAGGATCGGCCTTCCTTCTTGAAAACCGAATTCCTCCATGCCGCGGGGCCGTTTCCCTTCAAGCCGAACCACATCCTGGCGAACGGGATTTCCTGTAAGCAGGATCCGATCCTTCGGAAAGAACTTTTCCATGCCGGAATAGGCCACACAGATCCGATCCACTTTTCTTGCGAGCAACTTGTTCGTTGCGCCAGGGTAGCTGTTCTGTTCCTGGATCAACGTGGGAACATCCATTCGCTGCGCCGCCGCCAGCAATGGACCACTGGCATAACCGCCAACACCGACAGCGACATGCGGCCGGAATGTCCGGACGAGCCGGCGTGCCTTCAACATGCTGCGCAAAAGCCGCCATGGCAGGCCGATGTTCTTCAACGGCACGCCGCGTTGGAAACCGCGGATCGGAAGACCTTCGATCTTGTAACCTGCGGCAGGAACTTTTTCCATCTCCATCTTTCCTTCCGCACCGACAAAAAGGAACTGCGTGCCAGCTTCTCGCTCACGCACCGCATTGGCGATCGCGATCGCTGGGAAGATGTGTCCGCCGGTGCCGCCACCGGAGATCATCACTCTAAGCGAGTGCTGTGCGGTGGCGTTTTGCATCTGTTGATGGATCTGTTACTTCGAGACTGCGGCTTACGCTCAGCACGATCCCGATCGCAAGGCAGGTGAACCAAACCGAAGTACCGCCCATGCTCACGAGCGGCAGAGGTTGCCCGGTGACCGGTACGAGATTAACGGCAACGGCCATATTGATCATTGCCTGCACCACGAGCATGAGGCAAAGGCCGATCGCCACGAGCGAACCGAACATCTTCTGGCAGCGGCCTGCGATCTTCACCGCGCGGAACAACAAGATCAGGTAGAGAAGCAAAAGGCCTAATCCACCGAGAATGCTGCCGTATTCCTCGATGATGAACGCGTAGATCATATCGGAATAAGGATGCGGAAGGAAATTGCGGGAAGCCCCACTGCCCGGACCGTTCGGGAACAATCCACCGGAAGCGATCGCGATCTTGGCATGTTCCACCTGGTAGTTCGCATTGGGATCGTTCGCGCCGAAACTTTCGATCCGTGTGATCCAGGTATCGAGCCGTGGAAGCAGGCCGGGCATGCTCTTGGCGACCAGTAGCAACAGGATGAAAGCCACGACCGCCGCCCCCACGATCAGGAACATGTGCTTCATGGGCACCTGGCCGATGAACATGATCGTGAGACACACAGTGAAGAGGACCGCCGCAGTGGAAAAATTCGCCGGAAGGATCAGGCCGCAGATCACGCCAACGGGCACCATCAGCTTCAGCAGAACATCGCGCAGGGTCCATTCCATGCCTTGATGTTTGCCCAGCACACGGGCCAGATATACCACGAGCACAACCTTCGCCAGATCGCTGGTCTGGAAACTCTGGTTGATGATCGGGATGGTGATCCAGCGGCTCGCATCATTGAGGTTGGTGCCGAGCAGCAATGTGAGAAGCAACAAGCCCGCAGTAACGCCGATGGCGAGTTGCGAGAGTCGCGAATACATGCTGTACCGAAGCTTCGATGCGTAGAACATGATGAGGAAACCGCTTACGAGCATGAGCCCATGCTTGAACAGGAAGTGCAGCGTGCTGCCACCTTCGCGTTTGAACGCCAGCGACGAGATCGCGCTGTACACCGCAAGCAGGCTGATCAACCCGAGAAAGAGGGCCGTCATCCAGATCACGCGATCACCGCGAAGTCTTTGAAGAAAGGCGTTCATTTACGATCGATCGATGGAAGGGGTCTGCGGTACATGCCCATCAACGTGCGAAGATCCATTGGCAGCCGTACGTTTTTGCGGTGGTGATGCAAGAGCTATCAACCATCGGATCTTAACATTTCCCACAGGTCATCGCCATACCGATCCGAACGGACGGATCGTTCGAGCGATCACAGATCCTTCACCGCGCGCTTGAACTCCACCCCGCGTTCTTCATAATTGGCGAAGCCATTGCCACTTGGGCACGCCGGGCTGAAAAGGACCACCTGGCCTGCAGTGGCAAGTTCCCGCGCGAGGAAGACCGCCGTGCGCAGCTCTTCCGCGAAGTACAGGGGCTTTTCGAAAGGCTTCAGCATGGCTGGATCGTTGGATCCGGCCGTGCCGAAAACGATCACTCGATCCACGCGTTCCTCCAGCATGTCCTGCACATACCCCTGCCCGAGATCGTTGCTGATCGGGCCGCAGATCCAGATGACCCTGCCGGTGATCTGCGACAGCGATCCCAAGGTGGCATCGAGGAACGTGGCCTTTGAATCGTTGATGTACACCACATCATCGATCCGCGCCACGTGCTCCATGCTATGCGGCAGGCCGTTGTGCACGGCGAGCGAGGCCCGCCGCATGTCCAGCAACTGGGTGAGGCCCTGTCCTGTCATCATTTCTTTTTCCATCTTTTGCCTGATGTGTCGTGGGTTAGTTCAGGTGACTCAGAGCGAGCGAACGGCCTTCTTGAAGCGGCGGCCGCGATCCTCGTAATTCTCGAACAGATCGAAACTTGCACACGCCGGGGAAAGCAGCACCACATCACCGGGTTCGGCGAGCTCGTAGCTGGTGCGTACGGCCTGTTCCGCGCTACCTGTCTCTACGATGTTCTTCACCACACCGCCGAAGGCCTTGTGGATCCTTTCGTTCTCCTTGCCAAGACAAACGATCGTCTTCACCTTCGATCGGACCAGTTCCCGAAGTGTGGTGTAATCGTTGCCTTTGTCCACGCCGCCGACCACCCAGATAACAGGCTTTGTCATGCTCTCGAGCGCGTACCATGTGGAGTTCACGTTGGTCGCCTTGGAGTCGTTTATGAACTCGATCCCGTTCACCATGGCGACGTGCTCGAGCCGGTGCTCCACGTTCTGGAAATCGCTGAGACTTTCGCGGATGATATCGCTGCGGATCTCCAGCACGCGGGCTGCGATCCCGGCGGCCATCGAATTGTACACGTTGTGTTTTCCTTTCAGGGCTTGATCGATCAGTGACATGGTGAACTGGGTTTGGTGGGTGGAGAAAGTGATCTGGTCGTTTTCGAGGAAGGCGCCCTGCGGCACCGGATGTTGAATGGAGAATGGCCATCGGCTGGCCTTCACATCGAATTGTGCGATGCCTTTCCGGATCTCGGGATCATCATCACAGTAGATGAAATGGTCCCGTTCCTGCTGGTTGATCGCGATCCGGAATTTGCTGGCAGCGTACTTCTCCATCCGGTAATCGTACCGATCGAGATGATCCGGCGTGATGTTGAGCAGGATCGCGATATGCGGGTTGAACGATCGGATCCCATCGAGCTGGAAGCTGCTCAGCTCAAGCACGTAGTATTCATGATGGCGATCGGCGACCAGCGCAGCGAAGCTGTTTCCCACATTCCCTCCGATCGCCACATCGATCCCGGCTTTCTTCAGGATATGATGCGTCAGCAACGTGGTGGTCGTTTTTCCGTTGCTGCCGGTGATGCCGATGATCTTTCCGTTGCAATACCGGTAGCCGAACTCGATCTCACTGATCACTTGAATTCCCTTTTCCAGCGCGGCTTTCACGATCGGTGCAGTATCCGGTATCCCCGGACTTTTCACGATCTCATCTGCTGATAGAATTCGATCGGTGCTATGACCGTTCTCTTCATGCTCGATCCGATCGGCAAGGAGTGTTTCACGGAACTTCGGCTTGATCCCACCGGCATCGCTCACGAACACGTGATGGCCTTTCAGCCGCGCGAGCCGTGCCGCACCGACACCACTTTCCTGCGCACCAAGGATCGCGATCCTCTTCAACGGAGCTTGAGCGTTACGATCGACAACACGGCCAGCATGATCCCCACGATCCAGAAGCGCGATACGATCTTGCTTTCATGGATCCCGAGCTTCTGGTAATGATGGTGCAGCGGAGACATCAGCAGTATCCTTCTGCCTTCACCATACTTGCGTTTCGTGTACTTGAACCATGAGACCTGCAGCACCACGCTGAGGTTCTCGATGAGGAATATTCCGCAGAGGACAGGGATCAACAGTTCCTTGCGCACCAGGATCGCCATTGTGGCGATGATGCCGCCGAGCGCAAGGCTTCCGGTATCGCCCATGAACACCTGCGCGGGATACGCGTTGTACCACAGGAAGCCGATGCATGCACCGAGCAACGCGCCGATGAACACTGCCATTTCCCCGATCCCGGGGATGTACATGATATCCAGGTAATGCGCGAAAATGATGTTACCGCTCACATAGGCGAGCACGCCGAGCGCCAGCACCATGATCGCACTGGTGCCTGTCGCAAGTCCATCCAGGCCATCGGTGATGTTGGCGCCATTGCTGACCGCGGTGATGATGAAGATGACGACGAGGATGTAGACGATCCAGGTGTACTGGCGCGCTTCCCTCCCGAAAAGACCAGGGATCGATGAATAGTTGAACTCGTTGTTCTTGACGAACGGGATCGTGGTGTTCGGTGATTTGCGGTTGAGCATGTAATGCACCGTTCCATCCTCCTCCGTGATCATGTTGATATCCTGCGGATCGAGCTGTTGCGCGAGCACTTCGGGTACCTCCACACGCGTGCGGATCTCGGGATGGAAGTACACCGTTGCACCTATGATGATACCCACGGTGACCTGCCCGACCACCTTGAACTTTCCAGCGAGACCGCGCTTATCCTTCTTGAAGACCTTGATGTAGTCATCGAGAAAACCGATCGCGCCAAGCCACACAGTGCTTACAAGAAGCAGGATGATGTAGATGTTCGTGAGGTTCGCGAAGAGCAGCACTGGAATGATCGTAGCCGAGATGATGATCAAACCACCCATTGTCGGCGTGCCCTGCTTCGCGACCTGGCCTTCGAGGCCGAGATCACGAACCGTTTCACCAACCTGCATCCGGCGCAGCAAACGGATGATGCCGCCACCGAACCAGAGGGAGATCAACAGTGAAACGAAGACCGCGATGCCGGCACGGAAGGAGATGTAGCCCATCACCCCTGTTCCCGGAATGTCCCTGCCGAACGCATCGAAAATGTGGTAAAGCATTACTTACCTAGTGCTTCAAGGGTTTCCTTCAATACCGCCACATCATCGAAAGGGTGCTTCACCCCTTTGATCTCCTGGTAATTCTCGTGGCCTTTGCCAGCAACGAGAACGACATCGCCCGCTTGCGCAAGGCCAACAGCCTGCCTGATCGCTTCACGCCGATCGGCGTTCACCCAAGTGCGTTGCTGATCGCTCGCGGTAAGGCCTTTCCGCATCTCTTCCAGGATCGCCATTGGATCCTCGCTGCGCGGATTGTCGCTGGTGAGAACGGCTTGAGCGCTCAACTCTGCCGCGATCTTGGCCATCACGGGCCGCTTCGAGCGATCGCGATCGCCGCCACATCCGATCACGGTGATGACTTTCGCATCCGATCCGGAGCTTACGTCATTGATCGTCGTGAGCACGTTCTTCAACGCATCGGGCGTATGCGCGTAATCCACGATCCCCGTAACGCTCTTGCCCCGAACGATCTGGAAACGGCCACGGGGAGGTTCCAGATCGCTGAGGGCGGTAAGTACGTTCACAGGCTCCTCGCCAAGAAGGATCGCCACGGTATAGACGGCGAGCAGATTGCTTGCATTGAATTCACCGATCAGACGGGTGTACACGTCGTGCCCGTCGATGTTCAGGTGAAGGCCGGTCAACTGGTTCTCGATGATCCTGGCGCGATGATCGGCCATGGAATTCACGGCGAACGAATGCTTCGATGCGCGCGTATTCTGCACCATTACACCGCTGTTCCGGTCATCAGCGTTAACCAATGCGAAAGCCGATGAAGGCAACTGATCGAAGAAGCGCTTCTTTGCCTTGATGTATTCGGCGAACGTGCCGTGATAATCCAGGTGATCGTGCGTGATGTTCGTGAAGACGCCGCCATCAAAAGCGAGACCTGTGATCCTTTCCTGCACCACGCTGTGCGAGCTCACTTCCATGAAGCAATGGGTGATCTTCTCGTTCACCATCTCCGTCATCAACTCATGCAGCTTGATCGGATCGGGCGTGGTGTGCGTGCTCGGCATCGTACGTTGTCCGATCCGTGTTTCCACCGTGCTGATCAAACCGCTCTTGTGATTGAGCGATCGGAATAGTTTGAAGAGAAGCGTGGCGATGCTGGTCTTTCCGTTGGTGCCGGTGATGCCGATCAACTTCAATTTCTTCGAAGGATGATCGAAGAAATTCGACGCCATATAGGCAAGCGCTTCCTGCGCATTGGTCACACGCACGTAAGTGATCCCGTCCTTCAGATCCGCGGGCAGCTCCTCGCAGATGATCGCGATCGCACCTGAAGCGATCGCCTTGTCGATGAACGCGTGACCATCCATCTGCGTTCCCTTGATCGCAACGAAAGCGCTGAACGCGATCACTTGCCTGCTGTCGAACGCGATCCTCTCCAACGCGATGTTGGTGGAGCCGATCACCTGTTCGATCCGGACACGATAGAGTATGTCCTTCAGCAGCTTCATCCCAGCTCGATCGTAATGGTGGATCCCTGTGGAGCGCGCGAACCCGGTTTGAGCGATTGCCGGCGCACCATGCCGCTGCCATGCAATTGCACACGATAGCCGCGGTTCTCCAGGATGTAGACCGCATCCTTCAATCCCATGCCGATCACATTTGGCACCATGTCGATGTGATCGACCGGGACCGCTCTCGTCCGCAGTTGCACCAATGTGTCGGCGGAGACCGTTTCGATCCACTCCCCTTCCGCTTCATCGGCGAATGGGATGCTCAGGCCCACGAACGCTGCGCGTGTTTCCGCAGCATGGCCGCTCATGCTCACCGGCATGCGTCGATCCACAGCTTCGGCGAGCCTTTCCTCCGTTTGCAATTCCAGACGATTGCTATAGATCTTGTTCGCGATCTCGGTGAAAATGGGACCTGCGACCACGTTGCCATAATAGCCGCTCATGGTAGGCCCGTTCACAACCACGATGCAGCTGTACTTCGGCGCATCCGCGGGGAAATAGCCAACGAACGATGCCTGGTATGCTACGCCATTTTGCTTGTAACTGCCATTGCGCGCGATCTGCGCGGTGCCTGTCTTTCCAGCGATCTTGAAGTGGGCCGATCGCAGGTTGGTGGCGGTTCCGCTGTCCACGACACCTTGCAGAAGTCCGTGCACGATCTCGATCGTCCTGGGCGAACAGATCTGCGGATCGATCACCTTTGGTTCTTCTTCATGGATCACCTTTCCATCGCGGGTCACTTTGCTCACGAACTGCGGCTGCATCAACTTTCCGTTGTTGGCGATCGCGTTGTAGAAGGCAAGAACTTGTAGCGGTGTCAAGGCAGTTTCATAGCCGATGCTCATCCATGGAAGACTTACGCCGCTCCAGCCCTTCTCTCCTGGACCGCGCAGGATCGGCTTCGCTTCGCCGGGGATCTTCACGCCCAAAGGCTGATCAAGACCGAGCCGCCTCAATCCTTCGATGAACTTCTTCGGTTCCTTCTGGTATGCGCGATGCACCGCTACGCTGATGCCGGTGTTGGATGAAAGCTCGAACGCGCGTTGCACGGTGATCTTGCCATATCCACCTTCATGCGAATCGCGCATGATCCGATCGTGGAAGCGCACTTGTCCCTTCTTCGTATCAACTGTATCGGTCGGTTGGATCAACCCATCTTCCAATCCAACGATCAGCGAGGCAAGCTTGAAGGTCGAGCCGGGTTCGGTAGCATGACCGACCGCGTAGTTCAGATCTTCCACATAGGAACTATCCGCAGTGCGGGTGAGATTGCTGATCGCCTTCACGCGACCCGTGGCGACCTCCATGACAACTACGCAGCCGTACTGCGCGTTGTGCTTCATCAACTGCGCGGCGAGCGCATGATCGGCGACATCCTGCAGATTGATATCGATCGTCGTGTGGATGTCCGACCCGGGGATCGGATCCACGCCGTTGCCGTCATCGATCGGCATCCATACGCCACCGGTGAGCCTGCGCTCCAGCCTACGTCCTGTTACGCCTCTCAGATGATCATTGTAACCACCTTCAAGGCCGATCGCACTGCTGTCGCGCAATACGTAGCCCACTGTGCGTGAAGCCAACCGACCGAATGGACGAATGCGCACCGTTCTCTTCTCAGTGATCAATCCACCCTTGAAACGGCCGAGCCTGAAGATCGGAAAGTCGCGTAGTTGCTGGATCTGCGTGTGATCTGCGCGGCGCTTGATCATGTGATATCGCTCCTTGCGATGCCGCGCATCCGTGAGGTCACGTTTGTATTCAGCCATTGTCCGATCGCGGAACAGATCGGATAGATGCCATGCAAGCGAATCGATGTTCTCGCGGAAGATCTCGTCCGTAAGACCTTTCGGCACCATGTCCATGCGCACTTCGTACTCGGGCACGCTGGTGGCGAGAAGGCGTCCATCCTCGCTGTAGATATGGCCGCGATCGGGCTGTACGACACGGTATGTCGTAGAGATGTGTTCCGCCTTCGCGCGCCATTGATCGCCTTCGACCAACTGGATCGTGAAGAGCTTCACAGCGATCGCACATGCGAAGAGCACCAGCACCAGGTAGACCAGATTGGCGCGGTTCCGTAGTTGGCGACCGTCGTTCATTGTTCGCGGATGATCTTCGACTGCTTCTTGTCCACTGTGATCTTCACGGGAGGTTCACGGCTCTCTTCGAGACCGAGCGCTCCGATGCCTGATGCCACCTGACTCTGCTGTTCCGTCTTCTCGAGTTGCGATCGGACCGTGATGTATTCACTGCGCAACTCCTTCAACTCACCACCTGTGTGATCGAGCTGCCTTACGATCCGCTCCGTCTGGTAGCCGTAGGCGATGTAGATGATCATCAGGCCGGCGCAGAAAAGAATGAAGGGCATGTTGCCCAGAACATTCTCACGGGTGAGGAACGATCCGTTCAGTATGCTGATCAGTCCTCTGGGCAGGCGGGCCTGTGCTGGAGCCGCAGCCTTGGCGGCCTTCTCACCGGCCGCTTCCTGCTCCTGCTTCTTTTCCCTCACCTTGTTCACTTCCTTTCCGCTATTCGTAAGCGCGCACTGCGTGCGCGCGGGTTCTGTGCTATCTCTTGATCCGTCGGTTGGATCGCTTTACTGCTCAAAGGCTTGAACGGCCGGTCGACATTTCCGTAGATGTCCTTCTTCTCAATTCCGCCGGGATCACCGCTGCGCATGAAATTCTTCACCATGCGATCCTCCAGGCTGTGGTAGCTCATGATCACCAGGCGGCCACCTGGCCGGATCAGATCGGCGCTCTGTTCCAGCAACGCCTGTAGCGATCCGAGCTCGTCATTCACCGCTATCCGCAACGCCTGGAAGACCTGCGCGAGAAAGGTGTTCTCCTTTCCACGAGGCGATACCGGAGCGAGTAATTTCACCAGCTCCTGCGTTGTGCGGATCGGCCGATCGGCATTCGCTGCGATGATGTGTTGCGCGACCCTGGAAGCATTATCCACTTCGCCATAGTTGCGCAGCAGCGCACTGAGTGAAGCGTGATCGCTTTGCGCCAGCAACTCCGCTGCGGTGCGCTTCGCGCGATGGTCCATCCGCATATCCAGCGGACCTTCGAAGCGGAAGCTGAAACCGCGCGAACCGGTGTCGAATTGGTGGCTGCTCACCCCGAGATCCGCGAGGAGGCCGTCGATCGGAAGTGCTTCCAGGAAACGGAGGTGATTGCGCACCCAGCGGAAATCCGATCGCACGAGAGTGAACCCTGGACCATCCTGAGGAAGTTCCGATCGGAGCAATGCGGCATTCGCCCAAGCATCACGATCGCGATCGAAAGCGATCAACCGGCCCTTGCCGTCCAACTTCTCCAGGATCGCCGCGCTGTGGCCACCTCCGCCGAACGTGACATCCACATAGGTGCCACCGGGGTCGATGTTCAATCCTTCGAGACAGGCTTGTAAAAGAACGGGAGCGTGGTACTCACTGGCCATCGTTATTGCCCAGGCTGCCCATCAC
>JAEZDL010000051.1 GCA_023418095.1 Bacteroidota bacterium
AGCCGGTATTGCAGAAGCACCTGGAGAATTCGTTGATGCTGGTGACGAGCTTGAATCCGCACATCGGTTATTACAAGGCCGCGGAGATCGCGAAGAAGGCACACAAGGAAGGCACCACGTTGAAGGAGGCGGCGATCGCGTTGGGCCATGTGAGCGCGGAGGATTTTGATCGGTGGGTCGATCCGGCGGATATGGTGAGCGGAGGTTAACGCTATTTTCGGGCAGTGGCATATCTTATTCGGCACGTTTGGGGGATCTTGCTCCTTTTTTCCACCGTTAGTGTATCCTGCAGGCTTCATTTTCAAGTGACCCAATACCAGCAGCTGTCAAAACTTGAACCTGATGCGCCTATCGCGGTGATAGAACAGGGCGAACCACTGGACACAACTGATCTGATATTGGTCGCTGACTTCAAGGTAAAAGATCGAATGGCGGTTCGCTGTGACCTGCCTTTTGTGCTGGACACGACCCAGGCGATCGCAAGAATGTATGGTGCCAATGTGATCCGGATCACCGGACATAAACTACCTATGACCTTCGGTTCCACCTGTCACCGGATCCACGGACAGTTCTATAAAGGATCATCGATCCGCAAGTACTTGGATCGGATCTATTGGAACCCGACACACAAATTGGAGATCGATGATTTTCGGCGATCGCGGGAAAATGCTCCAGGTATCACCAATTCTTATCTGAACGTGGTATACAGTACCATGTTCCGGCCTCTATCTTCCTACGAGGTCGAACTGAGGGCATACTTTGACCCGGAAACCTCGTATTTCAAGCGATCGGAATTTGATAAGCAGAACCTGAAGCTTGAACAAATGTTCTTCGATCTGCTCGAACTGCATTTGCGAAAGAAGCGTAAGCAATTGGTCGAGGACGGATTGGCACGTACTACCGCAGGTAGCGACCTACAGACCGCGGTGGATCAATTGATGCGCGCATATATCATGGATCGGGATAGCATTTATCTCGCCATTGAAAGGGATGTTCATCGGTTGGATGCCGAGTACCTCTCGGTGCAGAGGGAACTGGTGAATATGGAGCTTTATAAGGAATATAAGTTCCGGGTCCCGATAACGGAGTAGCCTTTTGAGCGTTATATAATGTGAGCCTACCATAATGCGACCGGGATCTGCGTGAGGGATTGAAGCGAAAAGCCCGCAAGCGAGGCTTTGCGAGCGCGGACTTGGAGCG
Source organism: Bacteroidota bacterium (assembly GCA_023418095.1). Lineage (GTDB taxonomy): Bacteria > Bacteroidota > Bacteroidia > Flavobacteriales_F > PHOS-HE28 > PHOS-HE28. Next base: position 1,201 of record JAEZDL010000051.1, read on the forward strand.
AAAAGCCCGACGGCCGCTGGCGCGCGCTTTTGGCGCGGCGGCGGGCGGCACGCCCAAATACGTCAACTGGATTCGAGCAGCCGCATCACCTTTTCCGGCTTGATCGCATTGATGTGCTGCTGCGGATCGGAATCGGGTGGGATATCCTCTTCGATAACGGCGTGGGCGCTGCGGCCGATCGGCGCCCAGCGGCCAGGATGGATCGGCCGCACGTTGGCGTAAAGACCGATCGCGCGGATACCGCATGCGGCGGCGATGTGCAACGGCCCGGTGCTGGCCGCCACCAGCGCATCGCAGATCCCGATCAGCGAGATCAGTCGTGGCAGATCGAGCTTTCCGCCGAGATCGGTGACGTGCGGAAGATTGATCGGAAGCTTCGATCGGTAACGCTCCGCCTCCAGCTCGGTGCCGGTGATGATCACATGGAAATCGCCCGGGTGCAGCAGCCGGATCAGTTCCGCGTACTTCTCCAACCCCCACTCCACCGCGCTGCCGCTGGAATGCGGATGCAGGATGATGTTCCTGCGTCGCGGCCGGATGAGATCCTTCAACTGTTGATCGGCGGCGCTCGGGAAGAAACCTGAATATGCCGCAAGCTCGTGCGTGGTGAGATCCGCCGCAATGCCGAACGGTGCGAGCAATCTCGTGTTGAGCTGTGCCTCGTGCAGATCGCTGTTGCGCCTGCTCAATGCGATCCGATGGTCGCAATGAAGCCAATGCCACCAACGGCGGTTCGTTCCGATCTTGTGCGGGATCTCCGCCAGCGCCGCCCAACGCGCGATCCTGCGCACCGGGAATACATGCACGAAGGCATCGATATGCGATCGGCGCAGCAACTCGACGGCACCGCGCTCACCGTTCACCGTGAGCTGTTCGAGCGTGATGATGTTATCGATGTGCGAACATCGCTCGAGCACCGGTGTGGTGTACGACCGGCCGAGGAAAGTGATGTACGATCGCGGGAACCTTTTCTTGAGCAGACCCGCCATCGGCAGGCTTAGCATCACATCGCCGATGCTGTCGGTGCGGCTCAGAACGATGTGTTCCGATCTTTCAGGCATGCCGGACGCGACGATGGATGTTCATGTGATGACATCGATCCAAGGCCACAAGATATGATGAACGCGGATGGGCGTAAAGGATCACGCGCCGCGCTGCATTTGCTGCAGCTTTTTGTATTTCAGCTTCACCGCATGTGCCGAAAGCCGCGCTATGTGGAAGCCTGCGGATCCATCAAGAAAACCCAGCTGAAGAAGATAGCCTTGCACGAATTTCACGATCGGTGAAAGATGGACCTTGATCGGCCCTACGTTGCGGCCGGCCGCGTGCATGCTGCGTGCATGGAGCGTGCTGTACCGTTCGATCCGTACCAGATGATCGGCGATGGAATGGTACGAGTAGTGAAGAAGATCGGCCGTAAGGTCGGTGATCTTCAATGAAGGATCCAGCTTCAATTCCTCATGCACATGCGCTCCCTCCCACTTCGCCTTTTCACGCGGAAACAACCTGATCTTGCGATCGGGATACCAACCGCCATGTTTCACCCAGGTGCCGCAATAGTTCGTGAGGCGCGGGAAGCGATAAGCGCCTTGAAGACCGCGTTGCTTCTCTTTTGAGATCAGATCGCGCAGCGCCGGTGAAAGTTCCTCATCCGCATCCAGCGAAAGAATGTACGGATAGATCGCAAGAGAATTGGCGAAGTTCTTCTGATCGGAGTAATCCGTCCATTGCCGGATGGTTACGCGGGCGCCGTGCTCCTTACCGATCGCAACGGTGCGATCGGTGCTTTCCGCATCAACGATCACCACTTCATTGGCAACACCATTCAACGAACGCAGGCAACGCGCGATGTTGCGCTCTTCGTTGCGCGTGATGATCACTGCCGAGATCTGGTGCACGAGCCGAAACTAATCAGTGTAAAAACAGGAATGCCACCGCAGCGGTGGCATTCCTGTTCGATCGGATGCGATCAATGTACGACCATGAACTTTCCACGGCCGATCTCCTGATCGTTCTGGAGGATGCGGTAGATGTAAAGCCCGTTCGCAAGTGAAGCGGTGTTGGTGCTGGATCGGCCATTGGCGATCGCAGCGCGTGAGATGATCTGACGACCGGTGTTATCAAGGATCGAAAGTTCGAGTGAACGATCGGTGATCCCGTTGATCTCGATGAAGAGTTCCTGGTCCGCAGGATCCGGATAAATGCTGATCCCTGTTTGCTCTGCAGCGGCCTGGATCGAGGTCGCAGCCGTGATCGTAACGCAGTAATCCTCGGTTTCGCCGAATTCATATCCATCCACGCATGCATTGGCGATCGGTTCGTCGTAGTTCATGATCACACGCATGCGGGATCCACCCGGTGTGGCGGTCGTTGGAATGGTGATGTTGCCCGTGATGGTCGAGGTCGTAACGTCAGGTGCATCGAAGACAAGTTCGCCGGGCCCGGTGAAGGATCCGTCCTGATCAAGATCGATGTAAACGCGGAAGTGTTCCTCGTATGTTCCGAAGCCATCGTAGCCAGGAGTGAGGGAAATGGGATAAGTCCCGCCGATCTCCACCGTGGTGCCGAGGTGCGTGTAATCACCATAACCTCCATCGTTCTCGGAGTTGTTGTTGATCGATCCGAAGACCACTGTTTCGATGTGCTCAAAATCCGAATCCTCGGAAGCCGAAGGACAGAATGCATTGAAGAAGATACTTTCGGACCATTCCGATCCTTCACCATCGCAGGAACTCCTGCCCTGTAGCTCGTAGGATGCACAGCTTCCAAGACCGGTAAGTTCGAAGCTGGTCCCTTCCACGGTAACAGTGGTCCAATCGGTGGAACCGACTTCACGATAACGGATCTCATACGCGCCAGCTGCGAACACGCCTTCCCAGGTGATCGTAGCTGATGTTGTGGTGATCGTGCCGGTGCTGATGCCTTCGGGGGCAACGCAACAACCTTCGGAAGTGAACACGAAGGTCTGGCTGGCCGGGCTTTCCTCCGAACCGCATGCTGCGCTTACCTGGAATTCATATTCCGTGCAGGGGATCAGTCCTTCGGCCAGATAGCTGTCGCCTTCGATCGAATTCACAACAGTCCAGTCCTCGGTGCCTAAAGGGCGATAGTACAGATCGAATTCCTCGCCATTGATGGATGTCCATGAAAGCGTATGATCGGTGGAATCGATCCATTCTGCGGCAAGGCCGAAGGGTGCAGGGCAACTTCCGCATTGGCCCATGATCCATTCAAGGCTGTTGGCCGAATTGATGCGGCCGCCAGTGACCGTTTGTCCGTTGAGCTGTGCTACCGGATCCACGCCTGCGAAGAGCGCATCACGCACGTAGAGCGCTCCTGCTGAAGGATCGCTATGTACCAGATCCATCAATGAAGCACATGGTGCACTGTAGAGCAGGCCGATCACGCCAGCTGTCAGTGGACTTGCGAACGAAGTACCGCTGGTGCTGCCGATGCCTCCTCCGATCGAAGTCGTGACCACATCTTCACCCGGTGCGCCCAGATCAACGTGCGTGGCGCCATAGGCCGAGAACGTACGTTGATCGTTACTGTTGGTGGCGGTTACACTTACCAGATGTTCGCTCGGGCAGGCCGTTGGCAGATCGCCCACCTGATCGATGTTGACGTTGCTGTTGGAAGTGGCACCGCAGCTAAGGATGCCAGCCGTACCAAGCGTATCGAACATGGCGCACCACAGCGGTGAATTCGAAGGCTGGCCACCATCGATCCCCCAACTCGCATTGGTGGCAACAACGAATGCACCTTTCTCACCGTTGGTCTCATTGTACATGCGGCGCATCACCAAGGGATAGGTATAAGCTGCTACCACGGCTGATTCCTGAACGCCACCGTAATCCACCACCATCATCTTCACATTCCAGTTCGCGCCAGCCACACCAGCACCATTGTCACCCTTCGCACCGATCATGCCGGCCACTTGCGTTCCATGGCTTCCGCCATAAACATCATCATCGCCGCCGGGTGTGTTCCATCCACGGAAATCATCCACGTAACCGTTGACGTCATCATCGATGTTGTTGTTCGGGATCTCAAAATGATTGAACCATGCATTGCCGATCAGATCGGGATGCGGCAGATCGGAATTCTCGATGATGCATACCACGATCGTATCGCCGGTAGCGGTAAGACCACCGGTGGTGATATCCCACGCGGTTTCACTCGCAATGTTCTGGTGATGCCATTGCTGCCCGTATTGCGTGTCGTTGGGCACTTCGCGCTCGGTAACGATGTGATCGTTCTGCGCCATCTGAACCGCAGGATGTGCATTCACCATCTGAAGCATCTTCTGCTGGGCGATCGCTTCGATATCGAACTTCAGCAACCACGCACGCATCGGCGCGGAAAGTTCCTTGTCAACCACAAGACCGGTGGCGATCCCATCGACTGAACGAAGATCAGAGACAACATTTTCCGGATGGACGCCCGGAGCGAGCATCACCATGATATTCCCGGGTACATATTGTGCCTGGGCTAAGAGCGAACTAGGGATGAGAAGGACAAGGCCAACGATGGCCGACAGTAATGAACGGTTCATGTGGGGATGACAGGTTACACGCAAATTTAGTTGTTCGGCCCTTGCCGTAGACCAGTAAAACCGCCCGATCGCTGCTTCGATCGGAAAGCCAACCGCCCATTTACGAATGAACGTGAACGCGCTTCACGCGTTGAGAAATGGATGTGAGCACCTCGTAGGGAATGGTGCCCATGGCGGCGGCGAGCTCCGTCACCGGATGTTCGGCATTGAAGATCCAAACCTCATCGCCGATCGATACCTCCAGATCCGTCACATCCACCATGCACATATCCATGCACACATTGCCCACCACCGAACAAGCTTTTCCGTGGATCCAAACCTTTCCGATCCCGTTGCCCAGGCGACGTGAAAAACCATCGGCATAACCGATCGGAAGCGTCGCGATGCGCATCCCTTTCTTCGCCTTGAACGATCTTCCATACCCCACGGTATCGCCTTTTGCGATCCTCTTGATCTGTGCGATCGGAGAACGCAATGATGTGGCCGGAAGAAGTTCCTTTGCTTCACGCGGATCGCTGCTGATGCCGTGCAGCCCGATGCCAAGCCGCACCATATCCAGTTGCGCTTGCGGAAAACGTGCGATCGCTGCGGAATTCGCGATGTGCCTCATTGGCTTGTAGCCGATCACCGTTTCGATCTGTGCGCAGATCGAATTGAAAAGTGCGATCTGTTCTTCCGTGAAACGATCGCTGGAATGATCTTCGCTGGCAACCAGATGAGAGAAGATCGAAACGATCCTCAACCTCTCTGAAGTGCGGAGTTCGGCAAGCAATTCCGGGATCTCTTCCTTGGAAAAACCAAGCCGGTTCATGCCGGTGTCGATCTTCAAATGCACCGGCAAAGCTGTCGCGAACGCGGCCGCAAAGTCGCGCGCTTCGATCAGTGAACGCCGATCGAAGATCTCCGCTTCCAAGCGGTGTTCATACAGTAGCTTGTATGGAACAGGCTCGGGATTCATCACCAGAATGGGAATATCGATCCCATTGCGGCGAAGTTCCACGCCTTCATCGGCGTAAGCGACACCCAGGTAATGCACCTGCTCGTGCGCGAAAAGCCGCGCCAGTTCCAACGCTCCGCTTCCATAGCCGAACGCTTTCACCATCGCCATTGTCTTCACGCCTGGCCTCAAAAGCGATCGATAATGGTTCAGGTTATGGCGGATCGCTTCCAGATCGATCTCGAGCACGGTGCCATGCACTTTTCTGGCCCATTGCTGCACGATCTTCTCCAGCGCGAACGCACGCGCACCTTTCACCAGAACAGTAGCGCCTGCGATCTCAGCCGGATCGATGGAAGCCAGCATGGATGCGGCATCCGGAAAATTGGAAACGGTGAACGATGTATTTTCCGATCGCAGATCATCGCCGATCATGATCAACTTGTTCACGCCCATGCGCGCGACCAATTCCATGATCTGTTTACGAAGCATTTCCGGTGAGATCCCACTTTCCTTAATACTGGAAAGCACCACCACTTTCTTCGTTCCCGCCCCCACGATCCCAAGGTGATCTAGCGCGATCCGGAGTGAAGCGAGATCGTTGCTGTACGCATCGTTGATCAGTTTGATGCCATGCGTGCCATCGATCACCTCCAGCCGCATGGCCACGGGCGAAAGATGCGGCGTGCGCGATGCGATCCATTCCGGATCGTATCCCAGGTGGAGCAGCAGCGTTACGCAATGCAGCGCGTTCTCGATCGAAGCATCATCGATGAACGGGATCTCGAAACTGAATTCGAAACGTTCGCCGAGCACGGAGATCATCGTGGAATTCGTCCTTCGATCCTCGCGCACAACGTGCAGCCAGCCGTTCTCTTCGCGCGACCAGCTGCGCAATTTCAGCCTTTGTTCCAATCCGCTCTGCTTCAACGCCTGCATCACGGCAGGTTGATCGGCGCAATGGATCAGCACCTCAGCGTCATTGAAGAGCTTTAGTTTTTCCAGCGCTTTTTCAATTTCGTTCCTAAAGTTCTCGCCGTGCGCCGGACCGATGTTGGTGAGGATCCCGATCGTTGGCCTGATGATGCTGCGCAGCCGCTCCATCTCACCCGGCTTGCTGATCCCCGCCTCGAAGATCGCCAGGTCATGATCGGCGTTCATCTCCCAAACGCTCAACGGCACGCCCACCTGCGAATTCCAACTGCCCGGGCTGCGAACCACACGCGCACGGCCGGCAAGCATCTGGTTGAGCCATTCCTTCACCACTGTTTTGCCATTGCTACCCGTGATGCCGATCACAGGATAGCGGAAATGTGAGCGGTGCCAGCCAGCGAGCCGCTGAAGTGCATCAAGCGTATCGTCCACTTCGATCGCCACCAGGCCATTTCGATCGGCCGATCGGTCCGCAGCGACCAGGGCGCACTTCACTCCTTTGTCGGCCATTTCCGACAGATGATCGTGCCCATCGTGCCGTGCGCCTTTCAGCGGAATGAACAACGTGCCTTCCGGGAAGACCGCCCTGCGGGAATCAATGCTGAGATGCGAAATATGCTCCCCGGAAAGATCGGAAAGCGGCTTTCCACCGATAGCATTGGCGATCTCAAAAAGATCATATCCGTGCCGATCCATCAAAGGGAGAATGAAATGCCCGATCCCGGCGTTGTAGCATTAGGCACCGCGGATGCTTTTCTTTGAAGGAATGAACAGATCATGGTGTGTTGATCGCGGTGAGATGCGCCGATCGCGAGGCATGGCAAATTTAGCTTCGCCGCCACCGTTCGATCTGCTCAAATGAAATGCGAACGGAATGGGATATCGAAAAATGCAGGATCTCATAGCAGCGCTGGCGGAAGCGCAGCGAAAGTTGGAAAGCGGCAACCTTGGCCACGATGGCCTGGAGCTGGCGTGCCAGAACGCGCGCGAGCTCTACGAAAGATTGATCGTGCTCCGCCACAGGTCGCGCGAAATGCAGCTCGCACCACAGGCGGCCACCGCAAAGCCTGACAAGACCAATGTGCGGACCACAGATGTACGTGACCTGGAGATCCGGCCGGAAGTGAAGGACCCTCCCCCGATCCGGCTGGATACTCGTCCACCAGAGGTTTCGCCACGGCAAACCTCGCTGATCGAAGCGATCGAGGAGACCCAAAGCGAGAAGGAAGCGAAACGGCCCGAACCAGTGAAGGGAAACGGCAATGCCCTTCCCAAGGATGAGCAAAGAACGCCACCGATCAAAAAGGCGGAGCCAGTGCCTTCGCTGGCGGAAAAACTCACCAAAACCCAGATCGGAAGCCTGGCAAAGTCGATCTCGCTGAGCCACAAATTCTGGTTCGTTTCGGAACTTTTCGGCGGCGATCGGATCGCATATGAGAAGAGCATCATGGCCCTCGATGCCATGCAGGACCGCGATCAGGCGGAAGTGTTCCTGCAGACGGAAGTGCTCGCGAAACTGAAGAAACCCGCCGATCCAGAAGCCTTGATAACGATCCGTGATCTCATTGAACGAAGATTTCCATGAGGACCCTCGCCAGTGTTGCTTTTGCTTTCATCCTTCTTTCAACCTTCGCGCAGGATCGCGCGTCGATCGAAGCGATCGGCAGAAGGCATGTGGACACGCTGGCGTCGGAATATTTACATGGACGCGGATATGTGAATGCCGGTGATTCGCTCGCAGCGGAATACATCGCTTCGGAATTCAAACGGATCGGTCTTCAACCCGTGAAGAAGGACTTCTTCCAGCCGTTCCAATTCAACGTGAACAGCTTTCCGGACAGCATGCGCGTTTCGATCGATGGAAGGGATCTGCAGCCCGGCACTGAATTCCTCGTCGATCCGCATTCCGGTTCCGCCCACGGTGACTTTGATGTGGTCCATCTCACTTCCGCCGAACTACTTGCACCGGAAACGCGATCCATGGCGATGGGCGTGATCACGGGAAAAGCGATCCATGTGAAATGGCCGAAGACGATGGACAAGGATTCGCTTCAGCTCTTCAGCGAATTGGAACGCGACCTGATGCACTACGGTCCGGTTCTGAAACGCGCAGGCGAAAAGCTCACGTGGAGCGTAGGCCGGGAAGCGCTTCCATTTCCGCTGATCGAGATCAAGAGCGAACGTTTCACGGACAGCACAACATCGATCGGACTTTCGATCAACAGCGATCTTCTTGTGCGCCGTCCGGCGCGGAACGTGCTCGGCCTGGCGAAAGGAAAAGGCAAAGGCGTGATCGTGATCGGTGCGCATTACGACCACCTCGGAAGGATGGGATCGAAAACCATGTTCCCCGGCGCGAACGATAACGCGAGCGGCACGGCGATGATGCTTACACTCGCCGAACATTTCAATAAGAACCCTGCGAAGCACGACATCCTGTTCATCGCGTTCGCTGGCGAAGAAGCTGGATTGGTGGGATCGGAATGGTGCGTTACCGATCGGCCGATCGATTGGGGCGACGTTAAGTTGATGATCAACCTCGACATTCTTGGCACAGGCGATGAAGGGATCACCGTGGTGAACGCCACAGAACAAAAGGAAACGTTCGATCGGTTGGTGGAATTGAACGAAACTGGAAAATACCTTCAACAAGTGAAGTCGCGCGGCCCGGCGTGCAACAGTGATCACTGCCCGTTCGTGAAGCGAAGGATCCCTGCGATCTTCATCTACACGTTGGGTGGAAGTGCCGCGTACCACGACGTTCATGATCGTGCAGAAGAGCTTCCGCTCACGAAATTCCCCGAAGTGTTCTTTCTGCTGCGCGACTTCATCAAGGGGATGAAATGATCGCCGATCACGAGGTTCCGAAAGCTTCGCGGGCATCGTTGGTGGTAGTGCCCACACCGATAGGGAACCTGCTCGACATCACGATCCGCGCGCAACGCGTACTTGCCGAAGTGGATGCGGTGATCGCGGAGGACACACGCGTGACCGGACGATTGCTGCAACATGTCGCGATCGAAAAACCGCTGATCAGTTTCCATACGCACAACGAGCACCGCATGGTAGAGCAGCTCGTGGCGCGCATGGCCGCTGGCGAACGGTTCGCATTGGTGAGCGATGCCGGAACACCTGCGATCAGCGATCCCGGTTTTCTGCTTGTACGCGAAGCATTGAAACAAAATGTTTCGGTGGAATGTCTCCCTGGTGCGACGGCATTCGTTCCAGCATTGGTGAACAGCGGCCTTCCCGCCGATCGGTTCGTTTTCGAAGGATTTCTTCCGGTGAAAAAGGGCCGGCAGACTCGGCTGAAGGAACTGGCCACCGAAACGCGAACGATGATCTTCTATGAAAGTCCGCACCGCGTGTTGCGCACACTGAAGGAATTCGCTGAGATCTTCGGGAGCGATCGGCCTGCAAGTGTTTCACGCGAGATCAGCAAATTGCACGAGGAAACGGTTCGCGGATCGCTCGCGCAACTGGTGACGCATTTCGAGAAGAAGGAGCCGCGAGGAGAATTTGTTGTTGTGGTAGGGGGAGTGTGATCATCCTTCCTTTGCAACATGCTCGCCTGGACCCTCATATCGCACGGATCACCTGAAAAGTCCTTCAAGCTTCAAGAACATCCCGATCCGGTCCCAACCGACGATCAGGTATTGATCGAGTGTGAAGGCTTTGGATTGAATTTCGCGGATGTGATGGCGGTGAAAGGCTTGTACCGCGAAGCACCACCGCTGCCGAGCATTCTGGGTTATGAGGTGGTGGGCAAAGTCGCTAAAGCTGGTGCGAAGGCTTCGCAGGATCTGGTAGGCAAACGGGTCGTCGCGTTCACACGATTTGGTGGCTATGCGCAGAAAGCTATCACCGATCATCGCGCTGTTGTGCCGATCCCGGATCATGTCACGATCGGTGAAGCAGCGGCGTTAGCGACACAAGGATCGACCGCGTGGTACGCTGCGAAATTTCTGGCGAACATCCAGCCGCTGGAACGTGTGTTGATCCACAGCGCGGCCGGTGGCGTTGGTCATTTGCTTGTGCAGCTTGCAAAGAATATCGGCTGCGAAGTTTTCGCGATCGCGAACGGTGCGAAGAAGCTGGAATTCCTGCGCACCATGGGCGTGGATCATGTTTTCGATCGAAGTACGGATCATTACGCGCAGATCAAAAGAGCATTAGCAGGAAAGAAGTTCGACGTGAGTTTCAATGCGGTTGGCGGAAGCACCTTCAAGAAGGACATGGACCTGATCGGAAGCGGTGGCCGCATCGTGCTTTTCGGCGGATCGGAGCGCGGTGGCATCGGTCCTTTCGGAACACTGCGTTTCGTGCTGCGCATGGGCATATCGATACCGATCTTTTTGATGATGACCAGCCGCAGCATACTTGGCGTGAACATGTACAAGATCAGTCAGCAGAAGCCGGAACTTGTTTCGATCTGCCTGTTGCGATGTGTGGAAGCGTTCAACAACGGGATCCTTCGTCCGTATGTTCATGCGGAGTTCGATCATGACCAATTGATCGAAGCGCATAAGGCGCTTGCAAGTGGGAATACGATCGGGAAAGTGGTGGTGAAGTGGTGAGCGCCGGCAACCAGATCACTACTTAAATTTGCTATATGGCCAGCACAAAGGATAAACAAACGCTTTCGGTCAGGAAGGAAGTTGCTCGGAAAGCACGCTCGATCAGTCGGAAGCGCAATCAATCCGTTTCCCGAATGTTCGAGGAATGGATCATGCGCATGTCCGAGACGGAAGATCCTTTGCTCGCCCTATCGGGCCTATGGAAAGATCGCGATATCACGCTCGATGATCTGCGCGCAAAGGCATGGAGCCGATCCTGATCGATACTTCGGTGATCATTGGGGTGATGCGAATGCATGCCATTGCTCACGTTGAACAAGAAGCATTTTTCCTATATCCAAGGCTTGGAATTCGCGTGATCACTAACGGGATCATGCGAAAGGGATAGAAGCGGAAAGCGCGCAAGCGAGGGAGCCTCCGGGGCGACCGAGTGCGTACTTGGAGCGCCCCGCAGTACTGCGGGGAGCCCGGTGACGCTGCCCCGCAGTACTGCGGGGTTGCAGCGGCATTCGCCCAAATACTTCCGATCGGTATGCGGTAACTTTGCGCCATGCGCAAGCCGGAAACGACCCTTCTTCCGTTGCCTTTCAAGGATTGGGGGATCGGCCTTGATGTGCCGTTGCTGATCGCGGGACCTTGCAGTGCCGAGAGTGAAGAACAGGTGTTGGCTGCAGCGCGCGGGATCGCTGCGGATGGGCGGACGAAAGTGTTCCGTGCTGGGATCTGGAAGCCGCGTACTCGTCCGGGCCAATTTGAAGGCGCCGGCACCAAGGCGCTTGCCTGGCTGAAGCGCGTGAAGGAACAGACCGGGCTGCTGGTGATGACCGAAGTGGCCACCGCCGAACATGTGGAAGCCTGCCTGAAGGCCGGGATCGACATGCTTTGGATCGGCGCACGCACCACGCCCAACCCCTTCAGCGTGCAGGATATCGCCGATGCGCTCACCGGCGTAAACATCCCGGTATTCGTGAAGAACCCGATCAATCCCGACTTGCAGCTGTGGATGGGTGCTTTGGAGCGGATCGAACGTGCCGGGATCACACGGATGGCCGCGATCCACCGAGGTTTCAACTGGTTCGAACGTACCCCATACCGCAATAGTCCGATGTGGGAATTCCCGATCCGTTTGAAGGCGGCCTTCCCGGAGCTGGAACTGATCTGTGACCCCAGCCACATCGCCGGAAGCCCGGATAAGTTGGGCGCGATCGCACAACAGGCGCTGGATATCGGTTTCAGCGGCCTGATGGTGGAGGTGCATCCCGATCCTCCCAGGGCGCAAAGCGACGCACAGCAGCAGATCACCCCGAACCGGTACGCGGAATTGATCGGCAGCCTGATCTTCCGCCAGGCACACCCCTCGGCGAAACTCACCGATCGGTTACAGGAATTACGCGACGTGATCGACCAGCTGGACGAGGAGATCGCCCAAAAGCTCGCATCGCGCATGGATGTGGCCGAGCGGATCGGCGATCACAAGCGCGAACACCATGTGGCGATCCTGCAGCCTGAACGTTGGGAACGGATCATGCGACAGCAGTTACGCCTGGGGGAAGACCTTGGCCTGAGCCGCGAGTTCATCCAGGAATTCATGGATGCGATCCATCGTGAAAGCATACGCCGCCAGAGCGGTACGGCCGAACTTACTGGCGGCGAGCCACGGACAGGATCACCATTTTACACCGGAAATAGCGGTTCCCTCTAAGCGGGCGATCTCTCTATCTTTAGGCGCCCCTGCAAGGGACCTCCAATCATTTTTCCATGTTGAAAAACTACGCTATTGCCGTAACGCTTTCGTTCTGCGCTTTCACTTCGCTGCATGCGCAGCTGGGCTTCACCAATGCGAGCAACCAGTTGAGCAACACCACCAACAGCGGTGGTTGCATAGGTGTGGTGGATGTGAACGGCGATGGCCTGGATGACCTCGCCAAGCTTCACCTGAGCACCGAATTCTTCGTGGACCACCAGAATCCCGATGGATCCTTCACATTGGTGAACTATGGCGAGATCTCGAACCAGGAGCAATGGGGAATGAGCATCGGCGATATCAGCAACGATGGGCACAAGGACCTGATCAGCGGTGGAAATGGCGATGGGGTGCATTACCTACGGATCAATTCGGTGGGCAGTGCCACACTTGTCGATCTGGAGAACGACAACATGTTCATGCAATGCAACAACATCGCGGACATCGATTCGGATGGTAACAATGACTTCTTTGCCTGTGGTGATGTGGCAGCACCGAAGATCTGGATGAACGATGGCAACGGTGATCTGCTCTACGATGTTTCCATGATGGATTTCACGACAAACCCTTCCACCGATGGCAGCGGGAATTACGGCAGCGTGTGGACCGATTTCGACAACGACGGTGATCTGGACCTGTACATCGCCAAATGCCGCCAGGGCGTGACCAACATGCAGGATCCACGGCGTTGGAACAGGCTCTATGTGAACGATGGGAATGGGAACTACACCGATCTGGCGGCACAGTACGGTGTGCAGGTGAAATACCAGTCGTGGACAGCGGACTTTGGTGATATCGACAACGATGGTGACATGGACCTTGTGGTGACGAACCATGATCACACGATCCAGCTTTTCGAGAACGATGGGACGGGGAATTTCACTGAGATCACCGCTGGAAGCGGATTGGAGATCACCGGATTCTTCCTGCAAAGCAAGTTCGTGGACTTCGATAACGACGGCCTGCTCGATCTGCTGATCGCCGGTGGGATCGAACGGCTCTTCAGGAACAATGGTGACAAGACCTTCACCAATGTACCCGGCCTTTTCCCTGCGGGTAAAGCGATGCACAGCTTCGCGACCGGCGACCTCAACAACGATGGTTTCATGGATGTTTTCGCCAGCTACGGCAGCGGCTATGTTGACCCGGACATGTCCTTTCCCGATCGGTTGTGGATGAACAACGGCAACGACAACCACTGGTTGAGCGTACGCCTGCAAGGCACGGAAAGCAATCGCGATGCGATCGGCGCGCGGGTAACGATCACAGGTCCCTGGGGTACGCAGATCCGCGAAGTGCGCGCCGGTGAGAGCTACGGCATCGTAACCACGTTCGCATGCAACTTCGGGCTGGGCCATGAAACGGTGGTCCCCACCATGACCATCGATTGGCCGAGCGGCCAGCAGGAAGTGTTCACCAACATCGATGCGGACCAGACGATCACGATCATCGAAGGAACATGCATCAGCCCATCTGCGGAGATCGGCTTTGCAGGTGCTGACGTGCTCTGTTCCGGTGGCGGATCGATCACGTTGACCGCCGATCCGGGCTTCAACTACAGTTGGTCCACCGGTGAGACCACGCAACAGATCGAAGTGGACGAACCAGGCAATTACACGCTCACCGTGGATGATGGATCATCCTGCACCGGCACGGCAAGTGTCTTCATCCCGCTCGATCCGGATGAAACTCCCGTGATCGCCAACGATGCCGAGATCACCATATGTGATGGACAGACCGTAACGCTCATCGCATCGTCCGACTATCCGATGCAGTGGAGCAACGGCGCGACCGGACCGACGATCGATGTGGATCAGGCCGGCATCTACACGGTAACCGTTGAAGGTGCCTGCCAGGATTTTACCAGCGCCCCTGTGGAGATCACGGTTCTGCCTGCACCTGCTGCACCGATCGTGGAGGATGCGACCATCAACATCGGTGAACAGGCCACCTTGATCGCGGACGGCGAGAACATCCAGTGGTACGATCAACCTGATGCTGCGGATCCGATCACCGTTGGGAACGAATTCCAGACACCGATCCTCACGACGACCACTTCCTATTGGGTCTCTTCCACGATCGAACATGAGGGGACAGTACAATACGGCGGTCGTGAGGATAACACGACCACGGGCGCATACCATAACAATGCGACATACTTCCTTCTCTTCGACTCGTACGAGCCATTCACCATCATGAGCGTGAAGGTTTACGCGAACGGTGCGGGAAATCGTTCGATCGCACTGGTGGATCAGGCCAACGGCGCCACGGTGGCATCAGGTGTTTTCAATATCCCCGATGCTGAGAGCCGCGTGGACCTGAACTTCCTCGTACCTGCTGCCGGTTCCTATGGTCTGCGGATCGTTTCCGGCAACCCGCAATTGTGGCGCGATGCTGCTGGCAGTGGAGTGGATTATCCCTACCCGTTGGGTGAACTCGGCGCGATCACCAGTAGTACCGCCGGAGATGATCTCTACTATTTCTTCTACGATTGGGAGGTCGCTTCACTCTCCACTTCATGCGAAGGGCCAAGGGAAGAGGTTGTGGTGAACGTGGGCCAGATGTCGATCGGATCGACCAAGGAAGGCATTGGCATGCGTGTATGGCCCAATCCCACTGATGCGATCATTTCCATCATGCTCCACGTAGAAGGCACCGTGCAACGGATCGTATTGATCGATGCTCTCGGACGCGTCGTCATGAACGAAACCCTGGATCGATCCCTGAAGAATTTCGATCTGGATGTTTCAAACCTGGCCGCAGGCCATTATCAGTTGCGGGTGGATCTGCACGATCGCTCGTTGATGCAGCACGTGGTGCTGGACTGACCCGATCCTGATGACATGTGTTGAGATCCTAGTTGATATCAACACTGTGGATCCGCGACCGCGTGGATCGGCCGTCATCTATTTTTCGATCCATCAAGATCATTCGTCATGGGATGATCGCACATGGATCTTTACCCGTACAACGCGTTAAGCCTTACAAAAAGGGCGGAGCATCTTTGGTCCAGGGGTGATTTCATCGCTGTGTGCCGCAGGAAGGAACCCTTCGTTCTCTATTATATGATCAACGATTTCTTCGTTGAACTGGAGTATGACCAGGGCCGCGTGCAGATCCTTGGCCTCACCGCTTTCCGCACCGGTGAGCGCTACGATCGAATGCTGGAGGCACTGCAGCTCGATGTTGCGATCGATCCAATGTGATACCGGCAGTAACTTGTGGGCATGGAACCTTCGCCGCAGCGCGATCATCACCTTGCGATATTCGGCCTTGGTGCCACGGGTTCATGCCTGCTCCCATTGGTATCCACTCTTGGGATCGCGCAGATCACTTTGATCGATGGTGATACCGTGGAAGAGCGCAACCTGATCAGGCAACCGTTATATGGCCGGGACGATCTTGGCCTCGCAAAAGTGAAGGTCGCAGCGGATCGCACACGCCATCTGCACGGCCGGCGGAAATTGCACATCGAGAACATCTTCGCCGATGCCGCCAACATCGATCGGATCTTGAAGGAAGCCACGATGGTGGCGGATTGCACGGATGACATCCATGCCCGGTCGCTGATCGATAGGACATGTGGAAGACTGAAGATCCCATTGTTCACCGCAGCGATCCACGGATCCCATCTGCAGGTGATGTCACTACATATCGGTGAGGATGAACGACGATCGTTGTCGTTGCGATCGTTCTTTCCCGGATCGGTGGGAGGTGCGCAGGATGCATGTGATATGACGAACGTGCCCATCGAAGTTCCCACCATCGCTGCAGCGCTGATCGCACGGCGGATCACAGCGTTCATGAACGGCGATCATGCACAGTACGACCTGGACCTGTTGGACATTCAACGGGGAAGCTGGTTGCGCATCGCCGCACCGCAACCCGATGATGAACTGATCGCATGAACCTGCTGCTCTCCGATCCGCTTCTTCTTCTCGCACTTTTCCTGGTCGCGCTGCTCTATTCAGGCGTTGGCCATGGCGGCGCAAGTGGCTACCTGGCAGTGATGACGATCGCGGGAATGTCGATCGGCGTGATCCGCCCTTCTGCATTGTTGTTGAACCTGCTTGTGAGCGGCATCGCGTTCCTCCAATTCCGGCGCGCCGGGCATTTCCGCTGGGGATCGTTCTGGCCCTTTGCGATCACCTCGATCCCCGCAGCGTTCGTCGGTGCACACATCACGATGGATCCCGAGATCTACAAGCAACTTCTTGCGATCTGTCTCCTCTTCGCGGTTGCACGACTGCTCGGACTTTTCGGGCGTTGGAGCATTGACCACCGCCCGATCAACATTCCGCTGGCTGCTGCGATCGGGCTGGTGATCGGGCTGCTTTCCGGAGTGATCGGGATCGGTGGTGGCATAATCCTGAGTCCGGTGATCCTGCTTCTGCGATGGGGTTCATCGCATGAAGCCGCAGCGGTGAGCGCACTCTTCATCTTCGTGAACAGTGCGGCAGGTCTGATCGGTATCAATGATCCATCCTTCCTGATCGCCGATGGAGTGATGTCGTGGCTGGCGGTCGCTTTAGCCGGCGGGTTACTCGGCGCATACCTTGGCGCACACCGATCCGCGCCGTTGCGTTTGCGCCAGGTACTCGGTGTTGTCCTGCTATTCGCATCCGCCAAATTACTGCTGCCGTGATCTCGGTGGAAGAAGTGCGAAAGCGGATCGAACAGGCATTGCATCTGCTTCCAGTGAAGGAAGTGCCACTACAGGAAGCCTTCGCCCATTTCACCGCATCACCTGTCATCGCACCGCATGATCATCCGCTTTTCGACAACAGTGCGGTGGATGGTTATGCCTTCCGTTTCAATGCCGATCGATACGAGTTCAGGGTGATCGGTGAGATCGCTGCTGGCGGGATCTGGACAAGCCCGATCGCTGACAACGAATGTGTCCGCATCTTCACCGGAGCCAAAATGCCCACTGACGCGGACACTGTGGTGATGCAGGAACATGTGGAGCGTAATGCAGATCGGATCGTGATCAAGGATCTGCGAATGAAGCGTGGCGCGAACGTCCGGCGAAAAGGTGAGCAGGTGCGCACCGGAACAGAAGTGATGGCAGCGGGCAAAGAACTCACTCCTGCTGCGATCGGCCTACTGGCTTCTGTCGGCGTCAAAAAAGTTCGCGTGCATGAATGGCCTTACGTCACGGTGATCATCACCGGCGATGAATTCACCGATGATGATCCACAGGAAGGCCGCATCTTCAGCAGCAACGATCTGATGCTTTCCTCAGCACTGCAACGGATCGGGATCCGTGCGCAACTACTATTTGCAAAGGATGATGCAGTGGACCTGGAGCGAACGTTACGACAGGCGATGTCGCGCAGCGATGTGATCATCACGACCGGTGGGGTTTCCGTGGGCGATCATGATCTGGTTCCATCACTGCTGCAGCGGATCGGATCGGAGATCATCTTCCATAAGGTCTCCCAGAAGCCCGGCAAACCGATGTTGTTCGCCCGGAACGGCGATACCGTGATCTTCGGTCTTCCAGGAAATCCGCGCGCCGTGATGATCCTTTTCTGGGAATATGTTCTTCCCGCATTGCGCAGGATGATGGGATCTTCATCGCCCGATCTGCGCAAGGAGCATTTGCCTTTGATGCATGATCTTCACTTGAAAGGTGAACGTGCCGAATTCCGTGCTGCACGCATCATTGATCGCCATGTCACCTTGCTTCCCGATCAAGGCTCGCACATGCTTTCAAGCTTGTTGCAGGCCGATGCGTTGGCATTCTTTCCAGGAACAACGGGGGAAGTGAAAAAGGGTGATCCCGTGGAGATCCATTACCTGCCGCAGCCATGAGGAACGGCTGGACCGGCGTGGTGCTCGCAGGCGGCAAAAGCTCGCGCATGGGACGCGACAAGGCGCTGATCGAGATCGATGGCCGTTCGCTGTTGGATCGCGCGCTGGACCGGTTGGAGCCGATCACCGATGATCTGCTCGTGATCGGCGATCCCAAGAAATACGGGCATGCCGGCCCTTTCGTGATCCCCGATGAAACACCCGATCTGGGACCGATCGGAGGCCTTGTGACAGCGATGCGTTTTGCCACGAACGACAAACTTTTGGTGCTGGCGTGCGATCTCCCGGCGATCACTGAAG
>JAEZDL010000108.1 GCA_023418095.1 Bacteroidota bacterium
GCGTTGGTGCTCATGTTGTTGGTGCGCACCATGCTGTCGTATTGCTCGCTCACCCAGCGTTTGCTGGCGATGTTGGGGCTGGCCAACAGATCGAGCGCGATGCTCTTGAGGTCATCGGGCTCGGGCACATCGGCGGTCTTGAATTTTTTGTTCTCGGCGATGTAGGCGGGCTCTTTCGTTTCGCGCTGGTACACCGGCGCGCCACCGCCCAGCACAAGGCTTTCGGCGGGCACTTCGGCCACGAGTTCGCCGTGCATGTAATACCGTAGCAAACCGCCTTTGCCTGCCGAAGCCCCTTGCGAAGGCACGGCATCGGTAACGGTGCCGATCTGCACGCAGTTCAGGTCCCACTTGTCGAAGATGGCCTGCACTTCGGCTTCGCGGCCCTTCTTCACCACCACCAGCATGCGTTCCTGACTTTCGCTCAGGAGTATCTCCCACGCGCGCATGCCTTCCTGACGGGTGGGCACGCGATCGAGGTGGATGTCCATGCCGGCGCCGCCCTTGGCGCTCATTTCGCTGGTGCTACAGGTAATGCCCGCCGCGCCCATGTCCTGCATGCCGATGATGGCATCGGTATCAGCCAGTTCCAGCGATGCTTCCAGCAACAGCTTCTCCATGAAGGGGTCGCCCACCTGCACGGCCGGCAGATCGTCCATGCTCGTCTCGGTGATGTCCTTGCTGGCGAAGCTGGCGCCGTGTATGCCATCCTTGCCGGTGGAGCTGCCCACGATGAACACGGGGTTGCCCTTGCCGTGACTGGTGGCGCTGATCACCTTGTCGGTACGCACGATGCCCACGCTCATGGCATTCACCAGCGGATTGGTGGTGTAGCACGGGTCGAAGTACACCTCGCCGGCCACCACCGGCACCCCGAACGCATTGCCGTAATCGCCGATGCCCTTCACCACGCCGCGCATGTGCCAGCGGCTGCGTGCTTCGGTGGTGATGTCGCCGAACCGGAGGGAGTTGAGCTGCGCGATGGGCCGCGCGCCCATGGTGAAGATGTCGCGGTTGATGCCGCCCACACCCGTTGCCGCGCCCTGGTACGGTTCGATGGCGCTGGGGTGGTTGTGGCTTTCGATCTTGAAGGCGCAGCCCCAGCCCTCACCGATGTCGATGAGCCCGGCGTTCTCCTCCCCGGCCTCCACCAGCGTCTTGGGCCCCTTGCGCGGCAGCGTCTTCAGCTGCGTAATGGAGTTCTTGTACGAGCAATGCTCGCTCCACATGGCGCTATAGATGCTAAGCTCGGTGAAGTTCGGCTCGCGCCCGAGGATCTCGCGGATCTTGTCGAACTCTTCGGGGAGTAGGCCGAGTTTCTTGGCGGTATCGAGGGATGCCGTGGCGGTGTCGGGGTTCTTTGCGGTCTTGGTGGGCATGGGAGCGCGAAGGTAGGAAGGGGTCGATCAGAGATCGGAATATCCAATGATCGATAGCGAATGTTCAATTTCCAAGGAGAATGCTTGGATGATGGGATGATGAATGCAGATGCAGATGAACCGCGACGACGCTGACGACGCCACGGGTTCGCGACGTTCGGATGAACGCGTAACGATAGAATTCTACCTTGCGTCGTTAGCGTCGTCGCGGTTCAATTCCTCAGATCGTTTTATGCCGGCCGAATACCGATCGCCCTTCACAGACAACCTTTCATAAGAACATCCGGTCTTAACATCAGATCCACAAGCCGATGAAACCTCTTCTACCCTTTTCGATCATTGCGACTTTCGCCGTGGCCGCTCCAGTGAAGATCCATGCGCAAATGCTGGTCGATCCAGCCGTTTCCGTGGACGCACTTGTTCTGGATATCTTCCAGGGCAGTGGTGTCACGATCACCGGAGCAACGATCAACAATACGGGAGGTTCACCGATGAACAACGCTGTGGGCCATTTCATGTATTCGGGTAATGCGCCGATCCCCGGCGAAGGCGTCATCCTTACCACGGGCGATGCTTCCGCAGCCGCATATCCTCCGCAGGCGTTCGCCAGTGTTTCCAACGGTTTCTACCAGGATCTGGACATGAGCTACCTCGCGCAACAAAGCATCATCGACGCCACCGTATTGGAGTTCAACTTCATTCCCGATGAGGATCAGATGATGTTCGAATATGTGTTCGCGAGCGAGGAATATCCTGAATTCGTTTGCACGAATTTCAATGATGTGTTCGGTTTCTTCCTCAGCGGTCCGGGCATCTCCGGCCAGTATCAGAACAACGCGATCAACGTGGCACTTCTGCCCGATGGTTACATTCCCGTCTCGATCAATACGGTGAATGGTGGAGAAGCTGGTACACCGGGGAACGAGGGGATCTGCGCAATGATGGACCCGAACTGGACCGCCAACAGCCAGTACTTCGTGGACAATACCAACGGCACCGATATCGTGTACGATGGTTTCACCACGATCCTGCAGGTTTCGGCACTGGTAACACCTGGTGAACAGCACCGCCTTAAGATCGCGGTGGCAGATGCCAGCGATGCGGTGTACGATTCAGCGATCTTCCTGCAGGCCGCCAGTTTCCGCAGCGTTCCTTCACTCACAACACAACTCGCGCGCGAACAGCAAGCTGGTAAATTGAACGCGTGGTTCAACGAACAGGGCGGCCTTACGATCGATGCGGGCGAAGAGATGATCGGTGAGATCCGCCTGCGCGATCTGAACGGGCGGCTGCTCGAACAGAAGCGGATCGATGCCAACGGCAGGATCGTGATCTCCGATCTCACGCTTCCGACAGGTGTTTACCTGATCGAAGCTGGATCTGAAGAGAAGGTGCTTCGCGCGAAGCTGGTGAAAGGTTGATACTTCCGATCCGTGACCGATACCACATCGATCTTTCGATCGGACCTTATCTTTGACTCACTTCACGGGCCGATCGCGCTTCGCGCTTACCTTTCCCGCTCGTAAGCCAATTCTGTAAATGAGTTCTTCCGCACCGCGCAGCTTCGCGTTCGACTACAACACCCAGCGTCCGCGCCTGATCATTCCCGAATATGGCCGCCATGTACAACGAATGGTGGAGCATTGCATGCAGGTGGAGGATCGCGAGCAACGTACGCGAACGGCGAAAGCGATCATACAGGTGATCGGCAGGTTGAATCCACAGTTGCGAAACAGCGAGAACGGCGATCACACTTTGTGGGACCATCTGTACATCATGAGCGATTTCAAGCTCGATGTGGATGCACCTTTTCCACCGCCCACACAGGAGGAGCTTGATTCCAAGCCCGCCCGCGTAGCCTACCCGAAAACGAAGATCCGCTACGGACATTATGGCAAGTTGGTGGAGCGCATGATCGATCAGTGCGCGGCCATGGAACAAGGCGAGAAACGCGATGCATACGCGCACCTGATCGCCAATCTGATGAAAAAGCAGTTCCTCACCTGGAATCGCGATACCGTACCCGATGGCGTGATCCTGAAGGATCTTGCCGAATTGAGCAAGGGTGAACTGAAATTGAAGGAGGAAGTACAGCTCGCCAGCACTTCCGATCTGCTGCGCGCCCAGCAGAACGGGCCTCGCAATGAAGTGGATCCCCGCAAGCGCCAGGGCGGACACCCCGGTGGCATGGGTGGCAACAAGAAGCGCCACCGCAACCGCAAGAAGCGGTTCTAGATCGCACCGATCCGCCGATCGGCGAAAGCGCGCTCAACATCGCGTGGTGCAAATACATTCGTGGTCACCTGCACCAGGGCGCCCGCCGGTGCGTTGCTTTGGTGTAACACAACCGAGGCCGATGGCGTTTGATAAGTCACCCGTTACTGAAGCGAAGATCCCCGCTTCGAAGTCCAACCGAACAACTGCCGGCGCTCCGGATAAAAAGATGGGAAGTTTCCGAATACAAGGTGGCCGCCGTTTGAAAGGCACGCTGATCCCCCAGGGCGCCAAGAACGAAGCGCTGCAGATCCTTTGCGCCGTGCTGCTCACCAGCGAGCCGGTGCGGATCAGCAACGTGCCCGATATCGTTGATGTGAACAAGCTGATCGATCTGCTCCGGCACATGGGCGTTCAGGTTGAAAAGCTCGGCGAAGGCGATTACCGCTTCACGGCGAAGGAGATCGACATCGAGTTCTTCATGAAGCCCGAGTTCAAGGAGATGGGCGGCGGGCTGCGCGGCAGCGTGATGGTGGTGGGTCCGTTGCTTGCGCGATTCGGACGCGGATACATTCCAACACCCGGTGGCGACAAGATCGGCCGGAGAAGGCTGGATACGCACTTCATCGGTTTCCAGAACCTCGGTGCTGAATTCCACTACGACCAGAAGGAAGGTTTCTATCGCGTGGAAGCGAAGAAGCTGCAGGGAACGTACATGCTTCTCGATGAACCTTCCGTGACAGGGACGGCGAACATTGTGATGGCCGCGGTGTTGGCCGAAGGAAGGACCACGATCTACAACGCGGCCTGCGAACCGTACCTGCAGCAACTCTGCGCGATGCTCAACCGCATGGGCGCAAAGATCAGCGGGATCGGTAGCAACCTGCTCACGATCGATGGTGTGAAGGAACTCGGCGGCACCGATCATCGCATGCTGCCGGATATGATCGAGATCGGAAGCTTCATCGGCCTGGCGGCGATGACGCGAAGCGAGATCCTGATCAAGGATACAGGCTACGATCATCTCGGTTGCATTCCTGAAGTGTTCCGCAAATTGGGGATCACCGTGATCCGCCAGGGTGATGACATACTCGTGCCCGCGCACGATCACTACAAGATCAAAACGTTCATCGATGGAAGCATCATGAACATCAGCGATCACCCGTGGCCAGGCTTCACGCCCGATCTGCTCAGCATCGTGCTGGTCGTTGCAACGCAAGCCCGCGGATCGGTGCTGATCCACCAGAAGATGTTCGAGAGCCGCCTATTCTTCGTGGACAAGCTGATCGACATGGGCGCGCAGATCATCCTTTGCGATCCGCACCGCGCCACCGTGATCGGCCACGATTTCCAGCAACCGCTGCGCGCCGTTACCATGACAAGTCCGGATATACGTGCCGGTGTTTCACTCCTGATCGCCGCGCTCAGCGCCGAAGGCACCAGCACGATCCACAACATCGAGCAGATCGATCGCGGTTACCAGAACATCGATGGGCGCCTGAACGCACTGGGCGCCAAGATCGAGCGGATCGCCTGATCGAAGACCGGATCTTGCGTGAGCGATAGAAGCGGAAAGCCCGCAAGCGATCCCGGCCCCCGAGGCCGGGAGAGTGCGGACTTACAGCGGATAGCGCGACGGCAAGTCTTCGAGCCGGCACGCCCAAAATAAGCGGCACATAATTCGCAGAAGGCGCAACGCTGAACCTCGCTATTTTTGCACTATGAACCTCAAGACGATCATGTCGAAGACGCGCATCTTCACCATTGCCTCGATCGTTCTGCTGGCGATCTACGGCTTCAGCGAACGGCTCGATCAGAAGAACGCAGGCGGCGATGTGAAGATCGGGACTGGCATTGGCGACAAGGCGCCGGAACTCGCATTCATGAACCCGGATAGCACCAAAGTTCTGAAACTTTCGGAACTGAAAGGAAAATATGTATTGATCGATTTCTGGGCCAGCTGGTGCGGTCCCTGCCGGAAAGAGAACCCGAACGTTGTCTCGGCCTACGAGAAATACAACAAGGCGAAGTTCAAGGAAGGCAAGGGCTTCGAAGTATTCAGTGTGAGCCTGGATCGGAATCGCGATGCCTGGCAGAAAGCGATCACACAGGACGGCCTCAAGTGGAAATGGCACGTGAGCGATCTGAAGCATTGGAGTTCCGAGGCCGGCCGTTTGTACGGCGTGAATTCGATCCCGATGAGCTTCCTGATCGATCCGAATGGCGTGATCATCGCGAAGAACCTGCGCGGGATCGGCCTTCATCAGGAGTTGGACAAGTACGTGAAAAGCCTGTGATCTTTTCCGATCGGAAGTGAAGAAGGCCGCCCGCCGGCGGTCTTTTGCGTTGGTACCGATCGAATTTTCAACAGGGTGAACAACTTGTGCTGCCGGGAGTTAAACTTGCGCTACGGTAGCAGCATGCACCAGTTGATCGCAAATACCACCCGTTCGATCAACCTGCGGTTGATCATCGCACTTTTGCTCGGCCTTTTTCTCGTGCTGGGCGTGCATGCCAGTTCCGATCAGGCGGTATCTGCCGATCGGAAAGCCACTGATCTCGATGCATGGCCTGTGCGCATCTCCAGCAAGAAATAGCGCTTCCCCCTCTCCTTTTCGATCGCCGATCGACATCTCCATCACTGCCAACCTGACCGCCTGCGCGCAATGGCACCGAAGTTGACCTTCCGGCAGCGCCGGAAACGCGGCATCGGCAGAACATCAACCAACATGTGGAATCCGTTCCGCCGCAGTGGCAAGGAGAAGAAGATCATGGAAAAAGAGAACGTGAAGCACGAACAGGAATTGGAGAACCCCCAGCAGACCTCTGCGCAGCAAGCTGCACCTGCTGACATGGCTGACAGCCCGGCAGGATCCGAGGAGCAGGGCACCAACGCCGAGGCCGAACTGGACATATTGCGCACCGAGCATCAGGCCTTGCATGACAAACATCTGCGCCTCTTCGCGGAATTCGACAACTTCAGGAAGCGCACCGCGCGTGAACGTCTGGATCTGATCCAATTCGCCGGCGAGAACAGCTTGAAGGCCGTGCTTCCGGTGCTCGATGATCTTTCACGCGCTATCGCCAACAACGAAACCGCCACGGACATCGATGCGGTGAAGGAAGGCTTCAAACTGATCCACCAGAAACTTTACCATATCCTTGCGGGCCAGGGGCTGAAACAGATCGATGTGAAAAAGGGCGATCCGTTCGATACGGACAAGCACGAAGCGATCACCAGGGCACCGATCGAAGACGAGAAGTTGAAAGGCGCTGTGATCGATGTGATCGAAAGCGGTTACATGTTGCACGAGAAAGTGATCCGTTACGCGAAAGTGGTGGTTGGGGAATGAACAGCACGATGGCCAAAAGCGATCCATACGAAGTACTCGGGGTGGCCCGGAACGCAAGCACCGACGAGATAAAAAAGGCGTATCGCAAGCTCGCGATCAAGTATCATCCCGATAAGAATCCGGGTGATCCGACCGCCGAGGAAAAATTCAAGGAAGCGGCTTCAGCCTACGAGATCCTGAGCGATCCCGAGAAGAAAGCGCGCTACGATCGCTTCGGCCACGCAATGCCCGGTGGTGGCGGTTTCCAGGGAGGCGGCATGAACATGGAGGATATCTTCTCCCAGTTCGGCGACATCTTCGGCGATGCCTTCGGTGGCGGTGCGTTCGGTGGATTCGGTGGCGGCCGCCGCGGCGGCCGCACAGTGAAGGGAAGCAACCTGCGCGTAAGGTTGAAACTTTCGCTGGAGGAGATCGCCAACGGCACCGAAAAGAAGATAAAGGTTACCAAGCTGGTTCGCGGCAAAGGCAGTGAATATGGCACCTGCAATACCTGCGGTGGCAGCGGCCAGGTGCGTCGTGTGCAAAGCACTTTCCTCGGCCAGATGCAGACAGTTACCACGTGCCCAACGTGCAACGGTGTCGGCCAGCAGGTCACCAAGCGCGCAGCGGGCAGCGACGAACATGGTCTGGTGCGTGAAGAGGCCGTGGTTCCGATCAAGATCCCGGCCGGCGTGGAAGAAGGCATGCAGCTCAACATCAGCGGCATGGGGAATGAAGCGCCGGCAGGCGGCGTTCCCGGCGATCTGCTGGTGGTGATCGAAGAGGAAGCGCATCCGCAACTTCGGCGCGATGGCATCAACCTTCACCACGAGGTCTTCATCAGCATGGTCGATGCTGCCCTTGGCACTTCGATCGAAGTTCCGATCGTTGGGGGGAAAGCCAAAGTGAAGATCGAGCCGGGCACTCAGACCAATCACATCCTTCGTTTGCGCGGAAAAGGACTTCCCGATGTACATGGCCGTGGCACCGGCGATCTGTTCGTTCATGTGGCGGTGTGGACTCCAACCAACCTCAGTAAGGACGAGCGTACCGCTCTCGAGAAATTCAGGAACAGCCCCGGCTTTCAACCAAAACCCACCGCGAAGGACAAAGGTTTCTTCGAGCGGGTGAAGGAAATGTTCGGCAACTAGATCGATCTGGGCGTATCCCGCTTAGATCGGCACTTCGATCCTAACGCAGCAGCGTTACGAAACCCTTTCTTGCCACCTCGTTGGTCGGCTCGCACGGATCGCGCATACGCATCGTGTACACGTAGATGCCGGTCGGGAGATCCGCGCCGTTCCATTTATCCATGGTATCGGTGGTGCGCCACAGGCCTTCGCCCCACCGATCGAAGATCTGCAGTTCAAAACCCCGATCCGGAATATCCACCGGTCCGGGCCATTCATCGTTCATGCCATCATTGTTCGGCGTAAAGGCCGTTGGCAGGAAAAGTGTGGGTTCGGTGCGGACATCAAGCGTGAAGTACGTTGTGTCGTTACAGTGGTTCGTTTGGGTTGCGATGAATGTGTGATCGTAGATCCGGTAACGCCGGTTATCGAAGGTGAAGGAACTGTAACAATCATTCTCCACCAGACTGTCGCCGATGAAGAACGCACACGAATCGGCGAGGCTCTGCAATTGCACCAACACCATGGGCGTGCACGGGATCTGCTCCACGATGAAGTCCGCGGGTTTCAATGGATGGATATAGATGCTATCCGAAACAGGCTCGTTCCCACATCCGAACAGATCGAAACCTTGCAATGAGATCGGCTGCCAGAAAGGTTCCGCGAAGCTTACGATCGGATCGGTTTCGTTGCTGAGACCATTGCCATTCCATCGCCAGATCAGTGAATCCGCATCCGTGTCCACCGTATGCACCGTGAATTCCGAGTGTTGGCACATGCTGTCGGGGATCGCGAACTGCACGAACGGGCTCGGCAACTGGTTCAGGAACACGTCAGCGGAGACCACACAACCAATGCTCGTATCGATCGCGGTCAATTCAAGATCACCTGTCATTCCGGGTTCCACCTGGATCGACGAAGTTGTCTCACCCGTGCTCCACAAATAAAGATCCGGCTGAAATCCCCAATGCATCCCAGCCGTGAGCAAAGGCGGATCGGAAGGGCAGTAATCCACCGATCCATCAATTGTGACATATGGATCGCCAAGGAATTCCCAAATGACGGATGGGCACGGCGTGTCATCGATCACCACGCCATAACCACCAGGGCCGAGGTTGGTGAGCGTTGCGCTCGTTTCCGATCCATCATGGGCCCATTCCCACGAATTGTTGAGTCCCGGGTCCAGTGCGAAGGTCACCGATCCATCGTTGTTATCAGCACAACTGATGTGGTCCACGGTGATCGTTCCCAACGGTGGGATGATCGGATCGGCGAGCACGAATTCCAACTCCGCTGAACAACCCGACGTGTCTGTGACCAATACCGTGTAGATCCCTGCGCCCAGCCCGGTCGCTACGGCCGCGGTGAGCGAGGGATCATGATCCCAGAAATATGTGTAGAGCCCGGGTGCACCCGAAACGGAAAGGCTGCCATCGGCATCGCCGGGGCATGTGATCGGCGTGCTTGAAAGGCTTACATCACAGGTTTGGGCAATGGATCGGGTGAGCGAAAGGCCGAGCATCAGCAAAAAAAGAAATATCCGGACCTTCCACATTGAATTCAGTATTTACCCTGCGCGGAACAACGGGCAAAGAACGAGCATATTATCGCACGGCGCAATAGATCTGGCATTCCGGAAGAGGAGATCCCTCAACCGAACGAGGAACGGTGTTCTTCCGATCGGAATGATCCTTCAATGGCAAGATCAGGCGTCAAGATCCAAGATCCCTCCTTCAGATCGAAGTGGATCTTCTAATTTTGGTCACTGTAGATCTCCCTGCCATGCGCATCCCGGCATTTCTTTTCGCTTTCTCGTTCGCGGCGTTCGCCACGGCACAGGAGCATCCCTACTACGTCTATGGCGAAGTGTGGGACATGGACACCAAGCACATCCTGGTGAACGCCTCGATCAAGGCGGTGAATGAAAGTGATACCAACATCGTTCTGAAAGGCCGGATCGATGGCAAGGGCAGGTACGATCTGGAACTGCCCTTCGATCATGTCTACCGCGTGGAATTCTCGGCACCCGGCTACGTGACGAAACACATCCTCATGGATCTGAACGGCCTGGAACCGAAGCGCCGGAACGGCGATCTGGGCATGAACGTGCAGGCCGCCCTGTTCAAACCATTCGAGAACATCGATTATTCACCGATCAGCAGCAAGCCTTACGCCGTCTGCCGTTTGAATGCGAAAGGCCGTGATTTCGAGTGGGATGATGAATATTCGTTCCTCAACTCGCAGGAAGTGAAGCCGATCCTGGAGGAGCACGGCGAACGCTGGAAGGCGATCCAACAGTAAGGGCTTTCCGGCGGCATAACTTAGCGTGCATGAGATCACTGATCTTCTGCCTGCTCAGCCTTGCCTATATCACCACGAATGCGCAGGACACTCTGCTCGCCCTGTACGGATCGGCGGTGGATATCATCACGGAACAACCGGTGAAGGACCTGAAGGTGACATCGTACACCATGGCCGACACCGCGATCGAAAATGCGATCGTGGGACCCGATGGAAGTTTCATGCTCGGCCTCTTCGATGCACGGGACCGCATCGTGATCTTCGAGGCACCGGGCTATGTTCCGCGACGGATCATGCTCGATATGAAAGGACCGGACAGGGAGCGGTGGGCGAACGGTTATGGCCTTTCTCTGCAGATGTCGCTCTATGAAGCGATCCCTGGAATGGACCTTACCATGGACGAGATCCCTGTGGGCCGCAGCATTTACAACGCCGATAACGATGTGTTCGAATGGGATCGCGCGTATTCCCGATCGATCAACGAGAAGAACAAGGAATTGCTGAAGGCGTACAAGCAGCGGATCGCGCGCGATCGCTGAACGATCAACGCACCACGCGGCCGAGCAGATCGATGCCGGTATAATTGTGAGGCGTCAACCGGCGCAACTGTTCCTTCACCTCATCGCTCACATCCAGCCCGTCGATGAAGGCGATAAGATCCGCCTGTCCGATCCGCTCGCGGCCCCTCGTCAATTCCTTCAAGCTCTCATACGGCTGCGGAAAACCGGCCCGGCGCAGGATCGTTTGGATCCCCTCGGCAACCACCGGCCACTGCGCCTCAAGATCGCGTTGGATCGCCTTTTCGTTCAGCAACAATTTACCGAGCCCTTTCCTGATCGCATCGATCGCGATCATGGTATGCGCCATCGGTACGCCGATATTTCGCGTCACCGTACTGTCGGTAAGATCGCGTTGCAGGCGGCTGATCGGAAGTTTCTCGCTGAGGAAACCGAACATCGCGTTTGCGATCCCCAGATTTCCTTCAGCGTTCTCGAAATCGATCGGGTTCACCTTGTGCGGCATCGCGCTGCTTCCGATCTCTCCGGGCTTGATCCGCTGGCGGAAGTAATCCAGGCTGATGTATTGCCACAGATCACGGCACAGATCGATCAGGATCGTGTTCACCCTGCGCATCGCGTCGAAGAGCGCGGCCAGATCGTCGTAATGGTCGATCTGCGTGGTGAACTGCTGCCGTTCCAGTCCAAGCTTTTCCTGCATGAACCGATCGGCGAGTTCCACCCAATCGAGTTCCGGATAAGCTACCTGATGAGCATTGAAATTGCCGGTGGCGCCACCGAATTTTCCGGTGAACGGCACGTCGCGCAACTGCTTCAATTGTTTGCCGATCCGCTCCACGAACACCTGGATCTCCTTGCCCAGCCGCGTAGGCGAGGCGGGCTGGCCATGGGTTCGGGCAAGCATGGATACACGTGCCCATTGCAAAGCAGCGCCGTGCAATTGTTCATGCAGGCCGATGATCGCTGGAACATATGCCTCGAAGACGAATTCCTTGATCAGAAGCGGAAGGGCGGTATTGTTGATGTCCTGGCTTGTGAGCGCGAAGTGTACGAACTCGCGCTTCTCCCCCAGACCGGCTTCCTCCAGCCTTTCCTTCAGGAAATATTCGATCGCCTTCACATCGTGGTTGGTCACCTTCTCGATGTCCTTGATCCGCTGTGCATCGCTGGTGCTCAGTTCTTCGATCCGCCGGCGCACGCTTTTCAATCCTTCGAGCTTCGTACCCTTCAACTCGGGAAGCGGAACTTCGCACAGGAAGATGAAATATTCCAATTCCACGCGCAGCCGGTAGCGCATGAGCGCCTGCTCACTGAACCATTTGGAAAGGTTGCGCGTGCGATCGCGATAGCGGCCATCGATCGGTGAGATCGCTGTGAGTGGATCCAATTCCATGTTCCGGGAACGAAGCGGCAAAGGTAGCCTTCGTTGTTGACCGGTAACCCGATCGGTGGTCTGCGGATCGATATCACCTTTGCGAGCATGAACGGGATCAAAGGACTTTTCCGTGGCATTGGTGGTTTCCTTGGTGCCTTCGGCTTCATTCTGCGGCACCGGATGGGTTGGCTGTTCGCGGTTCCGGCGCTTCTCTGGATCGTTCTGGCGTTCGGGCTTTTCGCATTCCTCAGCGGACCAGCCGATCGGTTCGCGCAATGGGCCGCGGATCGGCTTGCGATCGAAGTGCAGCCGAGCGAAGGTTTCTGGAACGATCTGCTCGCGGTGATCGATGGCGCCCGCGAAGTGCTGGTGATGCTGGTGTTGAAGCTCGCGATCGCGTACCTGTTGTTCGTGCTGAACAAATACATCGTGCTGATCCTGCTTTCGCCCCTGTTGGCCTACGCGAGCGAACGTGCCGAAGAGATCCTTACCGGCCGCGAATTTCCGTTCGAATGGATGCAGTTCCTGAAGGATGCTTTACGCGGAGCACTGATCGCAGCGCGCAACGGCATCCTGGAGATCAGCCTTTCGATCGCGATCTGGTTGCTCACGCTGTTCGTTCCGCTCTTCGCCCCGTTATCCGTGATCGTGCTTTTCGTGATCTCGGCATACTTCTATGGATTCTCCATGTTCGATTACATCTTCGAAAGAAGAAGAATGCGCGTGGGCGAAACGGTGAAGGCGGTGAACGAGCGGATCCCGATCGTTCTCGGGAACGGCGCGATGTTCAGCATAATGATGAAGATCCCGCTGATCGGGATGACGCTGGCTCCCGCAATGGCCGCGGTGGGCGCTGTCCGATCCATGAAAAGCGATCCACTTTTCGAACAGATCGATATCGCAGATCCTGCTCTGCTGGATCGGAAATAGGAACGGCGGCCAAGGGCCGCCGTTCACTCAGGTCTAATGCTTGAATTATTGACGCACCGGTGCTTTCTCTTCCACCGCTGGTGCGACCTGCGCTTCGCCTTTCGCTTCTTCCGGTTTGCGCTCCACGACGGTCATCTCCTTCACGAGGTGACCTGCGTTCGCGAATTTGTCGATGGTCCAGAGCACGTAACGGATGTCCACGCTGATCGTGCGCTGCAACTCGGGTTCGAAAGCGATATCGCCGCTCATCGCCTCCCAGTTGCCATCGAATGCGATCCCGATCAACTCACCATTGCCGTTGATCACCGGGCTACCGCTGTTACCGCCGGTGATGTCGTTGTTGCTGATGAAGCCAACGATCAGTTCACCGTTCTCATCAGCATAGCGACCGTAATCACGCTTCTGCAAAAGTTCCTGCTGGCGCGATGGAACAATGAATTCATCGTTCGTGGGATCTTCCTTTTCAAGAATTCCATCCGCTGTGGTCACATGGTTGTAGAACATGCCATCGGCAGGGATGTAGCTTTTCACCTGGCCGTAGGTGAGGCGCATGGTGCTGTTCGCGTTCGGGTACCAGTTGCGCTGCGGATCCTTTTCGCGCATCGCAGCCACCATCAGGCGGTAACCTTTGCCGATGTCGGCCGAGCTCACATCGATCGCTGGTGCCAGGATGTTGCGGTAGTGGTTCAGGCTGCTCTCCGCGGCCATCATCCCAAGATCTTTCTGCAATACTTTCAGTGAAGGTTTTGCGAGGAAGGCTTCCAGGCGCGCCTTGTCCGTGAGAATGCTGGTCTTGAAGATCTCCGCCGACCAGCGATCGAGATCGCCCTTGAACTTGCCGTTGATCGTCTTGTAAACATCGGGAAGCAGATCGTTCTCGACATCCTCCTTCATCATGCGGAACATCGCGGCGGTCACCTTCTGGTCGATCGGTGCGTGATAATCCTTGAAGAATTCATCCGCGACAGCCTGCACACGCGCCACCATCGCAGCGACTTTTTCAGCATCCTTCGGATCGGTCTCGAGTTGGTTCTTCAAGCCCATCATGCGGAAACCCATGATGATCATCTCGCTGCCGAAAGCGGCTTCCTGCATGTAGGTGTTCGCCTTCTCGAACTTCGCGCGTTCCTTGTAACCGTTCTCCAGCAGGGTGATCACATCGCCGTACTTGCCTTTGCGCCCCTGATCGGCATTCACCCACGCCATCAGTTCCTCTTCCTGTTGTTTCTTCTTGTCGTACACATCGAGGCGTTTCAAGCCGCGTTGCTGGCCGATGAAGTACTTCCAGTAGTTGCTCACTTGCGCATGCTTGCTGGCATATTTCAAATCGACCACCGAGTCCTTGTCCATGAACTCCTCGTAGATATCGAGCTTCTGACGGCGGATCTTCACGCGGCTCGGCTGTTCCACATCCAGCGCGAGTTTCACGCCATGGCTGCTCAGGAAGCGATCCGTGCTGCCGGGATAGCCCATCACCATGGCGAAATCGCCTTCCTGTACGCCTTGCAACGTTACCGGGAAATGGTGCGCAGGCTTGAACGGAACGTTCGCAGTATTGTATTCGGCAGGCTCACCATCGGGACCGGCGTAAACGCGGAACATCGAGAAATCGCCGGTGTGGCGCGGCCACATCCAGTTGTCAGTGTCGCCACCGAATTTTCCGATCGCGTTTGGCGGAGTTCCCACCAGGCGAACATCGGGATAGGTCTTGTAGGTGAAGATGTAGAACTCGTTGCCTTCGAACATCTCCTTGAAATCGGCGCTCATTCCATTGCCTTGCGCGGCTTCCAGGCGAAGTCTTGCAGCGATCTCCTGGATCTTTCCAGCGCGCTCCTCTTCGCTCATGCCATCATTCAGTTCGGCCATTACCTTGCTGGTGACATCCTCGATCCCCTGCAGAAAGCTCACCGGGAAACCAGCTGGCAATTCCTCGCCACGCGTCATCGCCCAGAAACCGTTCTCGAGGTAATTCTTCTCCGGCGTGCTCAAACCCTGGATCGCATCGTAACCACAGTGGTGGTTGGTGAGGAAAAGGCCTTCGGCGCTCACCATTTCGCCAGAGCAGAAACCGCCGCCAAGACGGATCACCGCATCCTTGATGCTGCTCTTGTTGATCGAGTAGATATCCTCGGCGGTAAGCTTGAATCCGAGCTTCTGCATCTCGGCCTCGTTCACCTGCTTCAACTTGTTCAGGAGCCACATGCCCTCGTTGGCATACGTGGCGAGCACCAGGAAAGCTGCGGTGCACAGGGAAAGAATTCGCTTCATGATCTGAAAGATCGTTCTGTTTAAAGGAGCCGCAAAGGTAACAGGAATGCCAAGAACGGCAGGCGATCGTGGGATGCACTGCGATCGGTGGGACGAACACCGATCAATGCTGCGGCTGCACCGGCTTCCAATCCTGTGCGAACAGGATCTCCTCGGCTCGCGCTGCGAACGACTTGAACGCTTCCGGAATATCAGTGCGCGCCTTCACTTTCTTCACCTGATCGGCGCGGCGTACGATGATCGTTGTGGACGGAATATCGGTGACCGGCCGATCGTATTCATCCTTCATTTCGAAGAAGCCTGCCTTCTCTGCTTCGGCGATCAACTGTGCGCGTGTTTCCGCTGGGATCGTGGTTGAATGCAGGCCCATGCGATCCACATTGCCGAGACCTTCATACGTGGCGTAACCGCTATCGTAAATGAACAAACGATAGAAGGGACACTTGCCGAAACACGCCGATCGGGCGATGCTGAACACGAGTGAATCAGCGATCTGATCGGTGGCTTGCACGGGCCGATCGTTCGCGGCACTTTCACCGGCAACAGTTCCGTTTTCTTCGGCTTGTTCTGCCTGTGCGGAGGGTTCCTCGATCGGATCGGCTGAACCGTTGGTCACAACCGCTTCGCGATCCTTGCAAGCTGAAAAAAGAAGCAGAAGCGCGAAGTTGAAGACGAAAAGATGGATCTGTTTCATGGCTGATCGGATTAGCGGATCATGTGCCAAAGGTGGGGATCGGTTGTCAGTTGTCGGTTGTCCGGGATGTGCGTGAGGGATAGAAGCGGAAAGCCCGCAAGCGAGGCTTTGCGAGCGCGGATTTGGAGCGTATAGCCCGACGGTGCTGCTTTTGAGCACCGGCACGCCCAAAGAACTCCGGACCAACGCCTCCCGCTACCTTTGCCGCCCGCAAAGAGCGAAGCAATGACATCGAGCGAGATCCGCCAGAAGTTCCTGGACCATTTCAAGGCACGTGGCCACCAGATAGTGCCCAGCGCGCCGATGGTGGTGAAGGACGATCCGACGTTGATGTTCACCAACGCGGGCATGAACCAGTTCAAGGACCTGTTCCTTGGCAATCGCGAGGCGAAATACAAGCGGATCGCCGATACGCAGAAATGCCTGCGTGTTTCCGGCAAGCACAACGATCTGGAGGAAGTTGGGATCGATACGTACCACCACACCATGTTCGAGATGCTGGGCAACTGGAGCTTCGGAGATTACTTCAAGAAGGAGGCGATCCAGTGGGCGTGGGAGTTGCTGATCAATGAATACAAGATCGACAAAAAGGATGTGTACGTGACCTATTTCGGCGGCGATGCGGCGGACAAATTGCCGGCCGATGAGGAGACGCGCGATCTGTGGCTGAAGTACCTGCCGGCGGAACAGATCCTGCCGTTCAGCCGGAAGGATAATTTCTGGGAGATGGGCGATACCGGGCCGTGCGGGCCGTGTACGGAAATCCATGTGGATGTGCGATCGAGCGAAGAAAAAGCTACGAAACCTGGACGCGATCTGGTAAATGGAGATCATCCGCAGGTGATCGAGATCTGGAACAACGTGTTCATGCAATTCGAGCGGAAGGCCGATGGATCGCTGGTGACCCTGCCTGCGCAGCATGTGGACACGGGCATGGGTTTCGAGCGGCTGTGCATGGTGCTGCAGGGCAAGAAGAGCAATTACGACACCGATGTTTTCCAGCCGATGATCCAGGCGATCGCCAAGAAGTGCGGAAAGCAGTACGGTGGTGTCATTCCGGGCTCGACCCGGAAACTCGAAAATGCCGATCACGCGCTTCCGGCTCAAGGCCGGAATGACAAGTCGGACATCGCGATGCGTGTGATCGCCGATCACATCCGAGCGATCGCTTTTGCGATCGCCGATGGACAGTTGCCGAGCAATACCGGCGCGGGTTATGTGATCAGAAGGATCCTGCGTCGCGCGGTGCGTTACGGTTACAGTTTCCTAGATCTTTCCGAACCGTTCATGCATGCATTGATCGGTGTGCTGGCGGATCAGATGGGCGCGCAATTCCCGGAGTTGCGGAAGCAACAGCAGCTGATCGAGAACGTGGTGCAGGAGGAAGAGAAGGCTTTTTTGCGCACGCTTGATCAGGGGATCAAAAG
Source organism: Bacteroidota bacterium (assembly GCA_023418095.1). Lineage (GTDB taxonomy): Bacteria > Bacteroidota > Bacteroidia > Flavobacteriales_F > PHOS-HE28 > PHOS-HE28. Next base: position 17,569 of record JAEZDL010000108.1, read on the forward strand.
ACTTGGATCGGCGCTATCCGAAACCACCGGAACACTTTCAGGGGATAAGGCTTTTGAGTTGTTCGATACGTATGGATTTCCGATCGATCTCACGCAGTTGATCGCTCGGGAACAAGGCCGCGACGTGGACATGAAAGGCTTCGAGGCGGAACTGCAGAAACAAAAAGATCGATCGCGCGCTGCGACAGCTGTTTCAACCGGAGATTGGATCGAACTGAAAAAAGGCGAGACCGAATTCATCGGTTACGATCAACTGTCATGTGAAGCGATGATCCTGCGATATCGAAAGATCAGCGGAAAAGGCGGCGATCAATTCCAGATCGTGCTCGATCGCACACCGTTCTACGCGGAAGGCGGCGGCCAGGTCGGCGATACCGGTTGGTTGATCAGCAAAGAAGAGAAGATCGACGTGATCGACACGAAGCGCGAGAATCAGTTGATCGTTCACTTCACCAAGGAATTGCCATCCGATCCTTCCGCGGAATTCGTCGCGCAGGTGGATGAGAAACGTCGCGCGCTCACGATGCGGAACCACACCGCGACACATTTGCTTCATCATGTTCTGCGGAAACAACTCGGAACACACGTCGAACAGAAAGGCTCGCTGGTCGCATCCGATCGCCTGCGTTTCGACATCAGTCATTTCTCCAAGATCGGCGCGGAAGAGATCGCAGCGATCGAACGGGAAGTGAACGAGATGATCGGCCAGGACATCGGGTTCGAGGATCTGCGAAATGTTCCGATCGAGAAGGCGAAGGCGATGGGCGCAATGGCGCTTTTCGGCGAGAAGTACGGCGACGAAGTGCGCGTGGTGAAATTCGGTCCGAGTGTTGAATTGTGCGGCGGAACACATGTGCCGCGCACCAGTGCGATCGGCCGTTTCAAGATCGTGAGCGAAAGTGCGCTGGCCGCAGGCATTCGCCGGTTGGAAGCGATCACCAGCGAAGCCGCCGATCGCATGATCGAAGAAAAGCTCGCGAAGCTGGATGAAGTGACCGTGTTGCTGAAGAACAGCGATGATCCGGCCGCGGCCGTGCGTCAACTGATGGATCGGAACGCCGCGTTGGAGAAGGAGCTGGAAAAAGCGGCGAAGGAAAAAATCCAACGCCTGGCACAGGATCTTCCACAGAAAGCGAAACCATTCAAGCAGGGACTTTCACTGTTGATCGATCGGATCGACCTGAATGCACAAGGCTTGAAGGATCTCGGCCATTTGTTGCGAAACTCCGATCCAAAAATGGCCGTGGTGGCAGGCAGCGTTCAGGATGGAAAACCGCTTCTGGCCGTATCGATCGGAAAGGAATTTTCCGCCTCCACAGGCGCTACCGCGAACGCGATCATCAAAGCGATCTCGGCAGAGATCAAAGGCGGCGGCGGCGGCCAGCCCGATTTTGCGACGGCCGGAGGAAAAGATCCTTCAGGCCTGGATCGGGCCTTGCAAAAGGCTGAAGCGGAATTGCAGAAATTGTGAGCAAAAGGAAAGGCCACCGATCGGTGGCCTTTCCTGCTCCAAAAGATCAAGAAACCCAATTACGCGAGAGAAGGAGAAGTGGCGGGCCGTGGTGTAAGGCGGCGTGCCGGAGGCGGCGCCTGCTTGCCATACACAGGACCCTGGTATTTCGTTTCGTCGCTGAGCGCGAGGTTGAGGATGTATAGACCGTTCAATGCGATCACCAGGATATGATCGAGCGTGCTGTGCTTGCCGAAGCTGTGGCACACCTCGATCCACACTTTCGGAATGAAATAGAGCTGCCCCCAGATCGGGATCAGCATCTTCCAGCCATCGCTGGCGGGCCGGCCCACGATCTTCAGGAAAACGATCACGTTCCATACCGGTACAAGTGCCGCATAGCCGGGTTGCCCCGCCTTTTCGTAAAGCCTCCATTGGGCCAGCGCGGCGATCACGGCGATGAAACCGAGGGCGTAATAGAACGCCATTCCCATGCTGTTGTAGAAGAAATCGTGCACTGCGATCAACTTGTCCATGGCTCCCAGGTTTTTTTGAGGTTTCGGACTATACTTACCGATGGTTCCATTAGGAAGACGCCGCTTTCCGGATGGGGTTGCCTCTTGAACGGACCATAATCGATGAACATTTCGATCTTCACATTTTGGTGCAGCGAACGGTCGTTCCTGGGAAGAAAAAGGAGATAACGATGTTATATTCCACGCACATGGTAGAAGCATTGCTGCTGTTGGGAGGCAACGAGGGCGATCCATTGGCCCTATTCTCTGAAGCTGAAGCTTTGATAGCCAGCCGGATCGGAAAGATCCAAAGCCGCAGCCGCGATCACTGGACCGAGCCATGGGGATTCGAGCACGACAGCCAGTTCCTCAACCGCGCACTGCTCATCACCACACACTTGGAACCCTTGGAGACCATGGAACAATGCCTGGGGATCGAAAAGCAGTTGGGCCGGGTTCGAGAACCTGGCGCGCCACCCGGACCGCGCCCGATCGACATCGACATACTATTGATCGAAGACCGGGTGATCGAACGATCGGGCCTGCAAGTCCCCCATCCACGGATGCACCTCCGTGAATTCGCCCTCTCCCCTGCGGTGGATATCGCTCCGCTCTGGACCCATCCGGTGATCGGCCGGACGCTGCTCTCCATTTTGAACAACCTTAGCCACAGCGGCAGGGATGCTTCGATGAAATAATGGCCTGGCTCGGGCCGTGCGGGGAACAACGCTATGCCCCACCCGGCGTGCGTTTCCATCTGATGCTCACGGCGGAATGTGGAGAACTGATCCATATGGCCTGTGAGTTGCTCGCACAGGCGTGCATTATACTTGCACCCTGATTCAGAAAACCAAGACGCTAATTCATGGAAAAGCGGCACCTCAAAGGCCCAGGCCTTGTCCTTACTGCAGCACTGATCCTCAGTGGTTGCGGCGGTTTGGGCAAGATGAACAAATATGCTGAGAACATCAAATACACCGTTGACCCCAATCCCCTGATCGTACAGGGTGATTCGGTCGCGATCAATATCAACGGAAATTTTCCGGGGAAATATTTCCACAGAAAGGCGATCGTGGAGTTGACCCCCACCTTGGTGTACACGGGAGGTGAGACCGCCGCCCGCACCGAATACTTCCAGGGAGACAAGGCTGCCGGTAATTATACGGTGGTACCGTACGAGAGCGGCAAGGCCTTCAACTATTCACACAAGGTGGCCTACACGCCCGCCATGGCCGAAAGCGAACTGATGGTGCGCATCGTTGGCCGCCAGGGTAATAAGGAAAAGGCCTTTGACGATATCAAGATCGCCGATGGTGTGATGACCACGCCTTTCCTGGTGCAATCCGATGATAAGGTGCTGATCGCCAAGGACCAGTTCGAGCGGATCACGAACCATACACAGGACGCGGTGATCCACTATCTGGTGAATTCCAGCGTAGTACGTCCCGGAGAATTGCGTGATCAGGACATCAAGGGAATGGCGGACTTCGTAAAAGGCTTCGCCAAGAAGGGGAACATCAATGTAAAGGGCGTGAACATCGATGCATGGGCCAGCCCTGAAGGGGAACTCACCCTGAACGAGAACCTGGCGCAGGATCGCGCGGAAAGCGCACAGCGTTGGGCCAAAGGCGAGTTCAACCGCGCCAAGTATGATGCCGCCAAAGGTGATGCCTTTTACCAATTGAACCCACGTGGTGAGGATTGGGAAGGTTTCAAGCGGGAGATGCAACAGAGCGAGGTGCCGGACAAGGATCTTGTGCTGCGCGTACTTGAAATGTATCCGGATGTGACCAAACGTGAAGCGGAGATCCGCAACATGGCCGCCACCTACAACGAGATCCGTGATGAGATCCTGCCGAAACTGCGTCGCAGTGAGATGAAGATGAACTATGAGGTTGTCGGTAAAACAGATGAGCAGATCACCGAGATGAGCCGCAACACACCTGATTCACTGAACGTGGAGGAACTCCTGTTCGCCGGAACGCTCACCACCGATCTGAACGAGCAATTGCGGATCTATCGCGAGGCCGAGCGGATCTACCCGCAGGACTATCGTGGAGCCAACAATGTAGGTTACATATTGATGATGCAGAACAAGGTGGACGAAGCGAAGGCCCAGTTCGAAAAGGCGAACAGCATCAAGGACAATCCTGTGAGCACCAATAACCTTGGCGTGGTGGCCAGGTTGCAGGGCGATCGGAGCCGTGCCGCCGAACTCTATGGCAAGGCGATGGAAGCTGGTCCGGAGGTGAAGTACAACCTCGGTATCGTGAACATCCAGAACGGTGATTACGGTGCGGCGAACACCAACATGGCCGGCCAGAACACGTTCAATGCCGCTCTTGCCAAGATGCTCGGTGGTGATCCTGCCGGTGCACAGCGCATCCTGGAAGCCAGCCCGGAAAAAGACACCGCTCAGGGCCATTACCTGATGGCGATCATCGCTGCCCGCCAGAACAACGGCGACATGGTCCGTGATCACCTCGCCAAGGCTGTTCAACAGGATCCGAGCATGCGTGAGAAAGCGATGAAGGACCTTGAGTTCCGCGCTTTCAAGGATAATCTCGGTATCTGATCACACTCGATACGAGAGAAAAAGCCCCGCGATCGCGGGGCTTTTTCTTTTAGATCACCTCGCGATCGCTACCCGACGATCCGATCCAGCGTGAAGCATTGCTTCCCTTATACTCTGCGAATCAATGCTCCGCGCTAGATCGGATAGGCCTGATCTGGATATACGCTGATCGATCCGGCTCATCGGATAACAGACCGGTTAGCTCATTCGCTTCGATCTGAACAATTGGGCCTTGCATCTGTTAAAGTCGATCGCGGAACGCTCATCCTTCAGATACATCTAATCATTAAGCAAGCCGGAAGACCGATCGGGTATTTATTACGGGTAAGGTGAATGCCGTGACGGGAAGATCCATCACTCACCTGCCGGTCGCGTAAGTGTAAGCGGACAACTGTGGTCGGCACCGCCGATCGCGAAAGTCGATCGGGAGGATCGTCAGAACACGATCTTCTGGCGGCGGATCCGTGCGCGGTATTTCTTCGAACCGCTGCGGTACTTGTATATCTTGTAATGCACGTTGGCCGTGAGGAACAGGTACGCATCCAGATCCTTGCTGTCCCCGCGCTGCTGGCCTGTCGTTGTCGCGTTCAGATAGTATGGGATGCCTGATGGATCGGTGGTGTAAAGCAGGTTAAGGCTGGGGTCGGCCAGGTATGCGGCCACTTCACCGTACGCCTCTTCGATCGCTTCGTTATCGTAATACACTCCACTCACGTCATCGATGTAATCGGTGAACGTTTTGGTATACTGCAATTCCAGGCCAAGGCTCAGATGCTTGCTGAAGGATTTCCGCACACCAACGCCCATCGGGATGCATAGTTCGATGTTGTTATATTCCTCCGGTCCATTCGGAAGACCCTGGCCCTCAGTACCCAGTGGGCGAAGATCGACCCACGCGTTGTTGAACTGGGCCTTCGGCTCGAAATAGAACACACCGATGCCGCCGAAGAAGTAGAAGCCCACCCGGCTGGATTTGGTCCCCTTCACCCCGCGCAGATCGTACACGTGCCCCAGTTCCTCGCGATAGAGGTGCAACTCGTACCGGAGCGAGGCTTCGAAAACATCGGATCGGAAATGCAGGTTCCTGTTATTGCGGAAGATCTCCTTGGTAAGGTTATCGTTCCCGGCCAATACGCCATAAGTAAGCCCGAGCCGGAAGGATTGTTTGCGCCGGATGTAATAACGGTAACCAAAACTGGCCGCCGGCCTTGTCTGGCTCATTTCCAGATCCCACACGAAGGGCGATCCGATCTGGTTGCGACCGCCCAGTTCACCCAGGAAATTGGAGATCCCAAGGGCGATGTTCAGTTCGTTGCGATTGGTCTTCCAATAGCTGGATTGCCGGAAATACTGCGCGCTTAGCGGCATGGATGTGATCCAAAGCAGTATGGCGAGCGGTAGTATGCGCTTGATCTGCATGAGCAATGATCGGGGAGCGAATGCAGCCAAATATAGAGGGTTTCAATTTCCCGGCATAGTGGAAAGTACGGCCGGTTCCTTCCAGAAGACAGCGCCAGGCACCGATGGTTGCCTCGCAAGCCGCATCAACATTGAAAAAGTCAAAGCTCGCGCCCGGCGAACCACCAGAGCACGATCCCTGCACAAACGGAAACGTTCAGGGAATGTTTACTGCCGAACTGCGGGATCACGATGCACCGATCGGCGAATGTGACCACCTCCTCCGAAACCCCTGAAAGCTCATTGCCCAGCACCAGGGCCAGCGGCCGATCGAATTCCACCGTGTCCTGTTGAATGGGCAGGGCTGCTTCGGTCTGCTCGATCGCGATCACCACATGGCCCTGCGCTTTCAACCCTTCGAGACAGCCGGTCACTTTTTCGTGGTGTTGCCAGGGTACCGAAGCGGTGGCGCCCAATGCCGTCTTCTCGATCTCGCGGTGGGGCGGACAAGGCGTGAAACCGCACAGATGGACCGCCTCAATGCCGAAGGAATCCGCCGAGCGGAAGATCGAACCCACATTGTGCCTGCTCCTTACATCATCGAGCACCACCACCACCTTTCTGCGTGGCCGGTAGGCATGCGGGGCCACCCGATCGAGCTCGGCCATGGTCAACTTGCGATCGTGGAGGGGCATGGGTGTTGGAAAAATGTGAAGAAGGGATGGAGGGGGAAAGGGAAAACTGCGGAAGGGAGCAATACCTTGGCGGTGGGGAAAAAGGTGCGGAAAGAGGCAAAATTAGGCGCACCGGAACGATGGCGAACGAGAAGCAGGCCACCACGCCGCTGATGCGGCAATACGAGCGGATCAAAGGGCAGTATCCTGATGCGGTGCTGTTGTTCCGTGTGGGCGATTTCTATGAAACCTTCGGCGGGGATGCGATCACCGCATCGCGCGTATTGGGGATCACGCTCACCCGGCGCAACAACGGTGGCAGCGACATCGAACTGGCCGGGTTCCCCCATCA